>JBKPLG010000030.1:0-70378 GCA_046731515.1 Pseudomonadota bacterium | reverse complement strand
CTGAAGATTATTCCCAGCTCAGGTTCCCACCGGCCACCCGAAAGTGAGGAAGCGTTCGGTCCAGTCATCGGCCTACCGCCTCATCATTTAATTCATCTGGCGTTCAGGAAAATCAGGAGGATTCTGGATTGGACCCTAGGGTTGGCGGGTAGTTTCGCAGAAGGGTTTTCTACAAGACCGTGCGGAAGGTGATGAGCGGTCCCGTTTGATAGACGTTGTAGAGGAACTCGCCATGGTCGTAGTTGACCTTGAAGTGGCGCCAGCCCGCTCCTAGACTAATCTTACGATTGATCTGGTAGTTGACTATTCCGACGGCTTGCCAGGTGAGGTCGGAACCTATTCCAAACCCGCCGATGTCGCCGTAAGCGGAGAAGCTCCATTTGCCGCCAAGTGGGGCCTGCACTCGCGCGCCGAGCAGCGGATCGAACCACGTTTGCTTGACCGACCCCGACGCGCTACGGATCGGGCCTTCAAGCTGAAGGGTCGTCTTGAAAAAATTCACCCGCCCGCCCGCGAGAAGATCGACGTTGACCGGACCATCATTCACTACGCGATAGCCGCCGAGCGCCGTGATTTCGGCCGTCCGTGAGTCAAGTTCGGCTTCGAGGAAATCGGGATCGCGAATGCCGATGCCCTCCTTTGCGTCGAGGTGAATAAAGGTCAGGTCGCCGACGAGGACGAGGCGATCTCGACGCGCTTCCGCGGCGCCCATGAAGGCGAACTTGAACGCCTTAAGGACCTTGCCGAACGGAAGGTCGAGCTCAACGGGCTCGACCGGCCCAATCACGTCCGTCTTGCCCCACACTCCCGCGAACCAGGCGTAGCCGATTGTCGCGAACTGCCATTTCTTATTGGAGGGCGCTGCCGATGTTTCGGACGGTTGCTGACCTGCGGACTCCTGGGTTGGCGCGGCGGCCGAAGTCTCTGCCGGTGGAGGTTCGGCTAGCGCGACCTGAATTGAAGTATCGGCTGATGGAGCCGCTTCTGCCGTACTGGTCAACACGAACATCAGCGGAAACAAACCGCCGGCCATGCGACCATCCCCCATGCTCAAGCTCCTCACGAACAGCAGTTGGCTCGTAATTACAGATGTACCGTAGTTTTACATCCGGGGTTACCCGGACCGGCGCGCGGCATCGCTGATCGCAATGTCTACTTTGCAGCTAGCTGGAAGCGGAAAATTCTCGGCGGCGGTCGAGCAACAGAACCCCCAGGAGCGTCGCCGAAAGGGATGGAAAGCGGAACGCCGTTAGTCTCTGGTACCCCAGACGAAGAGGATGGTCAGCGCCGATGTGGTGCCCAGAGCAAAGGATTTTGTCAGCGCGGCCGCGCCATTGTCCGTACCCCATTGGAACAACCCACCACCAACCATGAGCGACAGGCCGAACCACGAAAGTAACGACAGGCCGCCAGCCCATACTGCGGTGGACTTCGCTTCCTTGAACTCCTCTGCTGTGCCCTTTCGCGCCGCAAACAAATCCCACGCGCCTTTCAAGGCCGCCGCCGCAATCAAGAACCGGCATAAGGTGATCAGAGCGAACCCAGTCCAGCTTATGGTCGGAGAGCTCGCAGCCGACGGCACAGCGCCAATCTGCTGACGCATTTCGCCGATGTCTCCCAGGTTCTGCAGCGCGTATGTCAGGGCGGTCAGTCCGATGAGCGACACAAGCAGGCTTTTGAAAACTCGCATCGTCGGCCCCTCCGTTATCGCTCGCACCGAAAGCTAACTTAGGAGCACACTGGCCCTCAAGTAGCGCTGGATTGGTTCGGCGGCTCGAATGCACATGGGTGGAAAGCGAACACTACGACCGTGCTATATCACGGGCGTGTACTGACCTTTGGTCGACAAGATTTCAGCAGTCATGATCGAGATCATGAAGACGAATGGCGCCATTTCTGCTCTAAGTTTTGACAGGCTGCGGAAGAGAAAAGCTCAGGGTCTGCGAGCCGACGGATGCTAAAATCGCCCCACCCGATCCCGGTAAGCGGCATTGATCTGGTCGAGCCTCGCCTGAAGCTGTGCGCGGTGCTCGGGCGTGAGAGTTCCGCCGTCCTGCGCTCGCAAAGCAAGCCCGTCCTTTCTCAAGGCTTCCATGTCCGCTGTAAAGCGCACGTTGGCCACTTCAACGAAGTTGGCACGGACAGTTCCACCTCGGTTGAGGTTTGCGTTAGGGGTAGCTTCAGGATTGTTAGATTGGGCCGGTGCGACGCCCGCTGCCGACACAAGAGGTGCCGCTAGCAGCACTGAGCGAAGTTTCATCTAACTTGCTCCTGCCTTTGAGTCGCCGACACTGTACGCCCTGTCGCGGGTCAGTCGCCAGATGTCCCCTGTCCGTAATGAGTCGGAAGCGGACGCTCCGCAAAAGCGTGGAGAGAAAGTATCGACTGGCCCTGCCTCCCATCAGCGGAAGGCAGGTCCTTGGCGCTTAAGTTTTTACAAGAATGAAGTCAGATTGGCTAAGTGAAGCTAGCGGATCGGCTCTCTCAGCGTCAGCTCACGGATAAAGCGCACTGGCGGCGAGCCGTGGCTCAGCGCATCGTTATGGAACTTCTCGAGGTTGAAGCCCGGCCGCTTCTCTGCGGCTTTGCGGAAATCCCACCACTCGGCATAGCCGACAAAATAGGTCGGGAGCTGCGCCGAGCTGAGCTGCATCCGCACCCACTTGCCCGCCGCCTCGCGTTCCTCCTGGAACGCGGTCTTCGTCATCAGCTCCATCGCTTTCTCACGCGCAAGGCCGTTCACATGGAAGTCCTGGTCGAGGATAGCGTTCACCGGGACCCGCATCTGGAATTTGTAATGGGCGAGCAGATAGCGCGGGTCGCGGCCCAGAAAACCGGCGTCAGCCATCACATCCTGGCTGTAGCAGGCCCACCCTTCGACCATCGGTCCCGACTGCAGAAAGGCGCGCAGGTGCGATTTGTAGAGGTTGGAATGGGCAAGCTGGAGCAAGTGACCGGGCACGCCCTCATGCAAAGCGAGCTCGTGGAGTATCCATTTGTTATATTCGCGCAGGAATGAATTGATCTGCTCCGCGCTCCAGTCGGACGGGATTGGCATGACGTCGAAGAAGCCGCGCTGATCCGGTTCGAGCGGTCCGGGCATGTCGGCGAAAGCCGCCGAGAAGCCACGCGCATATTCCGGCATTTCGATGACGCTAAAGCTCGCTTTGGGGAAGCTGACAATGTTCCTCGCTTTGGCGAAGGTGGTCGCCTCGTCGAGCGCCTGGCGCGCGTATGGGATCATCGCGTCTTTCGGCGGAACGTCGGCGTTGACGATCGCAAGGCCGGCCTCGATCACCGCCTGCTGCTGCGCAGGCGTGGGATTGGCGGGTGCCGGCGGTGCACCCGGGCGGCCTTTGATCATGCCCGCAGCGACCGAGTACATCTTTGCGCGGAGGTCTCGGATCTGCTCCTCGGCCCGACGGCGGATCTCCTCGCGACCGAGCGGCGAGTTGAGCGCCAAGCGTAGCTTCTCGTCATAGAGAGCAGCGCCCAGCCGTTCGTTGCCCTTCGCGTTCGGGACGAGCTCCTTGTCGAGCCAGCCCTGATAGTCGGCGACTGCCGCTTTCGCTGTTGCGGCTGCGCTCTCCAACCGCGCCTGGTCGGCAGCGGGTAAAGCCGCCTTCTGGGCGACGATTCCATCGATCAGTTCGTTGAGTCCGGGATTCTGCTTCGCCGCAGTCTGAGCATGGATCAGCGGTACTCGGGCAGGAACGAGCGACGCCCGTGCCTGCTGAAGAAATTTCGGAAGCGCCTCGAGCCGCCCCGTCGCGGAGCGAAGGCGGTCGGCAAGCGGTGCAAATTCACGCGAGGTCAGACCGAACAGGGCGCCCCCCGCCGAATATGTCGTCGGGTCCCACGCCCAATCCTGCAGTCGGTCGATGCTGAAAATCAGGTAGCTGAGCTGATCCCTGAGCAGGATCGCATCGACCTGATGCTCGCGGCTGAGCTTCTTGGCGTCGAACTTGGCGAGTTGTGCCAGAGATCGCTCGGCAAAAGCGCGGCGTGCAGCACGTCCGCCGGCGGACACGTCCGGCATCAGCGCATCGTAGCGATGGTCGCCGAGCTGCGTCGCGCTGACTGGATCGAGCTTTAGATATTCGTCGACAACGCGGTCGCCGAAAGCCGTGAAGCGCGCATCTTCGTTCGTCGCGGCGGCATCGGCCGGGGCGACAACCGCTAATGAACACACGGCGGCAGCGCCGATCGCAAGTGCAAGCAAAATCCGCATGAGAGGCACCTCGATGATCGGTGGGCAGGCTGGGCGAGGCGGCGGCAATTGTCCAGCCGCCGCCGAGTGGAGATCAGGGGGCCGGCGGTTCCGGCATCCTTATTTCAACAATGCGTAGCCCGTCGTGTGGCACTGGCCGAGGCCGCACTGCACAACGACCGATCCGAAATTGATCAGCGCGATGGCGATGACATAAAGGCTGAGCACGGTTGCGAGGCGGCCGACGAGCGACGTTCGTTCGGGCGGCCTGGAGCCGTCCTCCGTGCCGACCACGCACAGTTTCACGGCGAAGGCCGTGATGAGTGTCACGGCGATGAGGATCGACCATACCGGCATATGCAGACCCATGACGGCGCTGCCGACATATTCGTGGCCGGGGCGCGGATAGATGTCGAGCAATGTCTGTCGAACCGCAACGACCAGGAGGAACACTGAAAACAGCATGCTGTAGCCGAGGTTGCGGTCGGAAAAGCCGTTGCGGAGGTTCTGCATCAGGCCAAAGCAGACGCCGAGCATCGCCACGCGCTGAAGCAGGCACAACGGGCAAGGCAATTCGCCATGTCCGTATTGCATCACCATCGCCGCGGTCAGGATTGCGGCGATTACGGCCATCATGGCGAGCATGAACACTTCGTTGAAGATGTAACGCAGCGTCTCGAGGCCTTCTCGCGCGGTCGTGTTCATGTCCGGATCCACGGCATTCGGAAGCCATATTCGGGGCTATAGATTTCCCAGAGGAAGAGGTGCACCGCCAACAGGAGTGCAATTGCGACAAGAAGGATCGCCAGCGGACGACGGCCGAGCCAGCCCGTCAGAAGCGCCGTCGACAGAATCGCGAAGATCAAAGCCATCATGCCCCACCTCCAAGGCGCCCGTGGTTGGACAGCCAATGGGAAACCAGGGGCCTCACTGCGGGATCGGAATCGCTCCCCCGATCAGATCGCCGAGGCCGAACTTCTTCTTCTTTTTCGGTTGGTGCGCCTGCTCCGGTGTGCGGCCATCGGCAGCCGCGCCCATCATTCCGCCCATTCCCCGCATCAGCGATGCGGTGGTCTTGTAGCGCACCTTCGTCACCCATTTCGGAGCCTTGGGCGCTTCGGCGAAATTGGCTTCCGGGCCATAGCCAATCATCGTCACCATCCCCATCGGCGAGGCCGCCGCGACTTCGGCGGGGAGCACACATTCGCTCGAGCTTGGCGGGAGCACCGCGCCAGCTGTAATCAGGCGCTTCACTTCGGACGGCGACAGATAGTCGAGAGTCACCATCGACGCGCTCTTGGATGAGCTCCACATGATGACATCGCCGTTCTGGTTGCTTCCGAACATCGCCAGCGCATAGCCGGTGGCCTGTCCGGCGGGCTGCCACATCAGCCGCGACGCGCCCGACGGCAGCGCTCCTCCCTCGCGAAGGCCAAGAGCGGGCATGAAGTCCTGGCCGGCGGCGAGACTGAAGTTGATTTCCGGAGAATAATTGCCCTGGATCTTGTGCGCTCCGACAAGCGACCGGGCCGCGGGTACCGCGCGGCTGTCGCGGTCGTTGGGCCAACGGCCGAAGCCCGGTGCGCTGTGCGGACCGGAAACGACATGCGCCATGCTGGCCATGGACGCCATTCCGGGAGGCACTTTGCCCGGCTCCAGCTTGGAGAAATCGATCACCGTCGGCTGGCCGGCGCTCGCATGCTCGCCGCATCCCCAGTAGATCAGCATCCGTCCCTTTGGCTGTTGCCAGTTGGCCGGCATTCCGGGCGTGGCCGGTTCCGCCGGCGGGCGAACAGGCGTGACGAGCGGCAGGCTCGGCCCCATCTGCAGCCCGGCCGGAATCCAGTGATCCGCCTGCGGAGCAGCGGCGGGCTTGTCTTTCGACGCGAGTCTCAGGTCGATCACATGCCCGACCGAGCTTCCGCCGCCCGACATCATCTGCATGATTTGGCCCATGTTCGGCCGTCCGCTCGGACTCATTCCAGCGCCGAGCCCGCTCTGGGTCGATACATCCATCCAGTAGCTCGCGATCGGCGGCGGATCCTTCGCCGGCGCCGCTCCGATCAACACAGCCGCGACCGCACTCGCAGCCAATACGCTCTTCTTGTTCATCGATTGCCCCCTTTTGAGCAGCCACTATAGCGCGCCGCAGAATGGCTGAAATCACGAAAATCCGAAACTTCTCGATCATTGCCCACATTGACCACGGCAAGTCGACGCTCGCCGACCGCCTGATCCAGACGACCGGCGGCCTCACCGAGCGCGAGATGCAGGCGCAGGTGCTCGACAATATGGATATCGAGCGGGAGCGCGGGATCACCATCAAGTCCCAGACCGTGCGGCTCGAGTGGAACGGTTATGAGCTGAACCTGATGGACACTCCCGGCCACGTCGACTTCGCCTATGAGGTGTCGCGGTCGTTGGCCGCCTGCGAGGGCGCGCTTCTCGTGGTGGATGCGGCGCAGGGCGTCGAAGCGCAGACGCTGGCCAACGTCTACCAGTCGATCGAGCACGACCATGAGATCGTGCCCGTCATCAACAAGATCGACTTGCCCTCGGCCGACCCGGAAGGCGTCCGTCAGGAGATCGAGGAGATCATCGGACTCGACGCGTCCGAAGCTGTCCTCGCCTCCGCCAAGACCGGCAGCGGAATCGAGGACGTGCTGCAGGCGATCGTCGACAAAATCCCCCCGCCCAAGGGCGACGCCGCGGCCCCGACCAAGGCCATGCTCGTCGACAGTTGGTACGACCCCTATCTCGGCGTCGTCATCCTCGTCCGGGTCATCGACGGAAGCTTGCGCAAAGGCCAGCAGATCAAGTTCATGGCTGCCGGCACCACCCACCTCATCGACCGCGTCGGCTGCTTCCGTCCCAAGATCGAGCAACTGCAGGAGCTCGGGCCCGGCGAGATCGGCTTCATCACCGCGCAGATCAAGGAAGTCGCCGAGACCCGCGTCGGCGACACCATCACCGACGCCAAGCGCCCCGCGCCACAGCCCCTCCCCGGCTTCAAGACCGTCCAGCCGGTCGTCTTCTGCGGCCTCTTCCCGGTCGACGCCGCGGATTTCGAAAAGCTGCGCGACAGCCTCTACAAGCTCCGCCTCAACGACGCCTCCTTCAGCTTCGAGATGGAAACCAGCGCCGCGCTTGGCTTCGGCTTTCGCTGCGGCTTCCTGGGCCTGCTCCACCTCGAGATCATCCAGGAGCGGCTGATCCGCGAATATGACCTCGACCTCATCACGACAGCCCCGTCGGTGGTCTACCAGGTCCGCCTGCGCTCGGGCGAGGCGCGCGACATCCACAATCCCGCCGACTGGCCCGATCCCAACCAGATCGAGGCGGTAGACGAGCCGTGGATCGACGCCACCATCTACGTCCCCGACGAATATCTCGGCTCGGTGCTGAAGCTCTGCCAGGACCGCCGCGGGATCCAGAAGGACCTGACCTATGTCGGCACCGGCAGCCACGCCCGCGCGATGCTCCGCTACGAGCTACCGCTCAACGAGGTCGTCTTCGATTTCTACGACCGGCTGAAGTCGATCAGCCGCGGCTATGCGAGCTTCGACTATCACCAGGTCGGCCACCGCGAAGGCGACCTCGTCAAGATGAGCATCCTCGTCAACGGCGAGCCGGTCGACGCGCTCTCGATGATCGTCCACCGAGCCAACGCCGAGGCGCGCGGCCGCGGCATGTGCGAGCGCCTGAAGGACCTCATCCCGCGCCATTTGTTCAAGATCCCGATCCAGGCCGCGATCGGCGGCAAGATCATCGCGCGCGAGACGATCGGCGCTCTGCGCAAGGATGTGACGGCGAAATGCTACGGCGGAGATGCGACGCGCAAACGCAAGCTGCTGGAGAAGCAGAAAGCCGGCAAAGCCCGAATGCGCGAATATGGCAGCGTAGGTATCCCCCAGGAGGCCTTCATCGCGGCATTACGTATGGGTGACGAAGGCTAACGCCTCGCCGCCTTTCCCCTCTCCCCACCGCGGGAGAGGGTCAGGCTCAGGGGACCTATCTTAGCGGTCTTCTTCCCCCTTCCCCGGCGAAGGCCGGTGTTCCAGTCCTGAAGGCATTCATCCCTCACGGCGTGCCGTCGAGCGCATTGGCGACCGTATTGAAAATGTCGGCGAGCTCCAGCCCGAGCAAGTTGAACGCGATGATGCATGCGAGCGAGATGAGTGCGGCGATCAGGCCGTACTCGACGGCCGTTATCCCGGCGTCGTCGCGAAAGAGCTTGCGAATGCGCATCTGGCCTCCGGAAAGTGGTTGCGGGGAGGCGTAGCGGCGCGGGCGACGCGGGCGTTACCATGTTCTAAAGCCGAAGGATGGAGGCGCATCCCGCCCGTGCGAGGAATGGCGGTCAGACTCCGCTGATCAGCACATCCAACGCACTGGTGATTTCAAAGGAACGGTCAGCGAGTGAGTGAATTACTTCGCCCAGCTCTTTCCGCTGCACCGCGGACGCCATTTGAGTGGCCATCACATATGCTTTGCCGGCAACTTTAAAGACTGGATTCAGGCGCTTCGCGGGCGGCGGCGCCCCATTGCGCAGAAGGAGTGGGACAACGAAACGGCTGTTAAGCTGGTCGAGGAGGTCGGCCTGACAATCGATTACGAGGCCGTTACCGAGCCTGTGGACGTCGAACTGCGCCACGCTAGAACAGGCGATGCTTCTCGAGTGGCAGGCCGTTCGCCTCGATCCAGGCATTGGAGGCGTCAAGTGCGGCCCGGTTCTCCTCAAGCCATCGCGCCGCACGTGTCTTGGCGACTGCCTGCTTTAGACCCTCGGCCGCTGCGACGGAGATGTTCACTCCCAATTCCTTCGCCTCCTCAACCAGCGCGATGTCGAGCGTTATATTGGTGGCCTTTCGGGTCTTCGTTCCTGCTTTCATGCGCATAAAATATGCGCATGAACAGTGTATTTGTCAAAATCGTATGTTTACTCTCTCCCCCACTAGCTGCTGAACTCGGCCCCTGATAAAGGGCACTAAGGCCAGGAAAAATGAAGGCTCTTCACTTAGCCGTAGTGATCGGGGCGATGCCCGTCCTGCTGGTCCTCGCCCCCGCCAAAGGCGACGCGAGGCCGCCGATCGGCATCATCTCGCCTCCCCCTTCTGGCGGACACATGCACGGCTTCCACGGAGGCTTCTTCGTCGTCGAGCGGGAGGTCGTCATCGAGCGGGAGATTGTGCACGAGAAGCCCGCCGATCCGCTGCCGCCTGCCGCTCCTCCGCCGCCGCCGCCGAGGAAATCCTATGTCATCGGCAAGACCTACGCCTCGCTTCCCGGCGGATGCATGAAGCTGATCGATCGCGGCAGCACTTATTATCTCTGCAGCGGGGAATGGTACCGGCAGGTCGGCAGCGCCCGGTACAAAGCGGTCGCGCAGCCCTGAGCGAGACACCGAGCGCAAGCGAGCGCGCTGCGGAGCAGACGTGAGATTGTGCTCGGCGACTTGCGCGTGACTCTCTTCGAAAAGCGCGCAAAAATAGGCGCATGCCGGAAGGGGGCCGACGCACCAAGGTGAACAAGCAACCTGACACGACCGACGAGCTGCTGCTCGACGAGCCGCTCAGGGTCGCGCGGCGGGTCGAGCCGAGGACGCCCGAGGGCTATCAGCCGCTGATCACCGCATTGGGCGGCGGCGCGCTCGATTTTCCGGCGATGCTGGCGATCGCCGACATCCTTCCGGTGATGACGGCCTATGTCGACACCGACTTTAGGTATCGCTTCGTCAACAAGCCCTTCGCGGAATGGTTCGAGCGGCCGAGGAAGTCGATTCTTGGCCTGCATATGCGCGATCTGATCGGCGAAGCGGCGTTCGAATCGCGCATTCCGAACCTGACCGCGGCGATGGCGGGCGAGCGGCAATTCTTCGCCGTCGAATATGACCATGCGACCCGCGGGCTGCTGGCCCTGCAGGTCGATTATGTGCCCTGGGCGGACTCGGCCGGCGAGGTGCGCGGGATCATCATCGTCGCCACCGACATCACCGAGCAGCGCGCTTACGAGCGGGCCCTGCGCGAAAGCGAGCAGCGCTTCCGGAGGATCGCCAACTCAGCTCCGACAATGATGTGGGTGACCCGGCTCGACCGGGTGCGCGATTTCGTCAACGATGCTTATGTGGCGTTCACCGGGCTTAGCGAAGAAGAAGCGCGGGTGCTCGACTGGCGCGATCGGATCCACCCCGACGACCATGACCGAATCGTCGCGGGGTCGATCGCGGGCGAAGCGAGTGGGGAGCGCTTCACTCTCGAGGGGCGCTACCGGCGCTGTGACGGGGAATGGCGCTGGCTGAGGAGCGTGTCCCAGCCGCGGTTCAATGCCGAGGGGCAGCTCGCGGGCTTCATCGGGGTGGCGAGCGACATCACTTTGCAAAAAGAGGCGGAGCTGCAGCTGCGCCGCGACGTCGCGGAGGCGACGAAGGAGCTGGCGCTTTCGGAGGCGCGGTTCCGCGCGGTGTTCGACACGGTGCTCGAGGTTCTCGTCTTGATGGAGCCGGACGGGACGGTCGTCGAGGTGAACCGCAAGGAGGCGCACTGGCGCGCGACCAACACTCGCGATGCGATCGGCAAGAAGATCTGGGACGCTCCGACCTTCGAGCTCTACCCGCAGCACAAGGCGATGCTCAAAAAAGGAGTGAAGCAGGCGGCGGCCGGCAAGCTCTTCACTCATGAGATGCGAATGGAGCGCGAGGGCGTTCCGACCGCTTACCTCGACATGTCGATGCAGCCCGTGCGCGACGGCGAGGGCCAAATCATCTATCTGCTGTTCGAAGCGCGCGACATCACCGACCTGAAGGCGGCTCAGGAGCAGCTCCGGCAGAGCCAGAAGATGGAGGCCCTGGGGCAGCTGACGGGCGGGATCGCGCACGACTTCAACAATCTGCTGACGGTGGTCGTCGGCGGGCTCGACCTCATCAGCAAGCGGGTCACGGACGACAAGCTGAAGGCTTATGCCGAGAATGCACTCGCTGCTGCCGAGCGCGGAGCGCGCCTGACCGGGCAATTGCTGGCGTTCAGCCGGGTACAGCGGCTCGAGGCTCGGCCGACGCACGTCGCGCCGCTCATCCAGAACATGCGACCGCTGCTGCGCAACGTGCTCGGGCCGGGCATCGAGAAGAGGTTCGACCTCGACGAGGAGCTGGTGCCGATCATGGCCGACCCGACGCAGCTCGAGGTCGCCGTCCTCAACCTTGCGATCAACGCCCGCGATGCGATGCCCGAGGGCGGGACTCTGAGCTTCACAACAAAGATCATGCGCATCAGCCAAGACCCCGAACTGGCGAACGGGCGCTACATCGAGCTCACCATCACCGATACCGGAAGCGGCATGAGCGAGGACGTCGCCGCCAGGGCGTTCGAGCCTTTCTTCACCACCAAGGAGGTCGGCAAGGGCACCGGCCTCGGCTTGTCGATGGTCTACGGCATGGCGCGGCAATCGGGGGGAACCGCGCGCATCGAAAGCACTCCCGGAGAGGGCACGGCCGTGAAGATATATTTCCGCGCCGCCGAAACCGAAGCGACCGAAGCAACGGGCGCTGCTGGCGAGACGGGCGAGACGAAAGGCCGGCGCAAACGCGCCTCCGTGCTGGTGATCGACGACGATCCGGACGTACGCGAATTCATCGTGGCGACGCTCGAGGAGCAGGGGTATCGCGTGCGCTCGGCCAGCGACGGTGCGCAGGGGCTCGCAGAGGTGGATCGGGAGAAGCCCGACCTCGTCGTGCTCGACTTCATCATGCCAGGCCTTTCCGGCGCCGACGTCGCCAGCCGGATCCTCGAAGCCGAGCCCGATCAGCCGATCCTGTTCGTTTCCGGCTACAGCGAGACGGAGGCGGTCAAGCGCGTCGCTCCGAATGCGCCCCTTCTGGCCAAGCCGTTCCGTTCCGATGCGCTAGACAACGCGGTGCGTGGCGCGCTGACCAAGGTCTAGATCAAATCGCGCAGCTGGACACGGACGGCCTGCGGTTTGCCTGAGCGCAGGATCGACAGATCGACTACGGTTCCCGCCGGCAGGCTGCGCAGGAGCGTTCGAGCATCCGACAGCTCCGCAGGTCGCGCGGGTTTGCCGTTGATCGCGGTGATAATGTCTCCCTTGAGCAGGCCCGCCTGCTCGGCAGGTCCTCCGGACGCGATATTTTCGACTTGGAAGCCGCCGTCGCTCGCGTTGATCCAGAGGCCCGAGCGATCGAATGCGCCAGCATCGGGGGGCTGCGGATCGAGCTGCTTCAGGTACATAGTCCGCCGACTGTAGTCGAAGGTCGTGACGAAGCGCTTCAAGAGGCCACTACCGATATTGCCCTCGTAATTCGGATCGCTCGTCGAGCCGCTTTTGTCTTCCGAAAGGCCCGAAACAATGCTCGGAATCTTGACCGCCCCCAAGGTGAGTGAAGGGATTCGCACGACATAGGACCGAGACGCCCCACCGACGCCCCAGCCTGTGATCGCACTAATTCCCGGCTGGTAGCGGTCGCGTAACCGGTAGCGGGCGACGAAGGGGCTGGTGATGTCCAATTCCGAGCGCGAGCCAGTATCGATATCGAACCTCGCGGGAAGGCCATCGATAAACCCACGCACCGCTGGCAAATGGTCGTAGAATCTGAAGGGAATGGCGGTTCCGGCACCAATAGGATCGAAGGCCGCGAAGTCGGTGATCGTCATCGTCTTTGCGCCGTAATCAATCTCCACGGCGAAGCGAGCGAAGAGCTCAAAGCCGACCATTCCATCGATGGGAACGCCCTCAATGTTGCGGTCGTAGATATTGGTGATGAAGGCAGGTTGGTCGGTGAGGCGCACTGGGCCGAGTGCGATTTCCCGGTAGCGCGCGAAGCCGGTCGTGCCCGTCCCCTCCCCGGCGCCGCTGGTCTTGCCGGCACCTTCAACCTTCAGTCCACCCTCAGCCGCAGCGCGCGGCGAAATCAGCGTATGACCGCCGGTGTCGACAATGAAGGTGTAAGGCCCTTTGCCGTTGACCGTCGCTTCCACATAGACGTGGTTGTTGAGCAGCCTGAACGGCAGCGTGACGGACTTGAGGCCTCCTTCGATATGCCCGCCGCCCGGTGGAGTTTTCGGTCTGGAATAAGTGGCGAGCGCCCGCGCCGAGCCGAAGCTCGCGCGTTTCAGCCTGTATTTCTGCGGATCGCCGGTGCCGAAATCGACGGTACGGCTGTGCGCGATCATCGCGCCCGCGACCGGGCGATAGTCGCCGTAGAAGGTCTGGGTCTTGAAGAATTGCTGCGGCTCGGCGGTGCGGACGAGCATGTGGCTCTGTGCGTCGAACCAGGCTTCGAAGCGCCCGCCTCCGCGGGGGGTCACTGCAAGATGGTCGGCGGGACGGCCATCGACCGTTTCGCGTCCGATGTAGAGCATCGTCGCTCCGCCACGATCCGGATTCCACCAGAGATTAGCATTGCGATAGGCTTCGTTGACCGCGACCGGGATGCGGTCGCCTTCCTCCTGGTCCGTGCTGACGCCAGAGACGTCGGTCTGCCACGGAGTGCGGCCGTCATACCCATTGCCGCCGCTGATGACGGCGGTTTCGTAGCGCTCGACGAATGCGCCTGAAGCAAGATCATGGATATGCGTCGCCGGGCCCGTAAGACCGCTGGCGTCGAGCATGTAGTCAAGCTCGAGCGACCCTTTCGCCGGCATCCGGCCGACCGCCGCTCGGTTCGCGGCGAGGACGGACTGCGCCGTGGGCGCGGCGAGTGCCGCCGAAGACGGGACGAGCAGCAGAAAAGAAAGCGAAGCCTTCATACGACCACCATTGTCTGTTCAGGTGCGCCTTCCTATCGATGCGCCTCATGGCCGGTCTTGAACGAAATTCACATGGCCTGTTCCGCCGCGCTCCGCCCGGGCGGATGCGCCACGCGCCGTGCGAATCCCTGCCGCGCCATTGCCACCGCGAGGCCTTCGCCACGGTCGTATTAGCCGGCGGTTATGACGAGGCCGGCGATACCGGCCGCCACCGCGTGCGTCCGGGCGACGTCATTTTCCACCGTTGCTTCGAAAGCCATCTCGATCGGTTCCACGGACCGGGCGCGGAGGTGCTGGTGCTCCCAGTTCCGGACGGATGGCAAGGACCTACGGTCGGTTCGATCGACGATCCGGACGCGATTGTCCGCACGTGCGAAAAGGATCCGATCGAAGCGCTTCAGCTATTGGTTGAAGGTGTTTCCGCCCGACCGACACAAGTGCACGACTGGCCCGACAGCTTAGCCGAGGCATTGCGAACGAATCCCTCCCTTTCTCTGGACGATTGGGCAGAGTCCGCCGACCTGCACCCCGGAAGTCTGAGCCGCGGCTTTGCGAAAGTCTTCGGAATGAGCGCGGCAGCGTATCGCGTGACACAGCGCACCCGGAGGGCGATCGACGCGCTTATCCACGGCGATGTTCCGCTGAGCCGGCTCGCGGCCGAATGCGGTTTTGCGGATCAAGCACATATGAGTCGTGCCGTCGCCAGGGTGGCGGGAGCTCCGCCAGCGCTTCTGCGCCAGCGGTACAGGAAAGATTCAGCCATACCCAGGTTAGCGAGGCTATCGCATTTTTCGGTTAAACGAGGAACCGATGACCGATTCTCCATCCTATGATTATTTCCAAAGGCGCGCCGAAGAAGAGCGTGAGGCGGCGGAGCAGGCGACGGACGAACGCGCAGCGGTCAGTCATCGGGAGCTGGCCGATCATTATGCGCGGCTCGCCGAAAACGATGACCGGATTCGAGCCGAAGGCGAACTCAACGGCGCGCGCGCGCTGCCCAAAGAATTCCGAATTCTGCCTTAGTCAGATTTTCTGGTGCAGATAGAGTTCGTCGAAGTCTCCGGCCTGCCGCAGGCCGTCCCAGTCGAGCACAGCCAGCGATCGCCCAGTAAGCTGATTCAAGCTGTCCTTGCGGAGCGACTGCAAGGTCCGGTTGGTGTGTACGGACGTGAGACCGGTAGCATCGGATCGGCGACCTCGCGCTCAAGGAAGCACGAGCGATGATCAGCCAGGACGCGCTCGCCGGTCGGATCATGCTCGGTCACTATATCGAAGTGGGCGACGAGGCCGTCAAGCTGATTCACCAGCTTTCCTTCCGTGATGCCGTGAAGATCAGCGGAACCGCCTAAGCGGCGCTTTTCGGAGCTGGATCGAACCCGCATTCGCGGACCACGATAGCAGTGGCGAGATCGTCGTAGCGACCGGCCATTTCGAGGTGGGCTTTCCGTGCCTTCGGATGCGGCGCTTTCATGGCCGCGACGCGTTCTTCATTCGCGCGGCGGCCGAAATAGGCTCCATCGCCTTCGATACGCTCCATTCGCAACCCCCGATCGCACTCGAATGCCCGGATCGAGTACCAAGTCAGAATGATGACATATCAACAAATTGCGAACAAACTCTGTAACTTAGATCAGGCTGCGTAGCGGAAAAGATTGTTGGCTTGCCGAATTAACCTGCCAAGCGCTTGGCGCCGAGGCCGAGCACCATCTGGTTGGCCCGCTCGTAGGAAAGGGGCTTGCCGAAGAGATAGCCCTGGATCGTGTCGCAGCCGAGATCGCGCATGCGCTGGAAATCCTCGGCGGTTTCGACGCCCTCGGCGGTGACCGACATGCGGAAGCTTTTGGCCAGCTGAACGATCGACTGGATGATGGCGACATTCTCGGGGCGGCTCCCGGCTTCGCGGACGAAGCTGCCGTCGATCTTCAGCTTGTGGAACACGGCCTTGTTCAAATAGCCGATCGACGAATAGCCCGTCCCGAAATCGTCGAGTGCAATCCCGATGCCGAGCGCGCGCAGGCGTTTAAGGACGTCGAGCGTCGCGCCATTATCGCCGAGGAAGACGCCTTCGGTCACTTCGAGCTCGATCCGGTTGCCGGGCACCCGGTAACGGGCGAGCGCTTCGCTCACGACATTGGGGAGCGAGGGCAGGATGATCTGCTTGGGACTGATGTTGAGAGCGACGGTAATCGGCTCGGGCCATGACGCGGCCGCCCTGCACGCCTCGTCGATCACCCATTCGCCGATCGGGGCCATGAGCCCGCTTTCCTCGGCGACGGGGATGAAGACGTTGGGCGGGACCAGCCCGCGTTGCGGGTGGTTCCAGCGGATCAGGGCCTCGAAGCCCACGAGCTTCTGCGTCTTGGCGTTGATCAGCGGCTGGAAGGCGAGGTGGAACTGTTTCGAGACGATCGCGGAGCGGAGCTCGCTCTCGAGGCGGACGCGGTCCTCCTGCTCCGATTGCAGCTCGGACGAGAAGTAACGCGCGACACCGCGGCCCGCATCCTTCGCCTGATAAAGGGCTAGGTCGGCTTTGAGGATCAGATCGTCGACGGTCGCGCCGTCGATCGGACCGAAGGCGCAGCCGATCGAAACGCCGATGCGGATTTCGGTCTGATCGATCTGGTACGGTTCCTTGATTGAAACGATGATCCGGTCGGCCAAGGCTTCGACGTTCTTGCGGCTCTGAGCGTCGGTGACGACGATGGCGAACTCGTCGCCACCCATTCGGCCAACGTGCCCATCGGGACCCACTTCGTCGACCAGGCGCTTGGCTACGGCGCGAAGGACGGCGTCCCCCTTGGGGTGACCGAACGTGTCGTTGACGGGTTTGAACCCGTCGAGGTCGAGGAACATAATCGCGCAGGGCACATTGCCACTGGTGGAGGAGCGCAGTGCCTCACCCAAGAGCTGGCGGACCCGGCCGCGATTGGGGAGACCCGAAAGAACGTCGACATTAGCGAGGTGAGTCAGCCGCTCCTGCGTCTGGCGGATCTCGGTGATGTCGGAGCCCACTCCGCGGAAGCCCTCGAACCGTCCGGCGGTATCGATGATCGGGTCGCCTGCGATGGAAATCCAGCGCGAGCCGCGCGCCGTGTTCAGCTCCATCTCGAGCGAGTTGAACGGTTGCCTTTCGAGAAGCACCCTGCCGAGCTCGGCATGGCCGCCGAGCAGTGCCGGAAGCGAATGGCCGATCAGCTGGCTGGCTGGCTTGCCCAGAAGGGCGCTCATTCGCGAGGAAATGTAGGTCACTCTATTGTCGTGATCGACCTGCCACAGCCAACCGACGCCCCGCTGCTCATACTCCTGCAGGAGGAGGCTGGCGCTTTCGCTCTGGCTGCCGACGTCGGCGTTGGTCTTGAGCTGGTGGAAGGCCCAGCGGGCGACGGTGAGGACGCCGAAAATCGCAACACCCAGGGTGAAGAGGATGGAGCTCATATTCGGGAACGGCAGGGTGTGCCGGCCAAGGAGTATCGCTCCGCTGACGCCCACCGTGAATGCCACCATCCAGGCGGTGACGCACGGAGGAATGACGACCAGGCCAAGCGCTCCGACGCCAAGTCCCGCCATAAGCGAAGCGGCGATGACCTGAGTGCCCGGATCGAGGGAGTTGAAGAAGGCAAGCGGAAGGCTGATCCACAGCGCGGCGCGAGCCACGACGTCGCCGACCAGCATCCAGCTCGGAACTCGGCGGCCGGAGCGGCCGACGCAGGTTACGGACTGGGTCCGCGCGAGCTGCATGGCGGCAAGGTTAATCGCGGCCACGGAGAGGACCCAGGGGACCAGCCAGGCCAGCGAGACGGAGCCCCACAGGTTGGCCGCCATTAAAACGGCAGAGACAATATTCGCTGCAGTGAAGAAAGGCGCGAGCTGAGCGCGCGAAATCAGCTGCACGTCGCGGAGCGGAGAACTTTCATCCTCCGCCCCGCGAATTGCGAGGCCGGCTGATTCACCGCCGGGAAGTCGCGCTGAAATCAAGCGCTTATAACGATCTGGAGCCTCGTACATCCGCCCGCCGTTTCAACTGTATTCAGCGGAGTAGACAAAGAGCGTTTATGGGCGGTTAAGGCCGTTCCTTTGCAGGCGCATTTTTAGCCGAGGCTATTAACCCCAGTTTATCGACGTCGCGCGCGACCAAAGGATGGTAAATCGGGCGGGCCACCGGATAGATTCGCTTGGCGATCGGAAGCCCCCATTTTTTGTCCTTGGCAAGCCCCCGGAAAAGCGGCCGAACGAACTTCCCGCGCCCTTGTGCGGTCAGGAACTGCTCGAGCGACGAGACCGCGCCGTCGTACCGGCTGCTGACCGCCAGATCGAGCCAGGCGTAGCGCACTTCCATATTGGTGCTGCCGTTAAGGTCGTAGGCGGACTGGAGCGCGTCCATCCGCGGTTTCGCAAGCCTGCGGGGCAGGCGGTTGAGGAAGCGCAGGCGTTCGTCGGTGGTCCACTGCTTCCATGCCTGCGGCGGCTCGCCGTCTTTAGCATAAGCCGCAGCGTCGCGGTCCTGCTCGGCGAACGTGTCCTCAGGCGGGCGCGCCATGTTGGACGGAATTCCGGGCTCATAGACCCAGCGGTCGAGCATCAACTTCCGTTCCAGTTTCTGGTCGCCGTTGATGAGGTTCTGTCGAATGTCAGCGAGGAACATTGCCGAAGTCACCGGCTGGAAGGCGTGGCGGTTGAACCAGCCTTTTAGCCAGGAATCGAAACGGTCGCGGCCGACTTGCCCCTCGATCGTGCGGAGGAAGGCCGCGCCTTTTTCATAGGCGACATTGGTCAACGCTTCGTCCGGATGGCGCCCTTTCACGTCGACATGGAGCCGGCTGTCCGGACTGCTCGATCCTCCCGCTTCGGCGATCGCCTTGTTCATGTCGTCAATTCCAAGGTCGATTTGCTCGTCAGCTTGCTTCTTGCCGTACAGCTCCTCGACGATTCGGCGCTCGGCATATGTCGTCATCCCCTCGTTGAGCCAAAAGTCGTTCCAGGTTGCATTGGTCGCGAGATTTCCCGACCAGCTGTGCGCGAGCTCGTGAGCGATCAAACTGACAAGGCTCTTGTCACCGGCAATGAAAGTCGGCGTTAGAAACGTCAGATTGGGATTTTCCATTCCGCCGATTGGGAAGGACGGCGGGAGCACGAGAACGTCGTAGCGCCCCCAGCGGTAAGGGCCGTAGAGCTTTTCGGCTGCGGCAACCATTTTTTCGGTGTCCGAAAGCTCATTTGCAGCGGCGTCGAGAGTGGCGGGCTCGGCCCACACTCCGGTGCGCGACCCCAGCGGCTTGAAGTCAAGGTCACCGACCGCAATCGCGATGAGATAGGGGGCGACCGGATGCTGCATGCGGAACGAGAAGGTGCGATCGACGGGGTGATCAATGGGTCTGGCTGCGCTCGGCGCCGACATGACGACGGTCAGCGGCTTGCCGACACTGATCTTTGCTTCCCATGTCTGGCGAATGCCCGGCGAGTCCTGAGTCGGGATCCAGCTGCGGTTGTTGATCGATTCCCCCTGGCTGAAGAGGAACGGATATCGCTTTCCCGCAGTCTGCTGGGGCGTCAGCCACTGCAGCGCACTGGCGTTCGGAGCGCTCTTGTAGGTGATGGTGATGCGCTTGGTATCCGGCCGTAGCGCCACCATTAGCGGCGAACCGAGATTCGGATCGTTTGGACCGACCTTGAAGGCAAGCGGCTGGTGGGCCGCGTCGACTATGCCTTCGATTTCGAGGCCATTGTCGTCAAGGATGATCTTTCTGGCCTCGGGGCGGCGTTCGAGGTCCAGGGTCGCCGTCCCGCCGACACGCCTGGCATTGAAGTCTACGGTGAGGTCCAGCGCCACATGCGTGACGCGCGCCTCGAGCGGTTTGGCGTAACTCGCGCTGTCCAGAGCATCGGGAGTGGTGAGTACCGGCGCGACCGCGGCCTCGACGGACGTCACACGGTTGCTGGTCTGCTCGGAAGCTCGGCACGCGGTAAGCAGAAGTGCCGCAAACAATGCGAGATTGGACAGAAACTTCATCGAGGGCCTTTCGATCGGTTCGACAGTCCACGCCGAACTGTCGCATTTGGCGTCTCCGCTAGAGGCAGGACCGGCAGAACCGCAAGTCTCGCGCTCGCAAAGGGCGGCGCTCGCCTCTATATCCGGCTCCAGATGGCGACCGAGAGCATGATCGTGGACCGGCGAGCGGCCATGCCGCGGCGCGCGCCTCCGCCTGAAGTGGCCGAAATCCGCTCGCCGGCAGCGCCAATCGCGCGCGGAATCGGTCTCGACCAACCTTTCTTCGACGACAAGAATCGCGCTTTCTGGATTCTCCAGTCGATAGGCTGGATCGGCTATTTCTTTCTCCGGTCGCTATCCGGTTTCGCCAACAGCATGGGATGGATGTGGCTGGTCCACACGCTTTTGCTGACCGCGACGGGCTATTCGCTGACGTTGCTGATGGCCTCGCTTTTCCGGCGGCTCATCAAGATGCGCCCGATCTGGACGCTGGCGCTTTCGCTGATCGCGGTCGTGCTCGCGTCGGCTGCATTTTCAGTCATTGAGACATGGAGCGTCTCGACCTTCCTGAAGCCGGCCCTGAAGCCGGTAGGTGTCGAATATCTTGGTGCGATTCTGCTGAATTTCTCGCTGCTCGCCGCCTGGTCCGCGCTCTATTACGGGATCAACTATTTTCTTTTGCTCGAGGAGCAGATCGACCAGCGCGAACGGCTCGAAAGCCAGGCGTCGACGGCGCAGCTGGCGATGCTTCGTTATCAGCTGAATCCGCACTTCCTTTTCAATACGCTCAATTCCATCTCCACGCTGGTCCTGCTGAAGCAGACTGAACGGGCCAACGCGATGCTCGCACGGCTGTCGTCTTTTCTGCGCTATACGTTGGTCAACGAGCCCACAGGCAAGGTTACGTTGGCGCAGGAGGTGGAGACTTTGAAACTCTATCTCGAAATCGAGAAGATGCGTTTTGAGGATCGGCTTCGCCCGCATTTCCGCGTCGATGCCGACACGATCGGCGCTCGACTGCCTTCTCTGCTGCTTCAACCGCTGATTGAAAATGCGATAAAATATGCCGTCACTCCGAGTGAAAATGGAGCCGACATCTGGATCACTGCAATGCGCGAAGGCCAGGGGGTGCGTGTCGAGGTGGCCGACAATGGAAGCGCGGAATCGCCCGAACTGAGCGCGAGCCCGTCCACCGGCGTCGGTCTGGCGAACATTCGGGACAGGCTATCGCAGGCTTATGGCGCGGCGCACCGCTTCGAGACCAGGACGAACGACAGAGGGGGCTTTAGCGTTATCATCGATATTCCTTACGAAACCGG
The DNA here is from genome assembly GCA_046731515.1 of Pseudomonadota bacterium. Lineage (GTDB taxonomy): Bacteria > Pseudomonadota > Alphaproteobacteria > Sphingomonadales > Sphingomonadaceae > Sphingomicrobium. The sequence continues at coordinate 49,105 of JBKPLG010000030.1, read as the reverse complement.
AGAAAAGCCCGAATGACTATCCGGACCATATTGGTCGACGACGAGCCACTGGCGACACAGGGCTTGCAGCTCAGGCTGCAAGCTCACGAGGACGTGGAGGTGGTCGCGACTGCCGCCAACGGACGAGAAGCGATCCGCCAGATCAAGACTCACAAGCCCGACCTCGTTTTCCTCGACATCCAGATGCCGGGGTTCGACGGATTTTCCGTGATCCAGGGGCTGATGGACATCGAACCCCCCTTGTTCGTTTTCGTCACCGCCTATGGCGAACATGCACTGCGCGCATTCGATGCGCAGGCGGTCGATTACCTCATGAAACCGGTCGACGAGGATCGGCTCGCGGCAACAATGGATCGTGTACGGCAGCGGCTCACCGAAATGCGCAGCGCGGAGGAATCTGAGCGCCTCAAGGAGGCGCTGGCCGAGCACGCGCCCGAGGCCGCGGAGGAGCTCGCGGAAGCCGCTCCCGAGGGTCCGGCTGCAAGCCGCTATGAGAAGATGATCAATATCAAGGACCAGGGGCAGATATTCCGGGTCGATGTCGACACGATCGAAAGGATCGACGCGGCTGGTGATTATATGTGCATCCAAACCGGCGACAACACGCTGATCCTGCGCGAGACGATGAAGGACCTTGAGAAGAGGCTCGACCCACGTCGCTTCCAGCGCGTGCATCGCTCGACCATCGTCAACCTCGACCTCGTGCGTCAGGTGAAACCGCACACCAACGGCGAATGCTTCCTGGTGCTCGATTCCGGAGCGCAGGTGAAAGTGTCGCGCAGCTACCGCGACGTAGTCGCACGGTTCGTTCACTAGAGCTTGGAGTTGGCGACGGGCCTCTTGACCGCGGCTGCGGCCGCAGCGGCTGCCGCGACGGCGCCGGTCGTCTGGTCCGTCCCGCCGATCTCGTCAGATCAATTTGAATCGCATCCGGCATTCGATCCATGGACGGGCGATTTGTGGTTTGTGCGCTCGACTCCCGAGTTTAGCGGATGGCGGATCAAGGTGAGCCAATGCACGAAGACAGGCTGGGGCCAGCCTGTCGATGCGCCAATCGCCGGCGATGGAGTGGAAGCCGATCCATGGTTCAGCAGCGACGGCCGGACACTATGGTTCATTTCGACCCGCACCGACGATGGCGTGAAACGCAAAGACCTCGACATCTGGCGCGTATCGCGCAGCCGGGACGGCCGCTGGAGCAAGCCGCAACGGCTTCCCGAGCCAGTCAATTCCATTGGACAGGAATGGTTTCCGCGGCCCGCTGCGGACGGCTGGCTCTACTTCGGGTCGGATCGTCCCGGCGGTCTCGGCAAGACCGACATCTGGCGTGCCCGCCAGGACCGGCACGGCAAATGGGTCGCCGAGAATGCCGGACCCTCGCTCAACACCGCAGAGCATGAATACGAGCCCCTGCCCTCGCCCGACGGCAAATGGATGCTGCTGAGTGGGGCTGAGTCCTATTACCGGAGCGAACGCACTTCACGCGGCTGGAGCCCTCGCGTTCGGCTCGGCGCGGAAATCAATGCCAACGGCAGCGAGATCGGCGCGGAATTCTCGCCGAGCGGCAAATCCTGGCTGTTTGCGCGCGATCTCAAGGACGGCCGTTCAGGCGAGCTTCTGCTGACCGGTGAGAGAGAGGGCTGGCCCAAGCCGTGCCGAACTGATTTGAGTCATTGGAAGCGCATTTGACCAGCGAGTAGGCTTCTTGAATGGATAGCAGTGACACGACGGACCGCCGGCGTATCCTTGTCGTGGAGGACTCGCCCGTTGTCGCACCTTTTACGGCCGAAGTGCTGGCGGAGCTCGGCTATCAAGTGGTTGGCCCAGCTCCTAACATGGCCGTTGCACGCGAACTGGTTGACAGTGAAATTTTCGACGCCGCAATCATGGATGTTCACATCCGCGGCGAGCGCGTCTTTCCCTTATGCGAGGCACTCTTCGCAAGGGGAGTGCCGTTCGTTCTGACGAGCGGCTACGCCGACTGGGAAATGCCCGACAAATGGCAGAACGCCCCGCGCCTGCAGAAACCCTATACGATCGAACAGGTCGAGAAAGTGCTAAGCACCGTATTGAACTCTTCCGCCGTGTAAGGACGTCAGACCGCTATCGGCAAACGAACGGCGACGCTTGTGCCGACCCCCACCGTGCTCTTGATTTCGAGCGATCCGCGATGGCGTTCGACGATATGCTTGACGATCGCGAGCCCGAGGCCCGTTCCGCCGGATTCCCGGCTTCGCGCAGCGTCCACTCGATAGAATCGCTCGGTGATTCGCGGGAGATGCTCATGTGAGATGCCCGGGCCATGGTCCGTCACCGTCAGCACGACCCACCGGCCGTCCTGCCGTGCCAAGACATCAACTCCGCAATTCGACCGGTCGCAGCCGTAATGCACGGCATTGCTGGCGAGATTGTCCAGCACCTGGACGAGCTGCGCTCGATCGCCTCGAACAGGTGGCAAGTTCGGCGCGATGTGGACGGCAAACTCGCATTGCCCACCGCTCCGAACGCGGCTCGTATTGGCGATCGCCGTTTCGACAATGTCTGCAATCGAAACCGTTTCGCTCGGCGCGAGGAACCGATCGGCCTCGATGCGCGAAAGGCTCATCAAGTCCTCGATGATGCGCAGCATGCGTCGAGCGTCATCGCGGATCGTCCGACCGAAATTGGTGCGAAGCTCGGCCGTCAGATCCTGCTCCTCGGCCAGAGTCTCCGCATAACCGAGAATGGTTGAAAGGGGCGTGCGCAATTCGTGGCTGGCATTGGCGACGAAATCGACGCGCATTTTCTCAGCCGAAACCGCTTCCGACCGGTCGATCATACGAACCAGGGCCGTGCTTTGACCGATTTGTCGGATGACCAAGCGCCAGGAACGTCCGAGTTCGGCAATGCCGGTCGCCTCGATCTCCGTCGATTGGTGCGCAAGAATGCGTTCAAGTGCCTGTGGATGACGGATAGTGAGGCGGACGTCGCGGCCTTCGATCCCCGCTCCAAACAGTCTGCGTGCCGGACCGTTGGCGAGCTTTACGATGCTCCCCACGATTACGAGCGCAGGCTCGTCGAGGGCGTCGACGAGCGCCCGTTCGATCAAGTTCACAGTAGTCATCAGCGGCTCATTAGCCGATTGATCGGAGTCAGCCACGTCCCGGGAAACCGAGGCCCCCTCGCGAGGACGAGGGGGCCGCCTTTCGAGCCGAAGGGGAGGGGAGGATCGAAAGGCTGATTTCAGCTTCACGCTCTAGAAGTCGACCTGCGCACGCATGGTGAACACATCGGAGTTGAACTTGCGGTCGTCCGGAGCCGTCGTCGTGCCGACCGGGAACATTCCGAGCTGCGGCGGAATGGGCGGGATTAACAACGGATTTCCCGGCGTCGAAACGGTCACACGCGGGCCGCCGACCACGTGCACGTGTGAGTATTGCGCGAGGAAGCGTAGGTAATCGGTCGGGTTCCAGATCAGGCTGGCGAGAAGGCCAGTCTGTTTGCCGCCGTTGAGGAACGTCGAGTTGCTGCCAAGCCCGTAGGACGAGCCAGGGTTGATCGTCGCGAGACCGCCGAGGTTGTCACTGAGGTCGACGTAGTCCACGCGACCATTGATCTGGAACGCGCCCCAGCCACCCTCAGTGAACGGATGCAGGACCTTCACGCGCTGGAAGGCGCCGCCCTTGTAGGCGCGTGTTTCGCCGGTCAGGTAATAGCCCAGCTCGAAATAGCCGCCCCAGAAATTCGGATTGTCGTTGTAAACGGCACCGGTTGGGACGTCGTTGGAGCGCAGGTCGCCATTTTCGGCAATGAAATCGGCCGAGTTGAAAGTGCCGTGCAGCCAGACCTTCTGCGCTTCCGCCGCGAAGTGGAATCTCTTGTAAATCGCCGCGAGCTCTAGGCCGGCGACGAAGTCACCCTTGGAAGCGATGTTGCCAGTGCTGATGAAGCGCTGGTCGGTGATCTGGGTATAAGGACGCTCCTGGTAATTCGCGCCGCGCGCCTCGCGCCTGTTCTGGCGGTACTGGGCATTGGCGCCGAGGTGCAGGCGAACATCGCCCAGTTGCGGCGAGTAAATGCCGCGCAGCGACGCCTGCCAGCCGGTACGGGTGAAGGTGGCGTCGTTGATGGGCTCGTTGAAGATGCCGCCTTGGAAGGTCCATGCGTCGGCCTTCTTGTCGTTGGCCGTGAAGGCGATGCCAAGACGGCGGTTGTAATTGAAGGCATCAGTGATGCCCGCGCGCTCCATGAACGATGTGTATTTGGAGCTGGTCATCGTCTCGAGACTCGAGAACGGATAGATGTGACCGATCTGGAGGGTTAACGGAGCGTTCTTGAAATCGTAGGCGAGGAAGATGTCCTCATAGTCCACGGTCGCGTTCGCGAAGTTGAACTCGGCGCTGTAGCGGAAGCCGCCGGGAAGTGTCCCTTCGGCACCGAGGACCAAACGACGACCGCGGCTGTTCCAGCCGAGGTTCTGGTAGTTGAGACCGCCAGTGTTGACTAACGGAGTCGTAGTCCCATTGCTGCGAATTTCATTGCCGCGCGGGAAGCCGACATAGCCAGCATCCCATTGGATGAGGCCCCTCGGCTTGAAGCTGAAGCCCGCTTCCTTGTCTTCCCATTGTGGAGCGCCTTTCCACGACGGGGTGGCCTTCACCATCTGCGACTTCACCTGTTCGATGGCCTGTTGCAGCGCATCGACCTGCGCCTGCAGCAGCTCGATCTTGGCTTGCGCTTCGTCGACCGCTTGGGCGTTGGCGATCTGTGCGTCGGCAGCCGCATCGGATTGATCCGGCTCGGTCGGCAGGGGTGCATCTTGCGGTGGGGCCGCAGGATCCTGCGCGAACGCCGGCGCCGAAATGCAAAGTGCGCTTCCTGCAAAGAGCGCGGCAGCAAACTTCAACCTCATGTTCTAATCCTTCCCCCCGTGGGTCACTCGGATTTCGTCGCGACTAGTCACCCACTCGCGACTCCAGACGCAGGGAGCCATACCCTAGTGATTGACTAGAGTATAGCTCCATGCGACGAATGCTATTTCAGGCTCGCCAGATTGAGCGGGGACAGCGCGCGCGCAGCCTGCTGGCTGCGCGCGCGGATGTTGTTCGGAGAAGCGATCATGCCGCCCTGCCGGCGCAAATAGCCAGTCGGGCCGAACGTGCTCTCCTTGGTGAACTCGGCCGCGAACGCGCGCACCGCGGGGATCGCGGCGGCATGAGCATTCTTGATGTAAATGTAGAGCGGTCGCGAACCCGGATATTTGAAGCTGCTGATCGTATCGTATGACGGAGAAACTCCGTTGATCGCGATACCCTTCAGCTTGTTCTGATTCTCTTCGAGATAAGAGAAGCCGAAAATGCCGATCGTGCCCGGATTGGCCTCAATCTTTTGCACGATGAGATTGTCGTTCTCGCCGGCCTGAATATAGGCGCCGTCTTCACGAACGCCCTGGCAGATCGCCTTGAACTTGTTCTCGTCACTCTTTTTGAGCGCCGCCATCCCGGCGTTCGCCTCACACGGCGGGGTCAGAATGAGTTCGGCCAAGGCATCGCGCGTGCCGCTCGTGGTGGGTGGCCCGTAGACTCGGATGGGAAGCGCCGGAAGCTTCGCATTGACGTCTTTCCAGGTCCGGGCGCGGTTGGGCTTGCCGAACGGCGTTTTCGCGAGCGCCAGATAAATATCCCGCTGTGTCAGGTTCGCGAGCGGACTATTCTTTGCGGTCGCAAGCGTGACCCCGTCGAGCCCCACTTGAATCTCGGTGATCTGGTTCACGCCGTTGGCGGCGCACTGTTTCGCTTCGGAAGCCTTCATTCGCCGCGACGCATTCTCGACGTCCGGGAAGCGCTCGCCGACGCCGGCGCAGAACAATTTCATTCCGGCCCCCGTGCCCGTCGATTCGATAATCGGCGTACCAAGGCGCGGATTGGCGCGAGCGATGCGTTCGGCCACGATCTTGGCGAACGGATAGACGGTGGACGAGCCGACTGCGCGCATCTGAGTGCGGGCCTCGGCGGTTCCGGAAATGGTGAGCGCCATCACCGCGGTCGCGGCGAGGCCCAGTGATTTCAGATACATTTTCTATACCCCGAATTACGGACCAAAGTTGTCCGCTGAGTCGGGTGCTAGGCCTGCGCAGCGACGGTCATTTGACGGATTTGTTTCAGTTCTGTGACTGTGACTTCTCGGTCACTCAATGCTCGCTGTCGAGCGAATAGCCAGCCGAGCGGACGGTGCGGATCAAGTCCGGACGCTGACCGGCATTGAGCGCCTGACGCAGTCGCCGCACATGCACGTCAACGGTTCGCGAGTCGATGTCCGGATCGTGCGACCAGACTGCGTCGAGCAGCCGTTCGCGTGAAAAGACGCGCCCCGGATGCTCGAGAAAATGCCTCAGCAGGCGAAACTCCGTCGGACCGAGTGGAACCTGCTGCCCGGCACGGCGAACCCGGTGCGCCGCAACGTCCATTTCGAGGTCAGCATAGGCGAGCTGCTCGCCGGCAAGAGCCGGTCTTACTCGCCGTAAAACTGCGCCGACTCGAGCGACAAGCTCGCGCGGGCTGAATGGCTTGGTCACATAATCATCAGCACCAGTTTCGAACCCGCGGATCCGATCGCTTTCCTCGCCCCGAGCGGTGAGCATCATAATGGGGACGTTCGCGGTCGTCGCTCGACGGCGCAGGCGCCGACAGACTTCTATCCCGCTGATCCCCTCAATCATCCAGTCGAGCAGGATCACGTCAGGTTTGACCTCATCGACCAGGATCAAAGCTTCCTCGCCGTCCCCGGTTCGGCTGACGTCGTAGCCGGAACGCTCAAAATGGAAGGTAACGAGGTCCGCCAGGGCGCGGTCGTCTTCCACCAAAAGGAGCCGCTTGTTCGCCATGGGGGTCAACTCTGCGACTTACCTGGCCGGTCCGCCATCCGTTCGCCCGTGGCGGCATAATAAACCATTTCGGCGATGTTGGTCGCATGGTCGCCCACCCGCTCCAGGTTCTTGGCTACGAACAGCAGGTGCGCCGACTGGCCGATGTTGTGCGGATTTTCCATCATGTGCGTGAGCAAGGTGCGAAAGATGGAATCGTAGAAATCGTCGACCGCCTGATCGCGTTCGCAGACTCGCAGCGCGGCCTGCGCGTCGCGCTCGACGAAGGCGTCGAGCACATCGTGCACCATGCCGGTTGCTATCCTGGCCATCTCCGGAAGCAGCGACAAAGGTTCGATCTTGCCGACATTTTCGAGCTGCGGAACCCGCTTCGCGATATTCTTCGCATAATCGCCAATTCGCTCGACGACGCCGGAAATCTTCAGCGCCGCGACCACATCGCGAAGGTCGCCGGCCATTGGCGCGCGAAGGGCGATCAGCTGCACGGCTCTCCGCTCGGTCTCGACCTCGAGGACATCGAGCTTTTTGTCTTCCTCGACCACCCGCTCGGCACCTTCCAGATCGCGCTGGATCAGGCAGCGCATGGCCTCGGTAATAGAATGTTCGGCAAGGCCGCCCATCTGGCTGATGAGCGCGCGCAGGCGTTCGATGTCCTCATCGAAGGCCTTTAGCGTATGCCCGCTAACTTGCTGCATATGTCCTGCTCCGATCAGCCATAACGGCCAGTAATATAATCCTGTGTGCGCGGCTGGCGCGGGTTGGTGAAAATCTCGCTCGTCTTTCCGTATTCGACGAGCTCGCCAAGATGAAAAAAGGCAGTGCGCTGAGACACGCGCGCGGCTTGCTGCATGTTGTGCGTGACAATCGCGATCGCATAACGACCGCGCAGCTCGTGGATCAGCTCCTCGATCTTGGCGGTGGCAATGGGGTCGAGTGCCGAGCAGGGCTCATCCATCAGGATAACTTCGGGATCGACCGCGATTGCGCGAGCGATGCAGAGGCGCTGTTGCTGCCCACCCGAAAGCGCCGTTCCACTTTCCTGAAGTCGGTCTTTGACCTCCTCCCAAAGGCCCGCGCGCTTCAGCGATTTCTCGACGATGTCTGCAAGCTCTCCCTTGGATTTCGCCAGGCCGTGGATGCGCGGACCGTAGGCCACATTCTCGAAGATCGACTTCGGAAATGGGTTTGGTTTCTGGAACACCATTCCCACGCGCGCACGAAGCTGTACCACGTCCATGCTCGAGCGAGTGATGTCTTCACCGTCTAGCTCGATGCATCCGGTCACCCGCGCCGACGGGATCGTGTCATTCATGCGGTTCAGGCAGCGCAGGAACGTCGACTTGCCGCAGCCGGAAGGCCCAATGAACGCGGTCACCAGATCGTCATAGATCTTGATCGACACGTCCTTAAGCGCCTGCTTCTCGCCGTAGAAGACACCGACCTTGTCGGCACGCATCTTCGCTTCGCGATCGGGATCGATCTCCTCGTCCGAAGTGTCTTCGATGTTGTGAAGGCGCGACATATCGATCAGCGGAACGGTTTCGGGCGCATTGAGGTGCAGTGAGCCTTCGGGCACGTCTGGTGCCTCCTCTTTCATAACAGACGGGCCTTTGCGGCTCGCTTCGGCGGGGATCGCCGCCGACGTCGTCGGCACCGGAGTGGTGGGCGTGATCGGCTGCTTTTCTTTCATGTCCATCACCAGCGGCGCTCGAAGCGATTGCGGAGATAAATGGCGAGGCCGTTCATGAGCAGCATGAACAGCAGCAGGACGATAATCGCTGCGCTCGTCTTCTCCACGAAGGCGCGGTCAACTTCGTCCGACCAGAGAAAGATCTGGACTGGCAGAACCGTGGCCGGTGCCGTGATTCCGGTCGGCGGGGCGGCGATGAAGGCGCGCATCCCGATCATCAGGAGCGGCGCAGTCTCGCCAAGCGCACGTGCCACGCCGATGATGGTGCCAGTCAGAATGCCCGGAAGGGCCAGCGGCAGGACGTGGTGGAAGGTCACCTGCATCTTCGATGCGCCAACACCGAGCGCCGCATCGCGGATCGACGGAGGGACCGTTTTGATTGCGTTGCGCCCGGCGATGACGATGACCGGCATGGTCATCAGTGCCAGAGTCATGCCCCCGACGAGCGGAGCCGAGCGCGGCAGGTTCATGACGTTGAGGAACACCGCCAATCCAAGCAGACCGAAGATGATCGAAGGCACTGCCGCGAGATTGTTGATCGAAACCTCGATCATGTCGGTCCATCGGTTCCGCGGAGCATATTCTTCGAGATAGACTGCAGCCAGCACTCCGACGGGGAAGGCCAGGGCCATCGTTACGACAATCGTGAGAAAGGTCCCCTTGAGCGCGCCCCACACCCCCACGGACGACGGATCGGTCGAATCGGATGCGCTGAGGAAAGTCGAATTGAAGGTTGGTCTGAGGGCGTGCTTCGCATCGAGCATCCTGACCAAAGCTTTACTCGCGTCGTCACCGTCATGCTTGGCGGCAATGTCGACGCTACTGCCGACCGGCAGCCAAAGCCTTGTGCGAGTGGATAGGACGTTCGGGTCCGCGACGATTTCCCTCGTCAGGCTATTCGTTGCCGCGTCACCGAACATTTCAGCAGCGCCGTTGCCATAGGCGGCGACGGCAGCCTGGGAGATCGCGCTTTCGAGGTCTGCGCCCGCAATAATTTGCGGCGCATCGGGGCCACGAAGCGTCGCGGGGTCAAGGAACAGATCGCTCTTCCTGAAGTCGATCGGGAGCGCCGCTTCGTAGTGGACGAATCCGCCAATGCCCTTCGACCCCATCGAGTACAGCAGGAAAGCGAGGAAGAGGACGGAGATGGCAACCGCGGCGAAGCCGATCGAGCGGAACCAGCGTTCCGTCCGATAGCGACGGCGCACCCTCGCGTGCATCGCCTGGTCCGTCCAGCGCGTGGGAGCCGTTGTGCTCACTCGTATTGCTCCCGATAGCGGCGCACGATGTGCAGCGCGATGAGGTTGAGAAGCAGCGTGATGAGGAACAGCGCGAGCCCCAGCGCGAAAGCCGCGAGCGTCTTGGCGCTGTCGAATTCCTGGTCGCCGGTCAACAACTGAACGATCTGTGTCGTCACGGTCGTCACGCTGGCGAAGGGATTGAGTGTCAGGTTCGCCGCGAGTCCCGCAGCCATCACGACGATCATCGTTTCGCCAATGGCGCGGCTGACCGCCAGCAAAATGCCACCCATCACGCCCGGTATGGCTGCTGGAAGCAGGACCCTGCGAATTGTCTCAGACGTAGTTGCGCCCAACGCCAGGCTGCCGTCGCGCATCGCCTGCGGGACAGCAGCGATTGAATCGTCCGCCATCGAGCTGATGAACGGGATGATCATGATCCCCATGACCGAGCCCGCCGCGAGCGCGCTTTCGCTGCTTGCCGAGGTTACCCCGATGGAAATTCCGAAATCACGCACGACCGGAGCGACGGTGAGAGCGGCGAAATAGCCGTAAACGACCGTCGGGACGCCCGCGAGAATCTCGAGGATCGGTTTCAGCCAAGCACGCACTCGGGCGGGAGCATATTGGGTGAGATAAATGGCGCTCATCAGGCCGAGGGGAACCGCAACGATCATCGCAATGATCGCACCGATGAAAAAAGTGCCCCATAGCAGCGGAATGGAGCCGAAAGCGCCCGACGAACCCGCCTGATCGGCGCGGATTGCGGTCTGCGGACTCCACTCGGTCCCGAACAAGAACGAACCGACTGGATAGAGCTTAAAGAACCGAAGACTCTCGAACATCAGCGAGAGAAGGATTCCGAGCGTAGTGAGAATCGCAATCAGCGACGCAGCAAAGAGTACGATCATCACCCACCGCTCGACTCCGGCGCGAGCGCGGAATTGGGCTGAACCGCGGCGAAGGGCTAAGCCGGCAGCGATTAGTGCCACAACGACCGCCGCCGCTCCGCCGAACAAAGCGTGACGGGATTCCTCGGCGCGAATGCGCGGCGCAAGTTGGCTCGATTCGGGATTGAAGCCCTGCTCCCGCTCGCCGCTCGCAATTTCGCGCGCTTCGGAAAGGATCGATTCGCGCTGCATCTCAAAGGCTGGAAGTGCCCGGCCCTCCGGACTCGCGAGAACCGCCTGATCGACGAGGCGCGACTGCATCGGCGCCCACGCGGCGACTAGCAGCAGCGCCGGGATCGCAGCCCAAAGCGCAGCATGAGCGCCGTGATAGACGGGTAGCGAATGCAGACGATGACCTGCCCGCAGGCGACTGGCGCGGGTGTAGCCGACCCAGCCGGCCGCGAGGCCCACGATCAGGACCGTTAGCAGAGCGAGGCCAAGGCTCATGAGCCTGGCGTCCCCGCCTACTTCAGACTGCTCGGGTCAAGCGGCTTGAGCTCGCTCGCCTGCTGTTCAGCCGCGGTCGAGTCAGCTCCGCCGAACGGCACAAGGCCGATACGCTCGAGCTTTCCGCCCTTGCCCCACATCTTAGCGTAGGCGGCGACGAAATCGCGCATCTTCGGCTTCGCCTGCATGTGCTCGCCCTTGAGGTAGATGTAGAGCTTGCGAGCGCCCGGATAGGAGAGGTTGGCGATCGTCTCCTCGCTCGGAGTCACGCCGGCGACCTTCACCGGCCGGACCTTGTCGGCATTCTCGTCAAGATAGGAGAAGCCGAGGATCCCGAGCGTCCCAGGATCGGCGGACACTTTCTGAACCATCAGATTGTCGTTTTCGCCGGCTTCGACATAGGCGCCATCTTCACGAATCTTCGTGCAGATCTGCTTGTGCTGGTCCTCGTTGCTTTTCTTGAGTTCTTTCATCGCCGGATCGGTGTCGCAGCCCTTTTCAAGATAAAGGTCGGCGAGGCTGTCGCGCGTGCCCGAAGTGGGCGGCGGTCCGAGGACGCGGATCTTCACTGCGGGCAGGGACGAGTTCACGTCCTTCCAGGTTTGCGCCGTGTTCTGGCCTTTGCCGAACGGATTGGCTGCGAGCGCTTTGTAGATGTCCGCCTGAGTGAGATTCATCGCCGGCCCGCTATTGGCTTCGATGATCGTCAATCCGTCGATTCCAATCGGCACTTCGATGATCGCCTTCACCCCGTTCTGGACGCAGGTGTCGTATTCGCTTTTCTTGATCTCACGGGACGCGTCCTCGATATCCGGATACTTGCCGCCGACGCCTGCGCAAAACAGCTTCATGCCAGCGCCCGTTCCGGTGGACTCGACCGGCACATTGATGCCGGGATTGGCGCGCATGAAATCTTCGGCGACCGCCTTGGTGAACGGATAAACGGTCGAGGAGCCGACGATGTGAATATCGTTGGCGGAGCCTCCGCCTCCACTTCCCGACTTCGAACCGCAAGCGACGAGCAGCGCCGCAAGCGGCAGCGCAACGACCATCCTGTTCACGAAGCTTACTTCCTAATCTTAGGACGCTTTGACGTGACTGGCCGTAGCGGCGGATCAGGGACCTCCTTGTGACACTTTTATTGCAGTTTTATGACATAGGCGGCGCAATTTGGACGCGAGCGCTAGCGTTTGAGCTCGCGGCCGATCGGGTACAGCAAATAGCGCTCGTCATAATAAGGCGTGCGCTCGTAGAACCAGGCGAGGCGCGAGTCCGGATCCGCGGCGAACTTGGGGTCGGAAGCGACTTTGCGCTCAAACTCCGCCTTGAGCGCGGGATTGGTCGCGAGAATGCCCTCGGCGAGCGGGGCCATCACATATCCCTCAATATATTCGGTGCGCTGGAGGATTTCGGGGAAGAAGTTCCAGGCCAGCACACCGTCGGTACTCTCCGGCTCCAGAATTGCCGCTGCAAGCAGGCCGAGCGGCTGATCCGACGGAACGCGCACCGATCCTGCCGGAAACGTCTCCTGACGCGGCGCGTGGTTGAAACCCTGCGGCTTGAGTGGGATGTGGCCCTCGTCGGCGAGCGCTAGCTTCGGTTCCGAAATCCGGACCATGTCGAGCATCAACGTGCGGGGCTCAGCAATCGTGTCGAACTCAACGCCATGCAAGCGCAGGAGGGCGATGACTTCCGGCTTGGTTGCCGGGACCCACCAGGCGGCAGGCAGCGTCACGACCTTGTCCGGCACCTGGCCGAGCACCGGCATGCGCTGAGTCACCGGCCGGCCGAGCCAGCGGACTTCCTCCCCGCCTGATGCCGCGGAGCGATAGCTTTCGTGAGCAATGCCTTTGAAATCGGGAATGACATAGAGCGGCTTCGACACGGGCTTCCAGGTCATCACTTCCGTCGCGGGATGCGAAGAGCGGTCGGCACTGATCGCTCCCTCCAATCCAGCACCTTCAGCTCCGACAAGCCGAAGGGATTCCTCGATGATCACATAGGTGCCGAGCACCCTCTGCCGGTAAGGTTTTAGCGAGTGCGTCTCGACCAAGATGGTAGGGATTCGGGCGAGATCCCCGTAACCGGTCGAATAGCGCGGCTGATCGGGGGTAAGTTTGATGCCCGTGTCCGGATGGCGCGGATCCTGTGCATCGACATACATCCCTGGAATGTGGCCCGCAGCCGATAGCGCGCGAGTGACGGCAGACCGATAGCGGCCATCGAGCCAGCGCCCGATGCTCGGCGAATGCGCATAATGGCCGCCCCAACCGTCGAACGCGAAAGTGATGTCGTACTGGTAATCCACGCCGTCAGTGACGTGGATATCCATGTAAAGCGTCGGCCGATATTTGCGCAGCAGACCGATCATCGCGCGCATCTCGGGGGTGTCAGCTTTGAGATAATCGCGATTGAGATTGAGGTTCTGCGCAGTCGTCCGCCAACCTTGCGAGGCGGGACCTCTCTGGTTGGGCCTATTGAAGCGCGACGAGCGCTCGTGCCCGTCGGCATTAAAGATTGGGACGAAAACCAAATCGGCATTGTCGAGCAGGCGGTCCTTCCCGCGCAGTGCAATGTCGCGCAGCAGCATCAATCCCGCATCCTTGCCGTCGATTTCACCGGAATGGATTCCTGCCTGGACGAGTACGACCGGCTTGCTCCGGCCCGGCTTTGAAGCGACGATCGCATAAAGGTCGCGCCCTTGAGGCGTACGCCCGAAGCTCTCGATCCGCAGCAGTGGAGAGGCGGCGACCAGGCGCTCCAACCAACGCCGCGTTTCGGCGTAGGAGGGGGTGGTTTCGAAATTTGATGCTTCCGCGGGCGTGATCCACGGATCACCGGGCCGGACGACCAGAGCTTCGCTGGGGCCATGCCAGGGAAGCGCCGGCGGCAGCGGCGCCGGTCCGTTGATTTGGGGGGTCGACTTCGCGGCAGCGGAAGCGACAAGTCCGGCAATCGCTATGGCGTGAAGAATTCGAAGCATGGCTAAAGTCCTAGGGGTGCGCCAAAGCAGTAGCAATTCAGTCCAGAGGTGGGCAGTGCGGTCCTCCGCCCAAGCCCAATGGAGTCGCCACCGATGCCGAGCAAGTTTGAGATTTTCGCCGCGCTGCATGTGCCCGGCGACCCCATCATTCTCTACAACATTTGGGACGTCGGGAGCGCGCTCGCTGTCGTCAACGCCGGAGCGAAGTCGCTCGCGACAGGCAGTCATCCGGTGGCCGATGCGAACGGCTGGCCCGACGGCCAGCAGGTGCCGCTCGACTTCGCACTCGCCAATGCGACCCGGATCGTCGATGCCGTGGAATTGCCGGTGACCATCGATTTCGAGGGCGCTTACTCCGCCGATCCGGAAGAAGGTGGGGTAAACGTCGCGCGACTGGCGGCGACCGGCGCAGTCGGCTGTAATTTCGAGGATCAGGTGATCGGCGGCGAAGAACTTCATCCGCTGGACCTGCAAGCGAAGCGCATCGCTGCGATTAGGCGCGCGGTCGGCGATCAATTCTACATCAACGCGCGGACCGACCTGTTCTTGAAGACGCAGAATTACGACGACGCGCTGGTCGACCAGGTGATTGAGCGCGGGAGGGCGTTCGCCGATGCTGGCGCCAGCGGCTTTTTCGTCCCACGGCTCAGCGATCCGGCGCAGATCGAACGCGTGGTTCGGGAGGTTTCTCTGCCTCTCAACGTCATCGCGTTCCCGGGCGCTCCAGATAAATCGGTGTGGTCGAACGCTGGAGTGGCTCGGATCAGCCACGGGCCATTCCCCCACCGCGCCTTGATGAAGACGCTCGAAGAAATGGCGCGCGCGGCCATAAGCTGAGCTTGGGTGTTGAGCGCAAGATTTTAGAAGCGCTACGTCGCGCGCCGCGCCAAAGGACTTGCGCCAAAGGAGGCGCACGTCGTCATGAGCAAGTTCGAAGATTTCGCGAAACTCCACGTCACCGGCGATCCCGTGGTGCTATTCAACGCGTGGGACGCGGGGAGCGCAGTCGCGGTCGCAAAGTCCGGTGCGAAAGCGATCGCAACCGGCAGCGCTTCAGTCGCCATGGCCAATGGTTTCGGCGATGGGCAAGAGGTGTCGATCGAGCTCGCGCTCGCCAATGCGGACCGGATCGTACGCGCGGTCGAACTGCCCGTGACCGTCGATTTCGAGGGAGGCTATGCGACGGAGGGCGAAGGACTGACCGCCAATGGCCGGCGTCTCGTCGAAACGGGAGCCATCGGGTGCAATTTCGAGGATCAGGTAGTTGGAACCGACCGTCTCTACGGAATCGCGGATCAGGCTGCGCGCATCGGCGCGCTCCGCGCGGGTGTCGGCGACAGCTTCTTCATCAACGCGCGCACCGATGTGTTTCTGAAGGCGCCCGCCGAGACTCATGACGATGCTCTTGCCGATCAGGCAATCGAGCGCGGCAAAGCCTATGCGGCAGCCGGCGCCAACGGCTATTTTATTCCCGGGCTGGCCAATCTCGCGCTGGTCGAAAGAATCTGCCGCGCGGTCGACTTACCAGTCAACGCGATGCATTTGCCCAACGGACCCAGCCGATCCGAATGGGCGAGCGCAGGGATTGCGCGAGTTAGTCACGGTCCGTTCCCATTCATGGCCATGCAGGAATGGCTAACCGGCCAGGCGCGGGCTGCGCTGGACTAGGTGCTTTTTAGCCTCCACCACTTGGTGCGTGGGCCAGACTTCAACACGGTCTTGCGAAACAGCCTTGCTCCCAGTCGAAGGATCAGCACCACCCACAACGCTTGCCAGGCAATAGCGATGAGGTGCGGCCACAGTTCGGGCTCTTCTGCGGCACGGGCGAGCATCACCATAGGTGAAGAGAATGGGAAAATGGCGGCGAGCAGCGCCCGTGCGGAATCCGGCGCACCGATCGCCGTCGCCGCGAAGCCGAAGATGAGGACCTGAGCGAAGGTGACCGGCATCGACAGGGTTTGCACTTCGCGCACCGTCGAAGCTTGCGCGCCGATCGTCAGGAACAGCGCGCCCAAGAGCAGGTAGTTCATCGCGAAATATATGATCCCGAAAGCGAGAAACGCGGGCCATCCAACGGCAGGCGGCGGCAGTGTTGCGACCCCGCCATGCTTTATCATCTGGATGAGGAGCGCACCTGCGCTGACCCATACGATGATCCCGAGAACCGACGCGGCGAGCATCGCGAACAGCTTTCCGATGAAGAGAGCATCGATGGGCACCGCCGCGGCCACGACTTCGATGATCTTGTTCGACTTCTCCTCGATCAGCTGGGACATCACCATTCCCGACAGCAGGATAGTGAGGAAGAATAGCAGCATCTGCCCGATTTGACCGGTGAGCGCGCGCTCTTTCGTTAGCGAGCCCGACGAACCCTGGACCTTGGTCACCGCCATCGGCGCCGAGGTTGGTTCGCGCGAACGGGCATCCGCAAGGATCAGCCTTAACTGGCTGGCGATGCGGCTATCGCTGCTGATTGCGCCCGCGACGCGGGGATTTGTCAGCCCACCAGTCAATACAGCGGCAATCGCCGGGCGTTTCTGCGCGAGCAGATTCTTCTGCTGCGCTGCGACATCGTCCCTTGGATCCTCGCGAACGAGCTCCACGACGCTATTTTCATCGATCGCTGCGGCAAGCCGGTTCCGCGCGCCATCGATCCTTTCAAATTCCGTCGGCGAGGCAATCACCGCGATGACCGGTCTTTCGGTCTGGGACGCGACGCGTGCGCCAATTCCGCCGAAGACGCCGCCCAGCAACAGCGGAAACAATGGGCCCAGCAGAAAGAAGATAAACGCCTTCGAGAGCACCGTGGCGGTGAAGTCGCGGCGCGCGATGACCCAGGATGAGCGGAGAAGACGCGTCATTCCGGCTTATCCTGTCCCATAGCCGCAGCGGCTGCATTGCCTGCGATCGCCACGAATGCGTCGTGCAGTCCCGGCCTCTCGATCGCAAGTGTCTCGATTCCAGCGCCGCCGTCGATTAGCGCCTTGAGCAGCGGTTCCGGGCCATCTTCCGGAAGCTCGAACACCAATTCATCGCCTTCACGGCGCGCGCTCGTGGGAATGAAGGAGCACCAGTCGCCGTCTTGGGCACGGGTTCGCAACCTGACGATGGGTCGGAGCTTCGACCGGGCTTCGTCGACCCGGCCCTCGAACGCGACTTTCCCCGACGCGATGATCGCGATTCGCTCGCAAAGGCGCTCGGCATGAGCGATCACGTGGGTCGAAAAAATGATCGTGGCGCCAGCTCGGGCCTCCCGGCGAATCAGGTCCTCGAGCCGCGCCTGGTTGATCGCGTCGAGGCCGGAAAAAGGCTCATCGAGGACGATCAGCCGCGGCTCGTGAACAATCGTGCCAAGGAGTTGAACAGTCTGCGCCATCCCCTTCGATAGGTTTCGGATGGGCTTCTTCGCCCAATCGCCAAGGCCGTGCTGTTCCAGCAGCTTGTCGGCTCGGCGGCGTCCCTCATGCAAGGAAAGACCGCGCAGCGCACCCATGAAGGCGATCGCGTCCCGTGCGTGCATCGAGGGATAAAGGCCGCGCTCCTCCGGCAGATATCCAATCTCAGGCGCCGCATCGAGCGGCCGCTGGCGGCCGAGCACGCGCCTGGATCCACTCGATGGATCGATGATCCCGAGGAGAATGCGCAGCAGGGTCGTCTTGCCGGCCCCATTAGGGCCGAGAAGGCCGTAGATGGAGCCGGCGGGCACGCTGAGGCTGATACCGTTGACCGCGCGGGTTGCGCCGAAATCCTTGACGAGATCGATCGCTTCGACCGCCGCGGCGTCGGTCAATTGGCTTTGGGGAACCTCTCGAAGCACTGAATTCCTACGAAAATCGCCGCCGGCCGTGTACAGGCGCCCTCGTGCATAAGGGCCAAAGCCTTGAGGAAGCAATAAGAGCGGAGGCGGAGCGGCTTGGCTTCGTTGCTTGCGGCTTTACGCGCGCCAACGCCGCCGACACCGCGGGACTCGATCTTGAGCGCTGGCTTGAGGCCGGCAGTCACGGGACGATGGAGTGGATGGAACTGCGCGCCCATCACCGCGTCAGCCCACTTGCGCTCTGGCCGGAGGCAAAATCGGCAATCGCGCTCGGGATGAGCTATGCGCCGGCGGCAGACCCGCTCGGGCTCGCAATGCACCCGGAGCTCGCGCGCATCTCGGTCTACGCGCAGGGCGGCGACTATCACAAGACGGTGAAGAAGGCGCTGAAAGCACTGGCGCGTTGGCTCATCGACCGCGCAGGCGGCGAGCTCAAAGTGTTCGTCGACACAGCGCCGGTGATGGAAAAGCCGCTCGCGCAATCGGCGGGCATCGGCTGGCAGGGCAAGCACACCAATTTAGTCAGCCGCGAACATGGCAGCTGGCTTTTCCTCGGCGTCATCCTCACCAGCCTCGAACTGGAGCCCGACGCTGCGGCCGATCATGGGCAGCATTGCGGGACGTGCCGCCGCTGCCTCGACGCATGCCCGACGCAGGCGTTTATCGGGCCGCATCAAATCGATGCGCGGAGGTGCATCTCCTATTTGACGATTGAGCATGACGGATCGATCCCAGTCGAATTTCGAGCGCCCATCGGCAACCGGATTTACGGTTGCGACGATTGCCTGGCAGTCTGCCCGTGGAACCGTTTTGCGGACTCGGCCGCCGCGAACCGCGCGTTCCTCCCGCGAGCCGAGCTTGCGGCGCCGCGCTTGGCCGATCTTCTGGCGCTCGACGATGCCGCTTTTAGCGAGATGTTCGCGGGCTCGCCGATCAAGCGCATTGGCCTCAAACGCATGCTTCGCAATTGCCTAATCGCGGCTGGGAACAGCGATGATCCGATGCTCGCCGAGTCGGTACGGCCACATCTCGGAGATCCCGACCCGGTGATCGCCGAAGCAGCGGACTGGGCGCTCGCTCAGCTCGGGTTTTCGAGGGCGGAGACGCAGGCCCCCTGATCGATGTCGGCTCCGTTCGGGCTCCGCGTATCGATGTGGGTGACGCGCTGCACTCCGTTCTGTGAAGGATAGAGATAGGCATCGAGCACGCAGCTGCGTCCGCGGAACTGCAGCTTGAGGCTCGTGCCCTCTCGGATTTGTAAGGCGGGATTGCCGAAATGGCCGACGAGCTCGGCGGCGGTCAGGCCCAGGAGTCCGCTTCGACCGGTCGAGGGTGTCTCGACGACTTCGGGCCCCGCCGACGGTTTCGGAGCACTTGCACAGGAGGAGAGAACCAGAGCGGCGGTGAGAGCGAGATAGTGGCGCATGCGACGTAGATGCATGCCTCATCTTTGCGGGGCAAGGTTGCCGCGCGGTGAACGCACCGCTACGCGCCCGCTTTCTTCCAATCAGCCGGAGATTTCATGCCCGCCACGAGCCTCGACGTCCTCTGCATCGGCAATGCCATTGTCGACGTGCTGGCCAATGCAAACGACGAGTTCCTCGAGGCCGAAGGCCTCGTCAAAGGCTCGATGCGGCTGATCGACTCAGACGAAGCCGAGCGCCTCTATACGCGCATGGCGCCCGCGCATCAGGTGAGCGGTGGCTCGGCCGGCAACACGGCGGCGGGCATCGCCGCCCTGGGCGGCCGCGCCGGCTTCATCGGTCAGGTCGCGCGGGACCAGCTCGGCACATTCTATCGGCACGACCTCACCGCCGCTGGCGTGGAATTCACCACGCCGGCAATAAATGTGGGCGTGCCCACGGCGCGCTCGATGATCCTCGTGACGCCCGACGGGCATCGCACCATGAACACCTTTCTCGGCGCTGCGCAGCACCTGCCGTCGAGCGCCCTGGACGAGGATCAGATCCGGGCGTCGGCGATCCTCTATCTTGAGGGCTATTTGTGGGATCCGGAGACCCCACGCTTCGCAATGGTCCGCGCTATCGAGGTGGCGCGGGAGGCGGGCCGCAAGGTTGCCTTTGCCCTGTCCGACACTTTCTGCGTGGACCGCCACCGCGATGGCTTCAACGAGCTGCTCGAAGATGGGCGCATCGACATCCTCTTCGCGAATCAGGCGGAAATCGAAGCGCTCGCCGGTCTACCGCACCTCGAAAGCGCGGTGGCGGCCATAAAGGATAAGGTGGAAACTCTGGTTGTTACCCGGAGCGAACATGGCGCGCTCGCGACCCGTTGCGGAGAGCGGGCCGATGTACGGGCCGAGCCGATCGAACGGCTGGTCGATACGACGGGCGCCGGGGACTTGTTCGCTTCAGGGTTTCTGCTCGGCTACGCCCGCGACCTGGGGATGGAGCGATCACTGCGACTTGGCGCAATTTGCGCGGCCGAAGTCATCCAGCATTTCGGCGCTCGGCCGGAGAAGGACCTTAGGGTTTTGGCCGGCGATCTCGTGGCCTAGCCCGTCGCGCTCTTCAGCTCGATCTGATTGCCGAACGGGTCATTGAAATAGACGGAATAGCCGTCGCCGGTCGCTCCGTAACGCACGCCCTCTTCCACAATTTCCACATCGTGTTCGGCCAGATGCGCGCGCATCTGCTCCGGTTCGAAGCCACCTGTGGCAATGCAGAGGTGATCCATGTTGCGGCCGCCTTCAACCGGTGGCCGGCACCATGCGCCTGCGTCGGAGCTGACGTCGACCAGGTCGATCAGCGAGCGGCCGGCACGTAGCTGCGCCATGCCATATTGCGGAAGCTCGCGATCGACGCTGCAACCCACCACGACACAATAGAAGCGCCGGGCCTGATCCATGTCGCGGACCAGGAGCACGACATGGTCCAGCCCGTCCAACTCGAATGGCGGAGGGCTGGCCATGTCTCTCTGCTAGCCGCGGTCCTGCGGCGGCACGGGCGCGCCGGGAAGCGGCGCGATGCCGATCGACTGCGGTGCTTCCGGCGCGAGCTCCGGCACGTCGATGATCCCCCGCCCGACATGGCTGCGCGAACGCGAATAGCCAAAGTAGATCAGCAACCCGACCACGCCCCAGACCGGCAGGACGGCGATCGCGATCGGGGGCAGCATCAGGTACAATGCGATGCAGCCGAGAATCGCCAGCGGTGCCACAACAGCGATTGCGGGCGTCCGGAAGGGTCGCTTACGATCGGGATCGGTGCGGCGGAGCACTAGTACGGAGATGGCCACCATCATGAAGGCGAACAACGTGCCCGAGTTCGAATAGTCGGCGAGCTTGCCGACCGGCAGAAAAGCCGCCGCGAGCATGACGCCGACCCCGGTCACCGCGGTTACGACATGAGGCGTCCGGAAGCGCGGGTGGACCGAAGCGAGCTTGTCCGGAAGCAGACCATCGCGGGCCATGACGAAGAAGATCCGCGTCTGACCGAACATCATCATCAGCACGACCGACGGCAGCGCAATGAACGCTGCAATGCCCATGAGGTCGCCAATCCGTTGGTAACCGATAGCCCGCAGCACGTGCGCCAGGGCTTCACGCGAGCAGACCAACGGTTGGGCGGCGCCGGTGGCAACGATCGCGTTGCACTGCTGGGTGAGCTCGATGCTTCCTGGAGGGAAGGGATGTCCCATCGCATCCCTAACTGGTTGCGCGCCAATCGCACCGATCGCGCCGGCCGAAACGAGCAAATAGAAGACCGTGCAAAACAGCAGGGATCCGATCAGGCCAATCGGCACATTGCGCTGCGGGTTCTTCGTCTCCTCGGCCGCGGTCGAGACGGCGTCGAACCCGACATAGGCGAAGAAGATCGAAGCCGCCGCCCCGACCACCCCGTAGGTCCCCCATCCATTCGGGATGAACGGCGTGAAATGCTCGCCCTTGAGGATCGGAAGCGTGAGGATGATGAAAACGGTCAGCGCCGTGACCTTCACGAGCACGAGCACCGCGTTGAAGCGCGCACTTTCCTTGGTGCCGATGATCAGCAGAATCGTGACCAGACCGGCAATCACGGCGGCGGGAAGATTGAAAACCCCACCGCCGAACGGCCCGGCCGCCAACGCAGATGGGATGATGACGCCCCAACTTTTCATCAGACCGACGAAATAACCGGACCAGCCGACGGCGACCGCACTAGCGCCGATCGCATATTCAAGAATCAGCGCCCATCCAACCATCCAGGCAAAGAGCTCGCCCATCACGGCGTACGTGTACGTGTAGGCCGAGCCTGCGACGGGAACCATCGAGGCGAGCTCCGAATAGCAGAGCGCCGCCACCGCGCAGACGAAGCCAGCAATGACGAAGCTGATCGTCATCGCCGGACCAGCCTTTTGCGCCGCTTCGGCGGTCAGGACGAAGATTCCGGTGCCGATGACTGCACCAATTCCGAGCAAGGTGAGCTGAAAGGCGCCAAGCGAGCGGTGGAGACCCTTCTTCTCGGCCGTGGCCAAAATTGCATCAAGCGGCTTTACCCGGCCCATGAGGCCCCCACGCTCTGCTACAGTGGCCATTCTTCTCCCCTATCGAAACTGATTTGAACGCGACCCTAACGGCCAAAAACGAAGGCGCAATCCCCGAGAGCGGTAACGTCTATCTCGCGAGCATCGGTCCGAGTGGCCGGCCGCCGAAAATATGCAGATGTAAGTGCGGCACTTCCTGACCTGAGTTCATTCCGACATTGGCAAGCACCCTATAGCCCTGCTCGACCAGTTCGGCGTCGCGCGCGATCGTGCCGACAGCCCGTACGAGCCCCGCGATCTCCGCGTCCGAAGCACTCTCGGAAAAGTCGTCCCACGACACATAGGAGCCCTTGGGGATGACTAGAATGTGAGTCGGCGCGAGCGGGTTGATATCGTTGAAAGCTAGCACCTGGTCGTCTTCATAGACTTTACTGGAAGGAATCTCGTTGCGCAGGATTCGCGCGAAGATGTTGTTGTCGTCGTAAGGCTCGGTCGGATCGATGGGCATGGAAACCTCAAAGTAAATTGTTCGGTGCGCCGGTCCGGCTTAGTCTAGTCGACATGACTGCGAGTCAAACCATTCCGCCGTTCGGAAGCACGGTTGCGAAACCGCTCAAGGGCGGCGCGCTTGCCTCAGCCGGTCTGATCGTCTGGCTTACCGGTGCAGGTTATTGCCACGGCTATGAGCGCCTGCTGACCGGCGCTCACGAATGGCCCAACAGTCTCATTTGGTCTGCATTCGCAGTCATGCCGTGGTTCGCACTATTCGAGTGGAGCAAGACTGAGGGGGGACGCTATTGGGTAGCGAATCCGGCACGCCTTCTTGTGATCCTGATCGCAATCGCCGCGCTGTCGCTCCTGCTCGAGCTCGGCTGGAACGCTGCCGTCGGCCATCCCGGCGGCCCGATAGCGCTTAGCATGATGCGCCGCCTGCCCGCGATCGGCGCGAGCCTCGCGCTCATTCTATGGGCCGCCGCTTCTCATCGCCGGAGGTTGGACGACCTCTTCGTAAGCGCTGATGAGAGCAGCGATCTACTCGAGTTCGGCGACTCGATCGACTGGATTGAGGCCGCCGACAATTATGTCGAACTCCACTTGGATGGCCGAGTTCTTTTGCGGCGTATGACGATGGGGGCAGCCGAGCGCCAATTAGCAGGCGCTGGCTTCATCCGGATTCACCGGCGCTTCCTCATCAATCGCCGCAAGCCCGTCAGCATCACCGGATCGAACGGGGATCGCCGAGTTCGGATCGCCGGAGCAGAGCTGCCCATCGGAAGTCGCTACGCGTCGCGTCTCTCCGTCTGACTCGCCACTTCGCCACAAATCGCACGACAAATTCCGCGGCCTCGCTCTAGGCCCAGCCTCCCGCGGAGGACCAGAGATGATCCAATGGTGTCGGCTATTATTGGCTGCGGCATTGATCGCCGAACCAGCGGTCGCCAAGCCGCCACGTCTCGTGGTCCAGATCACTTTCGATCAGCTCCGCGGCGACCTCCTCGATCGCTACGCGCCGGCGTTGAGTGGCGGCTTACGACGTATGATGGACAATGGTTGGCGGGTGAAACGGGGTGAGGCGGCGCATGGGATCACGGTTTCATGGCCTGGCCACGGGACGCTCGCGACAGGCCTTTACCCCGCCCATCACGGCTGGACGGCGAACGAATGGTGGATGGAGGTCGGGAGTAAGTGGCAGGAAGTCGATGCCGCCTCCGATAGTCGCTATCGCGAACTCGGCCGCGAAGATAATCCGGGCCGGAGCACGGCTAGCATGCTGGCCACCAGCATCGGCGACTGGTTTAAGGCCTCGTCCCCCAGATCGAAGGTTGTCGCAATCGGCAGCGATGCAGCTGTTCCGTACGCCGGGCGAAAGCCGGACGGTCTGTTTTGGTTTGACGGGGCGGCAGGCGGGTTCACCACGTCGAGCAATTATGCCTCCGCCCTCCCCTCATGGGTCGACCGCCTCAATGCCCGGATCTCCTCCCTTCCGCGGAGCTGGACGTTCTCCCCGCACCCCCCATCTCTTGCGCTCTCGAGCCATTCGCAAGCTTGCAAACCATTCGGTCGCAACTCCGGGTTTCCGCATGAATTTGCGAGCGGACCCGAAAGAGCATCATTTTTGCGTTGGGTCGGAGAGACACCCTTGGCCGATGAGGAATTGCTTAGCTCAGCGGGCGAGATCGTGCGGGCCAACGAACTCGGCCAGGACGACGTCCCCGATTATCTTAACATCGCCATCGGATCGACGGACTCGGTCGGCCATGAATATGGGCCGGTTAGTGCCGAGCAACTCGATACCGTAGTGCGCCTGGATCGGGCGCTCGGAACCTTTCTGGATGATCTCGACAGAACTGTCGGCCGGGGCCGCTACGTGCTCGCAATCAGTGCCGACCATGGTGCGACTGACCCTCCGGAAGAGCGGTGCATCCACCGCGTGACCGCGACTGAGATCGACTCGCTGCTCGATCGGGTCGAGGCGATCGCGCGCAGCCACCGCGGCAGCCGCCAGTCGCTGGTTGGCGCAATCACCGCTGAGCTATCGAAGGCGCCGTTCATAGGCGCCGTGTACACCGATGAAAGCCTGGCAGCCGCGTCTCGCGACGATTGGAAGGCGCAGCTGATGCGGCGATCCTACCGTTCCGGTCACATCCCGAACTTCCCCTTGTGGTCGGAGAAACAGCGACCCTTCCATCCGGCACGCTACGGGATTTTCGTCATTTTCAAGGAAGGGATGATTTTCGACGCAGCAACATCGGTCCATGGATCGCCCTATCCCCCCGACAGGCTCGTTCCGATCATTTTCTACGGGGCCGGTGTGCCACGCCACGTCGCCCAGGCAGGAGGACGTACGGTTGATGTGGCGCCGACTCTGGCCGCACTGGCAGGCATAAGGACACCGCACGCCTTGGACGGAAAGTCCCTCATCGCCGTGCGTTGAGGAGACGAGGCTCCGGGCCGATCCCCGCTTGACCGGTCTGTCCCGCCCGCTACCACAAAAGCAATGAGCGACGAGACTCCTGAAAGCCTGATTCCGTACGACGAGATCGTACAGGACGCGCTTCGGGCCGTCGTCGGCCGAGTCCTGCGTGAGGTCGAGCAGTCGGGCGGCCTGCCTGGCGCGCATCATTTCTACATCACATTCAAGACCCGGCTTCCCGGTGTTTCCATTCCCAAGCATCTCGTCGAGAAATTCCCCGACGAGATGACGATCGTCATCCAGAACCGCTTTTGGGATCTCAAGGTGGAAGATGACGCCTTTTCCGTCGGTCTGTCGTTCGGCGGTGCTCCGGCTACCTTGCATGTGCCATTCGCCGCTGTCACCCAGTTCCACGACCCCGCCGTCGAATTCGCGCTGACGTTCCAGGCCGATGCGCCGGCAGAGCTCCGTGAGGAGCATGAGGCGGCGGAGAATGACCCGCCCGAAGGCTCTGAACAGGAGCGGCGCGAGGACGGCTCTAACGTCGTAAGCATCGATTTTACGCGGAAGAAGTGACGAGCTGAAGTCGTCACCTCGGGCTTGACCCGGGGTCTGCCTTTCCTTCTAGCCGTCGTAGCACAGAAACGCGGATCCCGGCTCACGGCCGGGACGACGAAAGAGGAAGAATGTCCAGCAGCACCCGCACCGAAAGCGACAGTTTCGGCCCGATCGAAGTCCCGGCCGATGCTTATTGGGGCGCCCAGACCGAACGGTCGATCGAGAATTTTCCTTTCGGCCCGCGCGAGCAGATGCCGATCGAGATCGTTCATGCCTTGGGCTTCATCAAGCAGGCCGCCGCTCGAGTGAATGCGCGTATTGGCGGGCTCGATCCAAAAGTAGCAGAGATTATTCAACAGGCGGCAGGCGAGGTCGCGCGCGGCGACCTCGACAACCAATTTCCCCTCGTCATCTGGCAAACCGGGTCGGGGACTCAGTCAAACATGAACGCCAATGAGGTGATCGCCGGACGCGCGAACGAGATTCTTATGGGCAAGCGCGGCGGCAAGGAACCCGTTCATCCTAACGACCATGTAAACAAGAGTCAGTCATCCAACGACAGCTTCCCGACTGCCATGCATATTGCGGCGGCGCGTGCGGTGCATCGACGATTGCTGCCGGCGATGAAGCATATGCAGGAGCGGCTCGCCGATCAGGCCAAGCGCTGGGACCACATTGTCAAGATCGGTCGTACCCATCTCCAGGACGCGACTCCGCTAACCCTCGGCCAGGAATTCTCCGGCTATGCCTTTCAGGTCGGGGATTGCATCGCGCGCGTCGAGGACGTGCTTCCGCGGGTCATGCGACTGGCCCAGGGCGGAACGGCGGTGGGCACCGGACTCAACGCTCCCAAGGGTTTTGCCGAAGAGTTCGCGAAAGAAGTCTCGAAGCTTACCCAGCTGCCCTTCACCTCGGCCCCCAACAAGTTTGCCGAGCTCGCCGCCCACGACACTTTGGTTGAGCTTTCGGGGGTTCTGAACGTGATCGCTGTCGCGTTGAGCAAGATCGCAAACGACATAAGACTCCTGGGCTCTGGCCCGCGCTGCGGCCTCGGCGAATTGAAGCTCCCCGAGAATGAGCCGGGAAGCTCGATCATGCCGGGCAAGATCAATCCGACCCAGGCGGAAATGCTGACGATGGTTGCCGCGCAGGTGATGGGCAATCATGTCGCCGTAACCATCGGCGGGTTGCAGGGCCATCTTGAGCTCAATGTGTTCAAGCCGCTGATTAGCGCCAACGTTATCCGCTCGATCAACTTGCTTTCGACCGGCATAGAAAGCTTCACCGAGCGCATGCTCGACGCGGCGGAGCCCAATGAAGAGCGCATTGCCGAGCTGATGGGCCGGTCTTTGATGCTGGTCACCGCGCTCGCGCCCGAGATCGGGTATGACAATGCGGCGAAGATCGCGAAACATGCCCACCAACGCGGGATCACGCTCAAGGAAGCTGGACTCGAACTTGGGCTGGTCGAGGAAGAAGCATTCGATCGGATCGTGAAGCCAGAGACGATGATCGGACGCTAAAGTACCAGGTCTAGGCGCATTCCGAGATTGTCGATGCCGGGGTTCTCGTTCCCGAACAGCGTTCCGTGGCTCATGTGCACCCAGCTTGCCTCGACGGTCAGGCGACCGTTGATCTTCGCGCCAATGCCGAGCTCCGGCTCAAACAAAACCCGGCTGCCGAAAGCGATCTTGTCGGTCCGGAAATGGTCGGCCGCGGACCCTGTGTGCACGGCGATGCCAACACCGGGGCGGATGAAGATCTTCTCGCCGAACTTCGCCGAAAGTCCGACAGCAGCGTAATTGGTCTCGCCGGCGGTATTCAGAGCGCCAAAAACATATGGTTGCAGCGGCGTGCGCCCGATGCGGTTGCCGCGCCAACCCACCAGCACGTCCATTCCGTCCTCGATTCCCGCCTTATCGAGCGGCGTCTTGACGTCATGCACATAAGCGCCGCCGAACAGTTCGTCGGCTTCTGCCGTACCTGGGACGGCAAGGGTGGCAAGAATGGTCGGCCACAAGAATGCAGCACGCTTCACCGGCTCATCTCCTGCTTTGAGCCTCTACCAATGATCTGGTTGAGAATTCGTGCCGATCACTCAACCATTTCGGTGCCGCAGTTTCCTGCTAAGCTCGGGTGAACAACAGGAATTTGGCGTATGAAATGGTGGACCATTGGCGCGGTTTCGATCCTAGTGTCGGGCTGCGCGACCTTGCAGGGGAAGCCAAACCACCTGATCGGCGTGTGGGGCGGCCCCCATGCGGGAATCGAGTTCCAGGGCGGCCTCGCGGACATCCAGTTCGATTGTGCATCGGGAACGATTGACGAGCCGATCATGCTCGCAGCCGCCGGGAAGTTCCTGGTCAAAGGCACCTATCGCGCCGGCACACCGGGCCCGATACGTGTCGGCCAGATCTTCAAAAGCCAGCCAGCGCGCTATTCGGGTGAGATTGTCGAGCATGTCATGACGCTCAATGTCGCGCTCGAGGATGGAACTGCGCTCGGCCCCTTCACCATGACAGAAGGAGCGGTCCCGCAGCTGACGCGCTGTCTATGATGCAGCCGCCTGCCAGGCTCGCAGTCCATCGGTGGGCCACAACAGCATCCAGACATTGAGCGTCAGATTGTCTCGGATGCCGAAAAGCGGAACCAGCTCGAGGATGATCAGAAGCGCAGCAGAAGCCCAGACCGGCAACTTGCGGGCGGCAAGGAAACCCAGGGCCATCATCCCGATGTCGGCGACAGAATTGATGACGCTGTCTCCAGTGTAGCCCAGAGCCGCGGTCGCGGTCCGATAACGGTCGATGATCCACGGCGTGTTTTCGATCACTTCCCAGCCGGATTCGATGAGCAACGCCGCAACGAAGCGCCATTCAACCGGCCAGCGCCGGGCGGCGAGCCATAGGCCTAAGTAGAATAGCAAGCCGTGGACGATGTGGCTGAGGCTGTACCAGTCGAGGAGCATCTGACTGGTTTTCGGGCTGTCGCGGCCGCCAACCCACAGCTCCACCGTTCCGCACGTACAAATGGGGCTGCGCCCTATCGCCAACAGGATCGCCACGGCGATCACCACTATTGCAAGAGCTACGATCGCAGCGCGACGGGAGGTCATGCCTTTAAGGCTTAGCAGAGGGATGCGTCTTGCAAAGCACGGCTGTTCGGCGGAGACACGCGCGCATGCTGCGTGCTTACGGTCCTGGATGCGATGGCGCCATTGTCGAGGCGAAGCTCGAGAAAATTCCGGACTCGGCGACCTGGATCGATCTCGATGAGCCAACCCGGGAAGAAGAGCAGCTCGTCGAGCGCTGCGTTCATCTCAACGTACCGACACAGTCGGAGCTTGCGGAAATCGAGCCTTCCAGCCGTCTCTATGAGCGGAATGGCGCACTCTACATGACGGTCAGCGTGCTGCGCGGCGTTGACGATGGCAAGCCCGCGACATCGCCCTTGGGGTTCGTCCTTTCCGACAATCGTCTCGTCACAATTCGTTATGCGACCCCCAAACCGGTTCGCGCTTTTATCGACCATGTGCGGCGTGAACCTGACTTGGCGCGCGACGCGGCGACGGTCATGGTGCGCTTGCTCGATGCGATCATCGATCGCCTCGCCGATGAGCTTGAGAATTTGAGCGGAGAGCTCGAGAAAATCTCGACCCATATCTTCCATGGCAACCTGGATGAACGTCGGATTCCGGCGAACCGGCTCACTGCGCTGCTCACCCGGATCGGCCGCGCGCAAACGCTTCTCACCAAGATCCGTTATTCGGCAGTCAGCACCATCCGGATGCTAAGCTTTTTGCTGGGCTCCAACCGGGTCAACGAGGCTTCGGCAGAGGATCTTCGACACCATCTGACGAGCCTCAGCACGGACGTCACGTCGTTGAGCGAGCACGCGAGCTTTCTGTCGGATAATCTCATTTTCCTGCTCGATGCATCGTTGGGACTCATCAGCATCGAGCAGAACGCGGCGATGAAGCTCTTCTCCTGGGCTGCGCTGATTTTCCTGCCGCCGACGCTTATTGCCGGCATCTACGGGATGAATTTCCGGTACATGCCGGAGCTCGAATGGATGTCGGGATATCCCTTTGCGCTAACTCTCATCCTTCTGAGCGCCGTCGTGCCGATCGCCTATCTGAAGCGGCGCGGCTGGATTTAGTCCTCGACGACCATCACCGGGATTTCAGCAGTCTCTTCCTCAGTCGAAGTAGCAGCAGCGCGGCGTCGCGCGAGGGCAGCATAGGCCAAGGCGAGATCGCCCGCGACTTCGACTTCCTCGCCATGCTCCTTGCAGAAAGCGGCTGCCCGCGCTTCAGCTGCTCGGCGACGGAAATAGTCAGTGTCGTGGCTCATCTCATCCCCTGTTTTCAGCAATCGATCCCGCAAATGCCGATGTATTCCGTACCAGTAACATTTGGGAGTGGCGCGCTATCGCTCCGGCGCGTTCGCTGTTCCGCTCGGCGCAACGGAACAGGTGAAGAACCGTTTAGCCGCCGATGGCAAGCGAAGCCGGAAAAGAAGGCAGCTGGGCGTATCGCTTGGGTTGTGCCGTCTCCGATAAGGTTTCGGACCTGTTCGCTCACCCTTATGCGCAGGTCGCCTTCCTGGTCGTGTGCATCGCCTGGTTCATCGTTGGCTGGAACGTCAACGTGCTGACCGCGACCCTGTCGATCATGGCGATCACGCTGACCCAGATGGTCCTGAACAGCCAGAATGAGCGCGAGATCGACGACCACCGCCGCGATGTCGCGATGCATGCCAAGCTTGACGAGCTTATTGCGGCCAGCCGGCGCGCAAAAAACGATTTCGTCGCGATTGAAGAGCGCGACGAAGAGGAGATCGTCGAGCTGAAGGAGGAGGTGAAAGAGGCGATCGAGAGCACTACGCGAAAGTCACCTGGAAGGCGGAACGGTCGCAAAGTCGCGAAGTAATCCGTCGCGGCCGAAAGATAGCGGTTCTTTGCTAGCGCGAGGGCAGCTTGATAAGGGCCGCCCAGCCGCCCATTTCGCCGGCAGTCCCCTTAAAGAGAATTGAAGGCAAAGACGATGATTCCGACCGGCCAGGACAGCTTGCAAACTCGTTCAACGCTGACGGTCGGATCCCGAAGCTACGCTTACTATTCTCTTCCCAAGGCGGCCGAGACGCTCGGCGATATTTCGCGACTGCCTTTCTCCATGAAGGTGCTGCTCGAAAACCTGCTGCGCTTCGAGGACGGCGAAACAGTCACCCGCGATGACCTTCAGGCAATGGTCGACTGGCAGAAGGAACGGCAGATTTCGCGTGAGATTCAGTATCGGCCGGCGCGCGTCCTGATGCAGGACTTCACCGGCGTTCCGGCGGTCGTCGATCTCGCAGCGATGCGCGATGCGATGAGCGCGCTCGGCGGCGACCCGCAGAAGATCAATCCGCTCGTTCCCGTTCATCTCGTGATCGACCACAGCGTCATGGTCGACGAGTTCGGCAATCCGCGCGCGTTCGGGAAGAATGTCGAGCTCGAATATCAACGCAACGGCGAGCGCTATCAGTTCCTCAAATGGGCCACTCAGGCCTTCGATAATTTCCAGGTCGTGCCGCCGGGCACCGGTATCTGCCACCAGGTCAACCTTGAACATGTGGCCCAGTGCGTATGGACTGGCGAGGACCAGACCGGCGAAACGGTCGCTTATGCCGACACTCTTGTGGGCACCGATAGCCATACGACCATGGTCAACGGACTTGGCGTGCTCGGCTGGGGCGTCGGCGGGATCGAGGCCGAAGCGGCGATGCTCGGCCAGCCGGTAAGCATGCTGATCCCTGAAGTCGTCGGGTTCCGGCTCGACGGCGAGCTGAAGGAAGGAATCACGGCCACGGATCTCGTCCTCACCGTCACCCAGATGCTCCGACAGAAGGGCGTCGTTGGACGCTTCGTCGAATTCTACGGCCCGGGTCTCGACAGCATGAGCGTCGCCGACCGCGCAACCATCGGCAATATGGCGCCGGAATATGGGGCGACCTGCGGTTTCTTTCCGATCGATCAGCGAACGCTCGAATATCTCGAGCTTACCGGGCGGAGTTCCGAGCGGATCGCACTGGTGAAGGCTTATTGCGAGGCGCAAGGCCTGTGGCGCGACGATTCGACTTCGGAACCGCTGTTCACGGACACGCTGGAGCTCGACATGAGTTCCATCGAACCCTCGCTCGCGGGCCCGAAGCGGCCGCAGGACCGGGTGCTGCTCAGCGAGGTGGACGACCAGTTCAACCATGAACTCGAGCATACCTATCGCAAGCACAACGACCCGCGAGTGGAGGTCGAGGGTAAAGATTTTGACTTCGGCAATGGCGATGTCGCAATCGCTGCGATCACGAGTTGCACCAATACTTCGAACCCGTCCGTGCTGATCGGAGCCGGGCTCCTGGCGCGCAAAGCGCGGGAGAAAGGCCTGGCCAGCAAGCCATGGGTCAAGACCAGCCTTGCTCCGGGAAGCCAGGTCGTCACCGACTACCTCAAGGAAAGCGGACTCGATGATGATTTGAACGCGCTCGGCTTCGATCTCGTGGGTTATGGCTGCACGACCTGCATCGGCAATTCAGGCCCGCTTCCCGAGCCGATCAGCAAGGCGATCAACGAAAAGGACCTCGTCGCTGTCAGCGTGCTCTCCGGTAACCGCAATTTCGAAGGGCGCGTATCGCCCGATTGCCGCGCCAATTATCTTGCCTCACCGCCGTTGGTCGTCGCCTATGCGCTAAAAGGGACGGTCCGCTCCGACATCATTAACGAGCCGATCGGATCAGGACGGAACGGCGAGCCCGTCTACCTCAAGGATATCTGGCCATCGAACGAGGAGATCCGCCGCCTCATCGACGCACACGTCCATTCGGACATGTTCCGCAAGCGGTACGCCGACGTCTATCATGGCGATGAGCGCTGGCGAGGGATCGAGGTAGTGGGCAGTGCAACCTACGACTGGCCGTCACTTTCGACCTACATTCAGAATCCGCCCTACTTCACCGAAATGACCATGACTCCGACGCCTCCCGGCGACATCAACGGAGCTCGGGCGCTAGCGGTGTTCGGCGATTCAATCACCACCGATCACATCTCTCCGGCCGGCGCGATCAAGCCGGACAGCCCCGCCGGCCGCTTTCTGCTCGAGCGAGGAGTCAGCCGCGCCGAGTTCAACAGCTACGGAGCGCGTCGAGGCAATCATGAAGTGATGATGCGCGGCACCTTCGCCAACATCCGCATCCGCAACCGAATGCTCGAAAATGTCGAAGGCGGCTTCACGAGCTATGCACCGACCGGCGAGACGATGCCGATCTACGATGCCGCGATGGCCTATAAATTTGACGGGACTCCTCTCGTTGTGCTCGCCGGGAAGGAATATGGCACGGGCAGCTCGAGGGACTGGGCCGCCAAGGGCACGATCCTTTTGGGAGTGCGCGCCGTCATCGCCGAGAGCTTCGAACGCATCCACCGTTCGAATCTGGTTGGGATGGGCGTCCTCCCGCTTCAGTTCCGCGAAGGCGAGAATGCCGAGAGCCTCGGTCTCGACGGAAGCGGGACCTTCACCATAACCGGCGTCACCGATATCCAACCGCGCCAGGACGTCGAGGTTCAGGTCGCACGAGAGGACGGCAGCGCGATGACCTTCACCGCCCGTTGCCGCATCGATACGTATAATGAGCTCGAATATTTCAAGTCGGGTGGAATCCTCCATTACGTGCTGCGGAGGCTCGCGGCGGCGTGACGCCGCTCGAAATCACGGTCGAGGTTGCGGGTTGGGGTGGAGCGGTCCTGATCCTGCTGGCCTATCTACTCCTGTCCGCGGGGCGCCTGACCGGACAGTCGCTGGTCTACCAAGGCATGAACGTCGTCGGCGCAGCGGGCTTCGTCATCAACGGCTGGTGGCACGGCGCCTTGCCGTCGGCGGCGCTGAACGTGCTATGGCTGCTGATTGGAGCGGTGGCGTCGTGGCGAATAATGAAGAAAAGAGGATCGTCGACCTCAGCCATGTGATCGAGCATGGCATGACAACGTATAAGGGTCTGCCGGGCCCGCAGATCTGCGACTTTTGGGAGCGCGAGGGGACGGCCGAGAATTACGATGACGGCTCGACCTTCCAGATCGGCCGCATCGATATGGTCGCGAACACAGGCACGTATGTCGAGGCGCCCTTCCATCGTTACGCTGACGGCATTGATCTCGCCGACCTGCCGCTTCCGTCCCTGGCGGACATGCCGGGGATCGTCGTTCGACGGCCATGGGAGAACAGCCTAGCCGTCGAACCGTCGCATCTCGAAGGCCATGACGTGACCGGCAAAGCGGTGCTCATCCATACCGGCTGGGACCGGCATTGGCGGACTGACGCCTACTTCGGCGAGCATCCCTATCTCACAGCAGAATCCGCGGACTGGCTGCTAGAGCACGACGCCGTCCTGGTCGGAATCGACAGCTGCAATATCGACAACATGCATGTGCGCGCGCGGCCGGTGCATACCCGGCTGCTCGGCGCGAATGTCCCGATCTGCGAGCATATGACCCGGCTCGGCAGCCTGCCCGACGAGGACTTCCGCTTCTCGGCCGTACCGCCCAGGGTGAAGGGCATGGGAAGTTTCCCGGTCCGAGCCTATGCGGTGTTGGGCTAGATCCGCACCTTTGCTCGCTCACGTTCAAGTGTTCTGAGCACCCGCTGGCGAACGCGCTCGAAGCGGGGATCAGACGTCAGCGGGGCAAACGCCGGGTCCAGCGCCAAGTCGACAAGCAGGAGCGGCGGTTGCGGAAGCCATTCGCGAGCGACGGCGCTGGCCAGAAGTGAAATTGCCTCGTCCT
The DNA here is from genome assembly GCA_046731515.1 of Pseudomonadota bacterium. Lineage (GTDB taxonomy): Bacteria > Pseudomonadota > Alphaproteobacteria > Sphingomonadales > Sphingomonadaceae > Sphingomicrobium. The sequence goes on along the minus strand of JBKPLG010000030.1, from coordinate 14,356 downwards.
TTTTCCCCTGGACCGCATACACTCTCGATAACCGTGCAGACGCCGCCGGTTCACCCGCCTTTTGAGCCTTCTTGCCCGCCGCCTCCGCGAGCGAAAGGAGTTCGGTTGCTTCCCCGTTGTCACCGTTCTGCTTGAGTGCGATCGCAACCAGGGGCGCGACATAGAGGAAGTGATCGGGATCGCTCAGGAGTTCCTCGAACTCGGCCGGCGTCATGTTCAGCGAATGATACTTCTCGGCGAGCTTTTTGCCGCGTCCGCTAAGCAAATATACGCGGCTCGCATTTTCGGTGAGGGGAGCGACGATAAAGAATGTCCTCGCGTTGATCGGCTGAGCCTCCATCATGTCGAGGCCACGCGGATCGTTCTTCCAAAGGAGAGGTGCGAAATCGGGCGCCGGGCTCAGCTGGATCGCCTGCTCCGGGAAACCAAGCTGGAGAAGGGTGTCCCACGTGACCATCGCAATCGGCGCAAAGTTTCGCCGCTCGCCGCTTTTCAGATAGCCAAGACCAAGGTTCACCGCTCCCGCGAGGTCGTTGGCGGAGCGTGCTTGCTCGATCCTGATTGCCGTCGCCAAGTGACGGGCGCCCAACCGATCCTGCTGCTCGATGAGCGTTCGAACTCCCTGCTTGTCTCCAAGAGTCTCGAGAGTTTCGTAGGTATTCAGCACTGCTGGCCAGAATAGCGGTTCGATCGTCATCGCTTTCCGATAAGCTTCGAGCGCGCCCTTCAGGTCGCCCTCGGCTTTTCGCATGTTGCCAAGCCAGAGCACGGCCTCATAGTCGTTGGGGTCAAGCCCGACGGCTCGTTCCACTTCGGCGCGAGCAACCGGACCGTTTAAACTGAGCGCCATAGCAAGCGCGGCGTGGCCAGCCGCGAGGTTGGGCGCCAGCTCGATCGCTTTTCGCGCATAGCTTTCGGAAGAGAGTTCGAGGTTCCAGCTCTTCTCGGATGGACGGATTGCCCCACCGATCTGGGCAAGAGATGCCCATGCCGGAGCGAAGTTCGGATCCATTTTCAGCACTTGCTGCAGCCGGTCCCGAGCCAGGGGATACGAATCATAATCTCGCCTGCGGATGATCGCGCGGGCTTCGTTGTAGAGTGCGTAGGCTTCGCCGCTTGTCGCAATATGCTCGGGAGTTTTGCCTCCCTTGATTGCGAGCCGTCCCCGAATTCGGCCCTCGATTTCCCGGGCAATATCCGATTGAAGCGCGAAGACGTCATCAAGCCTCCGGTCAAAGCTTTGGCTCCACAACTGTGCGCCGTCCTTCGTGCGAATGAGATCGGTGCTCACTCGGATCCGGTCGCCGGCTGTACGGATGCTCGCCTCGAGCAAATAGTCCGCCGCTCTTCGGGTTGCGCCGGACCCTTTCTCGGCAAGCTCCTGCGCAGTGTTAGGGCCCAATACGATGAGCTGCGGGTTCCGCCCGATCGCCTGGCGCGTGTCTTCCCACATGCCCGCGACGAGACTCTCGTCGCGCGAGTCCAACGACTTGAACGGCAGCACTGCAAGGATGGGTTTTTTCTCCACGCGGGGTTCGCCCAGCCAAATGAGCAGGAATGCCGCCGCGACCAGAAGGAGGAGCGTAACCGCGGCCCACCAGCGATATGGCTCGAGCCTTGCCAGCAGCGTCGGCCGGGCCGCCGCGGTTTCCGGCAATTCTTCGCCCGAAACCAGCGCCCGGACACTGGCCTGCAGCTTCGCCCATCCCGCATGCGAAGAACTTCCGCGCCAGCCCTTCAAATCCGCGCACTGAATCTGGTTGAATGGAAGGGGGGGCAAGGTTCCGTCGAGCTTTGCCTGTACCAATTTGTTCGCATTGCGCGCGAAATCGGCCTCGGCACGCACCCATTGAGACTTCGCCGCGGTCTTCGACCACAGGACGACTACGGCGTGCGCCTCTTCGAGATTTCGCTCGATGATTTCGGAATAAGTGCGGTGGGCCGGAAGGTCAGCGTCCCACCAGACGTTTAGACCGGCTGATTGGAATGCCTTTGCCGCGCGCCGCGCAATCGGCTCGTCTTCCCGCGCATAACTGATGAAAACATCGGCCACGGCGCCCCCTACGCAACCTCGCCGGAGCTATAGCACAGCTTTTGCGGGCCGCGTCACGCGAGCTGGACGTCCGTCAAATCGCCGCGCAGCCAATCCGGAATGATCGCTCCTGCAAGATCGTCGACGCGGCGGTGTTCGACCGCCAGTCCGAGTTCCGGATAATGGATCCGCGACCGTGGCCCTGGGTGGTCCGTCGGCACGACGACCAGGCGGCGGTTGATCTTCTGCCGCCAGTTCATTCGGGCGGTATTTTCCTGACCGACGAAGCAGCCCTTCGAAAAGCTAACTCCGGCAAGCTCCGCGGCATTACATTCGAGCCACAGGATGTCGCCCAATTCGGCTCTTCCTTCCATCACGCCGAGGCGCAGTCGATGTTCGAGCCAGCCGTTGCCCGGCCCTTCGGCCGGACCGAGCCAGCGTCGGCCAAGTTCAGCAAGCCGGGGATCGGGCACGCCCTGGGTGCTGCCTTTCGCCCAATGCACCGCAAGATCGTCATCGCGCTCGATCGTGATCGGTCGCCGCAAGCGATAAACCGTAAGGCGCTTGATCAAATCCTCGGCCGCAGCGGCCTCACAATCAAGCAGCAAATCCTCGCTCTCGCTCCACACGAGGAAATCGAACAGGCATTTGCCCTGCGGTGTCAGCAATCCGGCCCAGACCGGAAGTTTGCCGCCGACATCAGTCGTAACGAGCCCCTGCAGGAAGCCGCGTGCATCCTCGCCGGAAAGCCGCACGACGGCACGATCGGTCAGGGTGGTCGCGGCCATGGGAGTGAGTTAGGGGGCGACCAACGGTTTTTCCAACAACCGTTCGCCCTGGGCCTGTCGAAGGGCTGCCTTTTTCTTCGGTAGAAGGACAGGGCTTCGACAAGCTCAGCCCGAACGGGTGAGGGGTGCATGAGCGCAGAAAGCATCACCATCCGCAGGCCCGACGATTGGCACGTCCATCTTCGCGATGGTGAGATGCTGCGATTGGTGGCGCCTTACACGGCCCGGCAGTTTGCTAGGGCGATCGTTATGCCCAACCTCGCTCCGCCAATCACAACCGTCGAGGCGGCCACCGCGTATCGCGATCGGATCGCTGCCGCTGCCGGCGACGGCTTCAAGCCTTTGATGACCTGCTATCTCACCGATGAGACAGATCCGGATGAGCTCGCGCGTGGCCATGCCGATGGTGTTTGGGTCGCAGCGAAGTTCTATCCAGCGGGCGCGACGACCAACAGCGCCAGCGGAGTCACCGACATCCGCAATATTTACCCGGTGCTCGACCGGATGCAGCGCATCGGCATGGTGCTGTGCGTCCACGGCGAGGTGACGGATCCCGATGTCGACATATTCGATCGTGAGGCCGTGTTCATCGAGCGCGTTCTTGCTCCGACGATCCGCGATTTTCCCGAGCTCAAGGTCGTGTTGGAGCACATCACGACGATGGAAGCGGCCGACCTCGTCGCGCGCTCCGGGCCGAATGTCGCGGCTACGATCACTCCGCAGCATCTGATCATCAACCGCAACGCGATTTTCACAGGAGGTCTAACGCCGCACGCTTTTTGCCTGCCAGTCGCGAAGCGAGAGGAGCATCGTCTCGCCGTCCGTAAAGCTGCCACGTCGGGATCTTCCAAGTTTTTCCTCGGCACGGACAGCGCGCCGCACGCTCGCAAGGCGAAGGAGTCGGATTGCGGTTGCGCGGGCATCTTCAACGCGCCCTTCGCGCTCGAAAGCTATGTGACGGTGTTTGATGAGGACGGCGCGCTTGACCGGTTCGAGGCTTTCGCGTCGGAGAACGGCGCACGCTTCTACGGATTGCCCCTCAATGAAGGCACGATCACACTTGAACGCGCGGACGTTCAGGTGCCGGAAGAGGTGGGCGGCGTCGTTCCCTTCCACGCCGGCGAGACGCTGCACTGGAACTGCGTCGGCTAAGCGCTTCCGCTACCGGTTGTACCGATCACGCTGGCGAAATGATCTTCAAGCCGCTGGTAGCATTCACAGGAGCGACGCATCAGGCCTACGCGGTCGGCCACCTGGATGACCCCGCGTCCCGTTGTGATTAACCCCTCATCCTCCAATGACTGAGCGACTGCGTTGACCGTCGTCCGCTGCACTCCGAGCAAATCGGCAAGCGCTTGCTGCGTGAGCACGATGCGGTCGCCGGTACGGTCCTGTGCGTGGAGGAGCCAGCGAGCCGCGCGTTCGGGAATCGCGTGAAAGGTGTTGCAAGCGGCCGACTGCATCGCCTGCGCGAGCAGATAGTCGGAGAAACGGCAGAAGAGATTGGCAATGAAGGGCGACCGTCGCTTCGCTTCCTCCAACGCGTCCATCGGCACGCGATATGCGGGACCCCCGACCAACACCGTCGCGCGGGTAAAAGCCGGGGCGTGGCCGCAACTGACAATGCCGCCCACCGCACCCCTTTTTCCGATCAAGGCGGCCTCCACCGTCCGGCCCCCTGAAAGCTCGATCGCCATAGAGATCATTGTCGGGCCGACGGGAAACAGACTCGCCCGGACCTGGTCACCGCGATTGAGCGCGATGTCGGCCGTTTCGAATTGGACCATCTTGCCGAAGGGCTCGATCAGCGCTCGCGCGTCGCTAGAGAATGTCGAAAGCAGCTGGTTGCCGGCGAACGCTTCGTCAGCTTGCTGGAGTTCGTCGGTTTCGTCGGTCGTGACTTGTGGCACCTGAGGTTCCCAGCGGCCCGATCCACAAGGTCAATACGCGGGTGGGCCGTTCCGGATAACAAAATGCCTTCCGGAAAGTTGCCGGCTCACATCGTGATCGGCTCGACCGTCCGGCGCTCACCCACCAGAAGGCAGTCTGCGACGAGTCGTAATGGGGCGACATCGACTAGGCTGCGCCGTTCGTCGATTAGCTCGGCGAACGTCCGATAGATGTCCGGATACTCGCCCGGTCCGTCGTCTTCCTTGGCTTGGTCGTTGATCAGCAGCTCCGATCCGCCGCTCTCGAGCCGCAGCTGCGTGCCGTCGCCCGCGGCAATCGTGATCGTCCATTCCTCGCCCTCTCTCCGCCGCCAGTCGAGGCTCGCCTTAAGCGGTCCATCCGCTTGCGGGCTGGAAAAGGTGACATCCGCCGCGATCGGCGTCTGGGCGTTGTCCGGTACGCTGAGCTCCGCCGACTTCACGAACAGACCGCCTGGGAAAATCTTGGTCGCGATGGAAAAGGCGTTGATGCCGGGGTCGAACACACCGAAGCCTCCCGGCTCCCAGATCCACCGCTGGCCCGGGTGCCATTTGTGGACATCCTCGTGCCAGAGGATCTCCATCGAAAGGATGTGCTTTCCAGCGAGCGCCTTGGCCGCAGCGTTTACCGTCGAATGATGTTGCGCGTGCCAAGTCGTGAACAAGCTCACTTGCTGCGCCTCGGCGATGCAGGCCAGGTCGGCGATTTCAGCAAGGCCGGCCGTCGGCGGCTTTTCGAGCAGGCAGTGCAGCCCGGCAAGGATGCATTCGCGTGCATAGTCGTAGCGCGGCTCCGGCGGAGTCGTGATTGCGACGGCTTCGAGCCCATCGACGGCGCGGATCAGTTCCCGCCAGTCTGCAAAGGTCCGTGCCACTCCCTGACCGGAACGGCTGGAGGTGGCGACGAGCTCGAACCTCGGATTTCCTTCGATTGCCGGAGCATGCTGATCGGCCGCGATCTTGCCGAAGCCGAGGATCGCGATCTTAATCGGCCTCATCAGCGCTCCACAGCCTCGACATAAGCTCGCGCCTTCTCGAGGGTTTCAGCCGGTGATCGGCCAGGTTTATAGAGTCCCGAGCCAAGGCCGAAACCGGATGGGCCGACCTCGATCCAAGGTCGCATATTGTCAGGGCTGACTCCGCCGACGACTATGATCGGCACATCCTTCGGAATCACGGCCATTTGCGCTTTCAGCACAGCGGGCGATGCGCCTTCAGCCGGAAACAGCTTGAGACCAGTCGCTCCGGAGTCGAGCGCAAGGAATGCCTCGGAGGGAGTGAAGTAGCCCGGACACGACACCAGGCCTGCCTCGGCAGTAGCCGAAATGACTTCCGGCCTGGTGTTGGGAGAGACGACGAGCCTTCCGCCCGCCGCCTGCACGCTTCGCACCTGCTCCGGCGTCAGGACGGTCCCTCCGCCCACGAGCATGCGATCACCGAGCCGGCCGGCCAGCCGTTCGACGCTTTCGAGAGGATCGGGCGAATTGAGCGGTATCTCGATGATCCGAATCCCGCTTTCGTAAATGGCCTCCCCGATCGCCTCCGCCTCGCCTGGCGTAACTCCGCGAATGATGGCGATTAGTGGGCACTCGTCCAAATAATGCTTGAGCGTAGCCTTAGCGTTCACGTCAGATCCTCTCGGCAATCTTGGCGATCCCGGCGAGAAAGCTTTGCTCGCCGTCAAGTTCAATCGCTTCGCGGCCAGCCTCCTGAATCGCCACCGCATAAAGCCGGGTTAGCTCTGGCCGCCCCATGACGGCGACGTCCGCATCCGCCGGATTGGATAAGCCGATGCGAACGTCGGTCCCGATCAGGAGCCCGCTTGTAAACGAGGCCGCATCTTCCTTTTTTGACTGACCCAGGAGCACACGGGCTCGAACGGAGAAGAGCTCGGCCGGGAGATCCGTGTTCAACAACCCCTGACGGGTTCCCGCTCGAAACGCCTCATCAGGCTCCACTTCGCCAGTCAGCAGATCGGCGAGGATGCTGTGCTCTTTCAGGAGATTGAATAGCTCGCCGGTCATCACGGTGCGGAACGATTCGATGCTGCCGCCGCGCACGACCACCCATTTGTTGTGTGTCCCTGGATGGCAGACCAGCGCGTCTGAATCGATCGCCCCACCGGCGACTGCGCCGAGCAACTGCACTTCCTCTCCGCGCATGACGTCGGCTCGGCCGTCGCCTAGGTACGAGACGCCCGGCACAATGGCCTCCCGCTCGGCTGCCCGGACCAGACCCTTCACCAACGCATCAATCCCCGCCGGGCACGGCACATAAGGAGCTTCGACCCAGCCACGGTTCGACCCGATCATCCCGGCCAACAGCAATGGCCAATCGCCTAGGCGCTCGCGAATTTCTTCTACCGCCGCCGGGAATCCCCCCGACGGAACTGAAAGTACGCCTTTTCCATCGTCGAATTCGTCGGCGCACTTGCCCGAGGAGTCGATCCGGTACGCCCGGCGGTTTGTCGTGCCCCAGTCGACAGCGATGAAACCGTCCGTCCAGCGCATGGCTTCGCTCATGCGCATCCAAACAACGGGAGCGCAATCTCGCTCCAAGGTTTTCTTTTCAGGCCACCGGACTATCCAAACGCAATGCTCGCCGACTCGACCGTCGAATGCGTCGCGAATGTCCACGCCGTGCTTGGCGAGGGACCGGTCTGGGTGGCGCGCGAGAAGGCGCTCTATTGGGTAGATATCAAGGGGTACAAAATCTTCCGCGTCGACGGGAGCGGCGGTTTTGAGGAATGGACGACGCCCATTCGGGTCTGCTCCATCGTTCCCCGCGCTTCTGGCGGTTTCATTGGCGGGACCGACAGGGGAATCGCGCTGATCGATCCCGGGACGGAGTCCTTCGAAATCATTGAGAACCCGGAACAACACCTGCCGCATAATCGATTCAATGATGGCAAAGTAGACCGGCAGGGGCGATTCTGGGCCGGAACCATGGACGACCGCGAAACGGGCGCTTCGGGGACATTGTATCGAGTCGATCCCGACCTTCGCTGGACTGTCGTGGACACCGACTACAAAATCACAAACGGACCGGCGTTTAGTCCGGACGGCCGGATCATGTACCACAACGATACCGTCCGGCAGGTCACCTACGCGTTCGATCTCGACGACTCGGGGTGGGCGACCGACCGGCGCGTATTCCTTCAATTCGGGCCTGGGGACGGCAACCCGGATGGCATGACTGTCGATGCTGAAGGCTGCTTGTGGATCGCCTTCTGGGGGAGTTCATGCGTTCGGCGCTTCTCCCCCGAGGGTGAGCGGATCGAGACGGTGCGGCTGCCGGTCTCGCAGCCGAGCAGCTGTGCGTTCGGTGGGCCCAATCTCGACCGGCTCTATGTCACCTCCGCGAGCGTTGGGCTGGATGAAAACGCGTTAAACATGCAACCAAATGCCGGGGGCTTGCTTATGTTTGTTCCGGGCGTTCGGGGGCTAGAGGAAGCCCCCTTTGCGGGCTGACGAACTGACGAGGCTTTAGGAGACCGAGTCATCGCCAATTTCATGTTCGCGACCGGGATCGAGAACAGCATCCCGACGATCAACCACGGCAAGACCCGAGTCGACGAGATGGAGGTCTGCGCCCACTACGAGCGCTGGCGCGAGGATTTCGACTGCGTCCAGGAAATCGGCATCAATTTCCTGCGTTACGGACCGCCGCTGTACAAAGCTTTCCTCGGTCCCAGTAAGTTCGACTGGGAATTCGCCGATATGACCTTTGCGGAGCTGAAGCGCCGGGAGATCACGCCGATCGTCGACCTCTGCCACTTTGGCGTGCCCGACTGGCTCGGCAATTTCCAGAACCCGGACTTTCCGCGTTTGTTTGCCGATTATGCCGGCGCATTCGCGGAGCGCTTCCCTTGGGTCCAGCTGTTCACCCCGATCAACGAGATGTTCATCTGCGCGGTCTTCTCCGCGAAATACGGGTGGTGGAACGAGCAGAAGAAGGACGACCGCTCGTTCGTCACTGCGCTGAAGCACCTCGTCAAAGCCAATGTTATGGCGATGATCGAGATCCTGAAGCGCCGCCACGACGCGATCTTCATCCAGAGCGAAAGTTCAGAATATTACCATGCCGACAGCCCGGCCGCGATCGGGCGCGCGGAGGTGCTCAACCAGATGCGCTACCTGTCGCTGGACCTCAATTACGGGCGCCGGGTCGACAGCGGCATGTATCAGTATCTGCTCGATAACGGCATGGCCCGCGATGAGTATGAGTGGTTTCTCAACCACCGCCTCAAGCAACACTGCATTCTCGGCAACGATTATTATCAGCTCAATGAGCATCGAGTGTTCGCGGACGGACACACCGTCGCCGCCGGAGAGACGTTCGGCTATTCCGAGATCACCCGGCAATATTACAATCGCTACCGCCTTCCGGTGATGCACACCGAGACCAACCTGTGGGAAGGACCCCACGGTGATGAAGCGGTCAAATGGCTTTGGAAGGAATGGGCCAACGTCCTTCGCCTGAGGAACGTCGGTATCCCCACTGTCGGCTTCACCTGGTATTCGCTGACCGACCAGGTCGACTGGGATACCGCACTTCGCGAGCAGAACGGCAACGTGAACCCGCTCGGCCTGTTCGATCTCGACCGCAAGATCCGCAATGTCGGCCGCGCTTATAAGCAGCTGATCGCCGACTGGCGTAACGTGCTTCCGGCGTCCAGCGTCTGCCTCGTCGTTCCGATCAAGAAGGTCAGCGAGCATGATGAGCATGATGCCGCCGGCCGCGACCTCGACGAGACTCGCCTCGCCGGCGAATGAGGGACAGGTGAAACCGCTCAAGATCGGCCGAATCGAAACGTTCTACGCTCCACCGCGCTGGTTGTTCGTTCGCGTCGAGACCGAGGACGGCGCGTTCGGTTGGGGTGAAGCCAGCCTCGAAGGCTGGGCCGAAGCGGTGGAGGGTGTGTTCGAAGCGTTCCGCGACCGATTCATCGGCGCCGATCCCTTCGCGATCGAGGATATCTGGCAGGTCGGCTACCGCGGCGGATTCTACCGCGGCGGCGCCGTGATCATGTCCGCGCTATCGGGCCTCGAGCAGGCGCTATGGGACTTGAAGGGCCGGGTGCTTGGGCTTCCGGTGTGGCAAATGCTCGGAGGCAAGGTACGCGACAAGGTGCGGTCCTACGCCTGGATCGGCGGCGACCGGCCGCACGAAATCGCCGAAGCGGCCGAGGTCCGCCGCAACCAGGGTTTCACTGCGGTCAAGATGAACGCCACGGCCGAGCTCGAATGGATGGGCACTCCCAAGACCTTCGATGAAGTCGCGAAGCGGGTCGAGGCGGCACAGGCACTCGGCATGGACGTGGGACTGGACTTCCACGGCCGAGTCCATCGGCCGCTGGCCAAGCAGCTGGCAAGGGCGCTCGATCCATTGGGACTGATGTTCATCGAGGAGCCGTTGCTGTCGGAGAATCTGGAAGGGCTGCGCGAGATCGCTCAGCTCGTCTCGACTCCGATCGCGCTCGGGGAACGGCTCTACACGCGCTGGGACTTCAAGACTGTGGTCGTATCAGGGGTGGTCGACATCATCCAACCCGACCTCAGCCATGCAGGCGGGATTTTGGAGGTGCGGAAGATCGCGGCCATGGCCGAGGCCTATGACATCGCCGTCGCGCCGCACTGCCCGCTCGGGCCGCTGGCCCTCGGCGCTTGCCTGCAGATCGCCGCATGCACGCCCAACCATGCGATCCAGGAAATCAGTCTCGGCATTCACTACAATGTCGGCGGCCACGATCTCCTCAACTTCTGCGTGAATAAGGAAGCGCTGACGCCTGTTGGCGGCTACCTGCCAGTGCCCGAAGGTCCAGGTCTCGGTGTTGACATCGATGAAGCGGCCGTGCGCAAAGCCGACAAGGACCGGCACCGCTGGCGCAATCCCGTTTGGCGGACCAGCGACGGCAATTTCGCGGAGTGGTAAGCGCCCCCTAGTGGCACTTGAAACGGTCGAACGGCTCCAGACAGGCCTCGCAGCGCCACTGCGCCTTGCACGGGGTCGAACCAAAGCGGCTCACCTCGACCGTATCGGTTGATCCGCAGCGAGGGCATTCGACAGTCGCCGACGGGACGGGCGGCGCGATCCCGAACGCCTTGAGGCGCTCCCGGCCTCGCTCTGTGATCCAATCTGTCGTCCACGGCGGGAACAGCTGCCGCTCGACAAACACATCGACAAAGCCTGCCCGGTCGAGCGCATCCCTGATCAACTGCTCAATAACGAGCGTTGCGGGGCATCCGGTATAAGTCGGCGTGATCCGAACACAGACCGGATCCTCGGTAATTCCGCGGACGATCCCAAGATCAATGATCGAGAGAACGGGAATCTCGGGGTCCGGCACCCTCTCCAGCACCGCCATGATCGCTGCTTTATCGAGCGTCTTTTCCGCGACCGTGCTCATGACGGCAATATTACACCCGTTCGAGCGCGAGCGCGATGCCCTGACCAACTCCGATGCACATGGTCGCAAGCGCCAGTTTGCCGCTGTTCCGGTGCAGTTCCTCGGTGGCGGTGAGCGCGAGCCGGGCGCCGGACATTCCGAGCGGGTGGCCGAGCGCGATCGCGCCCCCATTGGGGTTCACCCGCGCATCATCGTCGGCGACACCGAGCTGGCGCAGAACTGCGAGGCCTTGCGCGGCGAAAGCCTCATTCAGCTCGATCACGTCGAACTCGCCGATCTTCAGCCCCAGCCGTTTCATCAACTTTTCGCTGGCTGGAGCAGGTCCAATGCCCATGATCCGCGGCGGCACGCCGGCGACCGCAGCACCGAGCACTCGTGCCTTCGGCTTCAATCCATTGCGCTTGGCGGCGCCCTCGCTGGCGATGATCACCGCGGCCGCGCCGTCGTTGACCCCGCTGGCGTTGCCGGCGGTCACGGTCCCGTCCGGTCGTACGATCGGCCTGAGCTTCGCCAACGCCTCCAGCGTGGTTGCGCGTGGGTGTTCGTCCTTGTCGACCCTTATCGGGTCACCCTTTCGCTGCGGGATCTCCACCGCAACGATTTCCGCCGCCAGCCTTCCGTTCGACTGCGCTTTTGCCGTCTTCTCCTGGCTCCTAAGGGCGAAGGCGTCCTGGTCCCCGCGGCTGATCTGGAACTCTTCCGCGACATTCTCCGCCGTGCTCGGCATCGTATCGTCGCCGTAGGCGTCCTTCATCCTGGGGTTGACGAAGCGCCAGCCGATCGTCGTGTCGTACAGCTCGGCATTGCGATCGAAGGCCGATGTAGCTTTTGGCATCACGAACGGAGCACGGCTCATGCTTTCGGAGCCGCCGGCGATGATCAGCTCGGATTCGCCTCCGCGGATCGCCCGCGCCGCCATTGCTACAGCGTCCAAGCCGGAGCCGCACAGACGATTGAGGGTCACTCCGCCTGAGCTGTCAGGCAATCCCGCAAGCAGCCCTGCCATGCGCGCAAGATTGCGGTTATCCTCACCCGCCTGGTTGGCGCAGCCGAAGATCACGTCATCCAGCTCGCTCCAGTCGAGATTCGGGTTACGATCGATCAGCGCCTTGATCGGGATTGCGGCGAGGTCATCCGCGCGAACGGAACTCAGAGCACCCGCATAGCGCCCGATCGGCGTGCGGACATAATCGCAGATGTAAGCATCGGTCATTTCGGTTCAGATCACTCCGCGACGCATCTGGTCGAGTTCGATCGATTCGAACAAAGCCTTGAAATTGCCTTCACCAAACCCTTCGTTCCCCTTGCGCTGGATGATCTCGAAGAAGATCGGCCCGATCACGTTCTGGGTGAAGATCTGCAGGAGCAGGCCCTGCCCTTCGGTCGGAGCTCCGTCCATCAGAATGCGGCGTTTTTCGAGCTCGGGAAGGCTTTCCTCATGGCCTTGGATGCGCTCAGGCAGCAACTCGTAATAAGTGTCGGGCGTATCCTGGAAGGGAATGCCGCGCGCTTTGATGATGTCCACCGCCTCGTAGATGTTCGACGTGCCAAGCGCGATGTGTTGAATTCCCTCGCCTTTATATTCGCGCAGAAATTCCTCGATCTGGCTCTTGTCGTCCTGGCTCTCGTTCAACGGGATGCGGATCTTGCCGCAAGGTGAGGTCATCGCCTTGGAGAACAGGCCGGTCTGCTTACCTTCGATGTCGAAGTATCGAATCTCACGGAAGTTGAAGAGCCGCTCGTAGAAATCGGCCCAAACGGCCATCCGCCCGCGGTTCACGTTGTGAGTGAGGTGGTCGATATAGGTGAGCTTCGAATCCGCCTTCTCCATCCGTTGCTGCCAGTCGGGATGGAAGTCGAAATCGACGTCGTAGATCGAACCCTTATTGCCGTAGCGGTCGACGAAAAACAGGCGGGATCCGCCGATGCCCTCGATCGCAGGGATGTCGAGCTCGCCGTCTCCCTTCGCGACCTCGACATTGGTTGCTTCAAGCCGGATCGCGCGCTCATGGGCAGCTTTTGCGTCCTTGACCCGGAAGGCCATAGCGCAGGCGCTGGGCCCATGCGCCTTTGCATATTCCTCGGCATAGCTGCCCGGTTCGGCGTTGATGACGAAATTGCAATCGCCTTGCTTGTGCAAGGTGACGTTCTTGCTCTTGTGCCGAGCCACCTCGGGAAAGCCCATTTTCGTAAACAGCGAGCGCAAAAGCTCGATGTCGGGCGCAGTATATTCGACGAATTCGAATCCGTCCGTGCCCATCGGATTTTCAAGTCCCAGAATGGTCTTTTCTTCGACTGAGGTGGCCATGTCAGTCTCCTTTGACGCGCAACTGCGCTGTCAGCAGTCTCATTTCAAGGCGGGCGGACGCCTTACGTTCACTAAAGTCACGCGGTTAGGCGCCATTTCGCGCTCCCGGAACGCGCGATGCGGTCATTCGGGAACTGGATTTTTTGAGTCGGGCCGCATCAGTGTCAAACTACACCGTTCGCGCGGCATGTAGGACAGGGGATTGCAATGGATGTGCCTGACGGTTGGAGCCTCGAAGAAGGAGGCAAGGCCCTCCTTCGCACGTTCAAGTTCAAGGATTTCAACGAAGCGTTCGCTTTCCTGACGCGCGTCGCGCTTCTCGCCGAGAAGGTCGATCACCATCCGGAGTTCACCAACGTGTGGAATCGGGTCGATTTCCGGCTAACCACGCACAGCGCGGGCGGAGTGACCGATAGCGACCTGAAGCTCGCTCAAAAAATCAATGAGCTGGCGGGTGTCTGAAGCCGAGGGTTCTGATCGGCCGGCGGCGCCCGGCTACCTGCAGGTCTCGCGCGGCTCCACGGTCATCGCGGCATTCTCGACCATCGTCGAATGGTATGACTTCACGCTCTATCTCTATTTCGCGACCGTCCTTTCGCGGGTCTTCTTCGGCGGAGGCGAACAATCGCTCGCGATCACTCTTGCCGGATTCGCGGTCGCTTATTTGATGCGGCCCCTCGGGGCTCTCTTTTTCGGTCATGTGGGCGATCGGCACGGCCGGCGGCGCACGCTGCTGCTATCCGTGGCAGTGATGACCGCTGCGATGCTCGTCATCGGGCTTCTTCCAACGCACCAACAGATCGGACCCATCGCCGGATGGCTCCTGCCTGTCGCTTATACACATCTCCGAGCCCACGAGACTGTGTTAGTAATCGCGTATGCCGGCGTCTG
>JBKPLG010000029.1:0-16953 GCA_046731515.1 Pseudomonadota bacterium | reverse complement strand
ATCCGGCACAGCTTCGTCGCCGTTGCGAATCTGGGAGCCGCCATATGCGAAGTTGAGATTGTTGCCGTTCGGATCCGATGCGAAAGGATCGATCGGTATGCCGAGCCAAGGATCCTCAAAGCCGAACGGAAAGACTGATTTGGTGACTTGTCCGGTATATTTGTTGCTGATGAGGTCAGCGAAATTGTATCCGTTTGTGAAGCGCCCCTTGTAGTAGCCGAGTTGTGCCGTCGGCGCGCCTTCCGGAAGTTCGGAAAAGGTAAGGTCTCCGTAGAAATTCGCGAGCTTCAGTGCATTACCGGCATCGACCAGGCTGTCGCCGAACACGAAAACCCCAGTGTAGTTCATCGCCCCCTCCCCCGGCCGCGAGGCGCGCACGCCGCTCAAGAAGTACAGCGACTCGCCACAAATGCGGCTCAGAAGCAAAACCTGATCCGAAACCCATGCGATTTCAATAGGATGGTTAACAGATCATTGCTGCAGCTAAACGCTTAGCTTGCGCTCCCAGGCCAAAGCGTCTGAGACGATCGTATCGATGTCATCGTACTTCGGTCGCCAATCGAGCGTCCGTAGCAAACGCGAATTGCGCGCGACGAGCGCCGGCGAATCGCCCGCCCGGCGCCCCTGCATCATGCGCTTGACCGGTGTGCCGCTCGCGCGATCGATAGCGTCCAGAACCTCGAGCACGGACAGGCCGCGTCCGTACCCGCAATTCAGAAGGAGGTTTTCGTCCGGGTGTTGGCTCAGCCAGTCGAGGGCCGCGACATGCGCCGCCGCCAGGTCGCTGACGTGGATGTAGTCGCGGACGCAGGTACCGTCTGGCGTCGGATAATCTGAGCCGAACACATCAATGTGGTCGCGCTTGCCCACAGCGGCCTCGACCGCGACCTTGATGAGATGTGTAGAGCCTTTGCCGATCTGCCCGGTCCGGCCCTGCGGATCGGCTCCTGCGACATTGAAATATCGAAGCGCCCCGTAGTTGAACGAATGCGCCGCAGCGGCATCGGCGAGCATGCGCTCGGTCATCAGCTTGGAAGCGCCATAAGGGTTGATCGGCAGTGTTGGGTCGGTCTCCTCGATCGGCACCCGTTCGGGCGCACCATAGACGGCGGCAGTCGACGAAAAAAGAATATGCTCCACACCCTGCGCGACTGCGGCGCTGATCATCGAATGGGATGCGAGCGTATTGTTGGAATAATATTTAAGCGGCTGCTCAACCGATTCCGGAACCACGATTGATCCGGCGAAATGCATGATCGCGCCGACATCGTGCTCGGCGAGGATCCTCTCCAACAACGCTCTTTCGGCGATCGAGTCCTCATAGAAGGCGACCCCGTCGGGCACCGCGGAGCGAGTCCCGTTCGATAGGTCGTCGATGACGGCGACGTTCCAGCCGGCATCTTGCAACGCGAGCACGGCATGGCTGCCTATGTAACCGGCGCCACCGGTGACGAGGACGGAACGTTTCAGCATTATGGCTGGCTAGCGGAGCGCAAATGCATCCGCTACCCCCGCGCAAGACGACTTCTGCAAGCATCGCGGCAATCGGCAGGGAGATGACGATGACGTGGTTCTTGCGTGCAATCTTGGTGAACGCACTCCTATTGACGCCATTTGCTGTGAGCGCGCAGGCAAACAGCTCGGCGACGGTCTACGGAAAGGGTCATTTTCAGGGGGTGACTATGACCTTGTCGGGTCCGCGGAAGCACATCCATCCGCCGTTCGTCGCACGCAGCATCCGCATCCGGAAGGAAGCGCCTGGGAGCTTTGCACGGGGAGCACTTTTTCAGGTTGCCGGCGCGTCAACAAATCGATCGAGGTGGGGGTCTTGACAGTGCGTTCGGCTCGCCCTGTCGCGACTGTGCTCGTCGCCCGCGGTTCAGCCTTCAATGCATCGGGCTCGCTGCGGGGTATTGTCAGCGAGTTCTTCGTCGCTCCAAATCAAGGCGGGCAGCGCGTGACGGTTCCCGCAAACAATCCGGAAGCGGTGCGCGGCCAAGCCGACGACTTCTGCCGATCCGCTGGCTGGCGGGAATCGGCGCATGTTCGCGCGCTGAACGACAGTGGAACACTTTATCTTGTCGACGTGCTGTGCGTGAACGAGGGCGGCTAGCACGTTCAGCTGGGGCAGCGGGCCGAAGGTTGCGGGCAAGGCAATTTCGTCTATCAGGCCTGCCAACTTCCGACACAGCTCCGAGTAACAGGCCCATGCCCCTCACGATTTCGAGTTCCTTCGACGCCGGCAACATCCGCGTAGTCAATCAGCACGATAACCAGGTCGAGCTGGAGATCGTCAAAGACCACATGTCGGATTTCTACCAGTGGTTCTATTTCCGTGTCTCAGGGGCCGCCGGCCGTGAGATTAGCCTGCGCATTACCAACTGCGCCGCTTCGGCCTATCCGCACGGCTGGACCGACTATCAAGGTGTAATGTCACTCGATCGGGACGAGTGGGTGCGGATTTCCGACACGAGCTACTCCGAGGGCGTGTTGACGATGAAATTGACTCCGCCGCAGGACGTCGTGTGGATCGCTTACTTCGCACCTTATTCGATGGAGCGGCATCACGATCTGGTGACCCAAACTGCGACGGTTCCGGGCGTGACCTATGCGTCGCTCGGCAAGAGCATCGACGGTCAGGACATCGATTGCCTGACCATCGGCGACGGGCATCTTAACATCTGGCTGTACGCGCGCCAGCATCCCGGCGAGACGATGGCAGAATGGTGGATGGAGGGCGCGCTGGAAAAACTCACCGACGACGACGACCCCATCGCTCGTCTTCTGCGGCGCGAATGCACTTTTCGCGTGGTGCCGAACATGAACCCGGACGGCTCGCGCCGAGGTCACCTGCGCACGAATGCCGTTGGGGTGAATCTCAACCGCGAGTGGCACGCACCTTCGGCCGAGAAGAGTCCGGAAGTGCTTTGCGTGCGAAATGCGATGGACGAAACGGGCGTGGATTTCGCGATGGACGTGCATGGCGATGAAGCGATTCCAGCCAACTTCCTCGCCGGCTTCGAAGGCATTCCGTCGATCGGCGATCGTCAGCTCAGCCTATTCAATTTGTTCAGCGAAACTCTCGAGCGCCTTTCGCCGGATTTCCAGCGCACTCAGGGCTATGAGATTCCCGCGCCCGGCGAAGCCAATATGTCGATGTCCACCACCCAACTGGCCGAGCGCTATGGATGCGTGTCGATGACTCTCGAAATGCCGTTCAAGGACAATTTTGACTTGCCCGATCAGGTCTATGGATGGTCGCCGCAGCGTTCGAAATATCTCGCCTACGCGTGCCTTGACGCCCTTCACGCAATTCTTCCGGAGCTTAGGGCCGCTAGGTCCAAGCCGGCCAAGCGCGAGAAGGCCGTCGCCTGATGCCGACTCTCGTCCTGCTTCGGCATGGGCAGTCGCAGTGGAATCTCGAGAATCGATTCACCGGCTGGTGGGATGTCGATCTATCGCCGGCCGGAGTGATTGAGGCGCGCAATGCCGGAAAGCTGCTCAAGGAGCGAGGCTTCGACTTCGATTGCTGCTTCACTAGCGTGCTGACGCGCGCGATCCGCACTTTGCACCTCGTGCTTCACGAAATGGACCAGCTATGGCTGCCAGTTATGAAGGATTGGCGGCTCAACGAACGTCACTATGGCGAGCTCACGGGCCTCAACAAGCAGGAGATGATCGAGGAGGTCGGAGCGGAGCAGGTCAAGATCTGGCGCCGCTCCTACGATATCGCGCCCCCGCCGCTGCCGGACGACAGTCCGTATGACGTGAGCGGAGACCGGCGCTATGCGGATATCGACGTGCCGCGCACCGAAAGTCTCAAGGACACCATTGCCCGCGCGCTCCCTTGCTACCGTTCGGAGGTCGAATCGGCGCTCAAGGCCGGTAAGCGCGTGCTTATTGCAGCGCACGGGAATTCGCTTCGCGGAATCATCAAATATCTTTCGGACATCGGGGATCAGGAAATCGTCGGCCTGGAAATCCCAACCGGCGAGCCAATTATCTACGAACTCGCGGATGATCTTTCCGTAGTTCAGCGCCGTTCGCTGAAGGAAACCGTCTAGGCGGCCGCCTTTCGCCGGTACATTTCTTCGTCGGCGCGAGCCATCACGTCTTCGGCGCTTTCGGTGCCATCGATCATCCCGACGCCGATAGCCACGCTGAGCGGGAGCGACGTACCGTCGTGGCTGAACCCGCAACCGCAAATCAAGTCGACGAGGCGGTTCGCGGTTTCATGCGCAGCCTCCTCATCGGCACTCTCGAGCAAAATTCCAAACTCGTCCCCGCCGATTCGCGCAACTACATCACTCCGTCGAACTCCCCCGCTCAATAGTCCGGCCACCTGGATCAGGGCTTCGTCGCCTGCCCGGTGTCCGAACGTGTCATTGATCATCTTCAGTCCATCGAGATCGACGAAAAGCATCGCTGCACCATGACCATAACGCTGGGCACGGTCGATCAGTCGCTCGAGCGCGCGCATGAAACCGCGACGGTTGGGCAGGTTGATCAGCGCGTCCTGGTGGGCGAGCAGATCTAGCTGCTCGACGCGCTCGTTGAGCTGCGCGACCTGGCCGCGCAGACGGACGATTTCCGCGACCAAGGATTCCGCATCCGAAACGTCGGTCAGCTGGTCAGCCATTGCCCCGAGTAGTTCCCCCTGCTGCGCAGACGACATAACCTGATTCCAAGCCCTTGAAAATGCTGTCTCTTCGTCGATCGTGCCGGTGTGACCGATTCATCACGGTACCGAACAATTGCCTAGCCCAATTCCTCCCCCTAAACGACCGCTCTTCCGAAAAGTGCTTCAAGGCGGGACAATGACCGAGCCGCGGGTCGGCATCATCATGGGTAGTACCTCCGACTGGGAAACTATGCGTCACGCCGCTGAAACGCTCGATGCGCTCGGAATCTCCTTTGAAAGCAAAGTCGTCTCCGCCCATCGCACGCCAAAGCGACTTTATGATTACGCTCACTCGGCGCGGGAGCGGGGCCTCAAGGTGATCATAGCGGGAGCGGGAGGAGCGGCGCACTTGCCGGGCATGGCTGCGTCCATGACCAGTCTTCCGGTGCTCGGCGTTCCAGTTGAAACAAAGTCGCTCAAGGGAATGGATAGCCTGCTGTCGATCGTCCAAATGCCGGCTGGAGTTCCAGTCGGCACACTGGCGATCGGCAAAGCGGGCGCGACCAATGCCGCGCTTCTCGCAGCCGCGATCCTGGCAACGAGCGACCGACAGCTTGCTGATCGGCTCGAAGCCTGGCGCGAAAGTCAGACGGACTCGGTGGTCGACGCGCCCGAATGACGATTCCGCCCGGCTCCACGATCGGGATCGTCGGCGGCGGCCAGCTTGGCCGGATGCTTGCAATGGCCGCGGCGCAGCTTGGCTATAAATGCCATATCCTCGACCCACATGAGAATCCGTGCGCGGCGGAAGTCGCGGCGCACTTCACACGTGCCAATTATGACGATGAGCTCGCGCTCCGGGCCTTCGCCGAAGCCGTCGAAGTCGCGACCTACGAATTCGAAAACCTACCGGTCGAGCCGCTGAAGCTGCTCGGCGACAAGCTCCGTCCGAACACGAGATCGCTGGCGGTGGCGCAGGATCGCGCTCATGAGAAGCTGTTCATCGAAAGCTGCAAAGCGCGGGTCGCAGCATGGCGTGAGGTGACGAGCCTCGCCGACATTACCGCATCCGTGCTGAAAATCGGATTGCCGCTCGTGCTTAAGACCCGGCGTTACGGCTATGACGGCAAGGGCCAGGCATGGGTCAGATCGCGGCGCGACGAGCAGGCCGCCTGGGATGCAATCGGCGGCGAGCCGGCGGTTGCCGAGGAAGCCATCGACTTCGCTGCGGAATTCTCGGTGATCGTGGCTCGGTGGGCCGACGGCCGTCACGCCTTCTGGGATTCGCCACAAAATGAGCATGGCGAAGGGATTCTGCGCCGCTCGATAGTACCCTGCAGCGATTCCGTGGCCGCTCAAGTCGCCGAAGCGCGCGAAGCCGCCCTACGTATTGCTGAAGCGCTCGATCACGTCGGCGTACTCACCGTCGAGTTCTTCGCCAGCGCTCGAGGGCCGCTGGTCAACGAGATCGCTCCTCGAGTGCACAATAGCGGCCACTGGACGATCGAGGGTGCGGTCACCTCTCAGTTCGAGCAGCACATCCGAGCGATCTGTGACTTGCCGCCCGGACAAACCGAACTGATCGGAAAGGGTGCAGCAATGGACAACCTTATCGGCGAGGACGTCAACCGATGGCCCGAACTGGTCGCAAGCGAGGGTGCCCACGTCCACATTTACGGGAAGGACGAAGCTCGCCCTGGCCGCAAGATGGGCCACGTTACGCGAGTGAAGCTCTAGGGCGCCTCGACGACTTCGATCGGCAATCCGAGCTTCTCCAGTTGCGGCCGCACTTTCGCGGCATCGCCCACCACGATCCAGGTGAACCCCTTCGGATCAATAGCGCCGCGAATCGCGCGGTCGAGGGAGGCGCGCGTCTGCGCATGATATTCGGCCGGCAGCAGCTCGTAATAATTGTCGGGGCGATTGAGCACATCCATGCCCATGATCGCGCTGATCACCGCGCCGCCCGTTTCGAACTGACCTGGTAGCTCGTTGACCTTGCTTGCGATCGTCCGTTCCAGCTCCTCCTGACTGACGCCATTGGTCGTCAGAAACTGGTTCACCTGGGCATTGAGCTCGACGAGCGCATCGCCCGTCTTGTCCGCTTGGACCGGAGCGGAGATCACATAGCTTGTGGCATTGGCGAGCAACCGCTCCTGACCGCTGACGCCATAGGACCAACCCTTGTTCTCGCGCAGGTCCAGGTTGAGCCGCGACAGGAAGTCGCCGCCGAGAACGTCGTTCGCTGCATCGAGCGGAGCCACATCACCCTTCGGATCGACCGGTAAGAGTTGGCCGCCGACAATGCTCGATTGCGGCGCACCGGGACGGTTGACGAGCAGGATCTTCTGCGCGGCGGGCCGGGGTGGAGGAGGCGTGAAGCTCTTGGCGCCCTTTGCCGTTGGAGGCGCGGCCCACTGGCCGAAGCGCTCGTCGATCAGCGGCTTTAGCTCCGACCAGGGCAGGCTCGAGACGACGAACAGCTTCGCATTGTCCGGCCGCAGCCAGCGCTGCTGGAAGCCGAGGAAGTCGTGGCGGGTAAAGCCGGCGATGGCCTTCGGGTCGCCGCCGGAGGGGCCACCATAGGGATGATCCGCTCCGAACAGAACGCCCGGAAGCACGCGGTTGGCGACCCGCGTCGGATCCTTCTGCAGTTGCGCAATCCCCGTGAGCGTCTGCGCCTTCAGGCGGTCGATGTCCGTCGGTCTGAATGTCGGATTCTTGAGGACATCCGCGAGGAGATCGAGCGACGGAGCGATGTTCGCCGACAAAGCGTTGAGCATCACATACGAGCGATCAGCGGTATTATTGGCGCTGACATTGGCGCCAAGCCGCTCCTCCGCTTCGGCCAGTTCCTGCGACGTCAGCGACGTCGTGCCTTCGTCCAGCAGGTTCATCGTGAAGGACGCCAGGCCGCGCGTCGTCGGACTGTCGGATGCGTCGCCCGCATCGAATGCCAGCGACATTTGGGTCACCGGGACGGCAGTGCGCTGAACATATTCGACCGGCATGCCGTTCGCGAGCTGCACGTTCTGGATGGTGGGGAAATCGAGCGCGGTCAGCTGGCCGATCGGCGGGATCTGCCGCGTCGGCTTGGCCGCCTCGCCATTCTGAGCCTCTTCCGGTTTCCCCTCTATGGGCTTCGCTTCGGCGTACGCGTCGCGCTCTCCGGGCGAGAGCATGATGGTCAGCGCCGGCCGGCGCAGCCATTGCTGCATCGCCGTTCGAACGACCGCCGGGGTAATCGCTGCGTATGAAGAAAGGGTCCTTTTGTAGAAATCGCTGTCATGAGCGTAGGTCTGGCCTTCCGCCAGCGTCGAGGCCTTGCCGGTAAAGTCCCCGATCTGCTCCAACCCGCGAATGCGGTTGGACACCTCGCTCATCACTGCGCGCTGGACCTCGTCGGCGGTTGGCCCCTTGGCGAGGTAATCCGCCATGATCTGGTCCAGCCGCTTGGACACAAGCGCGGGATCGACACCTGGCTTCACATAGGCAGTGACTGAGAAAATCCCTGCCCGCTGCAGCGGCGTCAGGCCGGCGCTCACGGCGACCGCGATTTTCTCGTCGCGCACCAGGATCTTGTCGAGGCGTGAGCTCTCGAGACCTCCAAGAACCGATCCGCCGATGTCGAGCGCCGCAAGGCGCTTGTCGAGCAGTCCCGGCACCGCCCAGTAACGCTGGATGATCGTAGCCGCGACATTGTCCTTCATCGCGACCATCTTGGCCTTTGCCAGCGTTGGGACGATCGCCTTTGCCGGATTGTTGACCGGGCCTCTGGCGATATCCCCGAAATATCTCTCGACCAGCGGCTTCGCCTGGGTCGCGGTGACGTCCCCGGCGATCACGAGTACCGCATTGTTCGGGCCATATTTGTCGCGGAACCACTGTTTCACTTCTTCAAGGCTTGCCGCGTCCAGATCAGCCATCGAGCCGATGGTCGTGTGATGATAGGGGTGCCCGGGGGGGAAGAGATTGCCGAACATCTCGTACTGCACGAGCCCGCCCGGCCTGCTGTCTCCCTGGCGCTTCTCATTCTGGACGACGCTGCGCTGATTATCGAGCACGCCTTGGGTGACCGCGCCAAGCAAATGACCCATTCGGTCGCTCTCCATGAACAGCGCCCGCTCGAGCGCTCCGGTCGGCACTGTCTCGAAATAGTTCGTGCGATCGAAGGAGGTTGTTCCGTTGTAATCGGTCGCGCCGATCTGCTGCAGGTAAGTGAAATAGTCGCCCGGGAGATTCTCCGTGCCGTTGTACATCAAATGTTCGAACAGGTGGGCGAAGCCGGTCTGGCCCTTGGGCTCGTCCTTCGACCCGACATTGTACCACATGCTCACCGCGACGATCGGCGCCTTGTGATCCTCATGGACGATCACCGTGAGCCCGTTGGCGAGCTTGAACATGCTGTGCGGGATTGAAACCTGCTTGACCAGCGCAGGGATCGGCACCGACTTCGCGGCGGGCGCGGCTGCCAGCACGGGCGGTGTCAGTATCGTCGCGGCGGCGAGCAAGGCGAAGCGGCTCGAGAAGCGCATCAACTTGAATTCTCCGGAGAAAAAATTTCGGCGAAGCGGAACTTAACGGCCTTGGGCATGAGCGCAACGGCTGTCGCGCAGCGCATCTGGATTTTCGATGAACGGCAGATGACTTCTTCGTGCTCCGGCGTGCAGGCTTAATTGCAAGCCGAGCCGCCGAGTCGTGTCATTCCGTTGTCACAGGAGTCCTGTTACGGGACCGCCACGTCACGAGCGAGTCCGACGCGTCCACCGGACCAGTATCAGCCCGCCCGTCGGCCGATCGCGGCATCGGCGCCGGCCCCGCCGGCCGGCAACTCTCGTATGAGAGGGCACACCCCAATGCCATTCATCACCACGAAAGACGGCACGGAGATTTTCTACAAAGATTGGGGTCCCAGGCACGCTCAGCCGATCGTCTTCCATCACGGCTGGCCGCTGAGTGCCGACGACTGGGACAACCAGATGATGTTCTTCCTAGATAAGGGCTTCCGGGTCATCGCGCACGACCGGCGCGGCCACGGTCGTTCGACTCAGACCGACGGCGGCAACGACATGGACACCTACGCCGACGACGTGAAGCAGCTGGTCGCTGAGCTCGATCTCAGGAACGCCATCCACGTCGGCCATTCCACGGGTGGAGGCGAGGTCGCGCATTATGTTGCTCGAGCCGAACCGGAACGTATAGCGAAGGCGGTGTTGATCGATGCCGTACCGCCGGTGATGGTGAAGAAAGACTCCAATCCCGGGGGTACGCCCATCGAGGTGTTCGACGGCTACCGTGCGGCGCTCGCCGACAACCGCGCCCAGCTTTACCTCGATATTCCGACTGGTCCGTTCTACGGCTTCAACCGTCCCGGTGCCAAGATATCGGAAGGTCTCATCCGCAACTGGTGGCGGCAGGCGATGATGGGCAGCGTCAAGGCCGGTTACGAATGCGTCAAGGCATTCTCCGAAACCGACTTCACGGAGGATTTGAAGGCCATCGAGGTGCCGGTGCTGGTGATCCACAGCGAGGACGACCAGATCGTGCCTTATGCGGACTCAGGTCCGTTAACGGTCAAGCTGCTGAAGAACGGCACGCTGAAGACGTACAAGGACCTGCCGCATGGCTGCTGTCAGACCCATCCGGAGATCGTGAATGCTGACGTGTTCGCCTTCATTCGCGGCGAAGAATTGGGTGAACGAACTGCGGCCGCACATCAAGCTGAGCCGGTCCATGCCTGATGACTGACGTCCGTCAGGATCTGATCGCGACGCGCGGGGCGCAGATGTTCCCGCAGCTGACGGACGCGGAGCTTGCGCGGCTCGCCAAATTCGGTGAGCCGCGCAGCTACCGCGCGGGGGAGAAGGTTGTTCGAGTGGGCGAAATCCCGCCGGGCCTTCAGCTGATCCTGTCAGGGCGCCTCGAAGTCACACAGCACGACCGCACCGGTGAGGGCAGTCACATTGTCACCCACGAGCGCGGCAATTTCACCGGCGAGCTCGCCCAGCTATCGGGCCGCCCAGCGCTTGTTGACGCTGTTGCGCTTACGGACGTCGAAGCCATTGCCATTCCGCCCGATCGCCTTCGCGCGCTGCTAATTGCCGAGGCGGACCTCGGCGAGCGCATTATGCGCGCGTTGATCCTTCGGCGCGTGGGGTTGATCGAAGCCGGAGCGGGTCCAATCATCGTGGGTGACGAAGCGAACGCCGACGTGCTCCGGCTGATCAATTTCCTGCGCCGTAACGGCCACCCTTATCAAAGCCTCGATCCGGACAATGACTCGTGCGCCCGAGCCCTGGTGGAGCGCTTTGAAGTCGCTTCCGAAGAGTTGCCGATCGTCCTGTGCCCGGGCGGACAGCTGCTGCGCAATCCGACGGAATCTCAGCTCGCGCGCTGCGTTGGCCTCGTTGGGCCGATCGATTCCGACCGGCTTTATGACGTGGTGGTGATCGGCGCTGGCCCGGCCGGTCTTGCGACCGCGGTTTACGCCGGCTCGGAAGGCCTGTCCGTACTTGCCATCGACTGCCGTTCGTTCGGCGGACAGGCGGGCGCCTCGGCTCGGATCGAGAATTATCTCGGCTTCCCCACCGGCATTTCCGGTATGGCCCTGATGGGGCGCGCCTTCAGCCAGGCGCAAAAATTCGGAGTCGAAGTTGCCATCCCCGACGAGGCCGTGAAGCTCGAATGCGGCAACGACCCGTGCCACGTCCTGCTCGGCACAGGTGAGCGCGTTCAGGCTCGCTCCGTTGTCCTGGCCACCGGCGCCCGCTATCGCCGCCTAGGCGTCGAGCATCTCGATCAGTTCGAAGGGTCGTCGGTCCATTATTGGGCGTCGCCGCTCGAAGCCGATCTCGCTGCCGATCAGGAGGTGGCGCTGGTCGGCGGCGGAAATTCCGCAGGCCAAGCGACGGTCTTCCTCGCCAGCCGCGCGCGAAAGGTGACGCTCGTCGCCCGGCGGCCGCTTCAGCAAACCATGTCGCAATATTTGGTCGACCGTATCGAGAATCTGCCCAACGTTGACGTCGTAATCGGCTGCGAGATCACGAAACTCGACGGAGCGTCCGGCGAGCTCGAAGCGATCACGATCCACAATCGCGCTTCGGGAACGAACAAGCATCAGCCGGCGCGTTTCCTCTTCTCCTTCATTGGCGCCGAGCCCAACACTGATTGGCTGCAAAGCTCTGGGATCAAGCTCGACGACCGCGGCTTCGTTCTGACCGGCGATGAGATTGGCTCCGACCGCCTGCCGCTCGAGACCAGCCGACGAGGCGTGTTCGCGGTCGGCGATGTGCGCGCAAGCTCGGTGAAACGTGTCGCTGCCTCTGTCGGAGATGGGGCCCAGGCGGTCGCAGCCATTCACAAATTTCTCGCGGACAGCGCCGAGCCGATCATTGTCGCGCAAGCCCAGCCGGCCGCGGCCAAGTGATTTTTAATCGAGCGTGGTCCGGTACTGCCTGACGGCGATCGTCGCGACCACCAGAACGAATAATGTGAGCGCTCCCAGGCTCGGCAGCGCGTCGGCGATTCCGACTCCCTTGAGCATCGAGCCTCGAACAACCCGCAGCATGTGAGTGACGGGGAGGATGGTTCCGAGCCATTGCGCCCACTGGGGCATGCCCCGAAACGGGAACAAGAAGCCGGTAAGGAGGATCGAGGGAAGCAGATAGAAAACGGCCATCTGCATTGCCTGAAGCTGTGTTCGGGCCACTGTTGAAACAAGGAATCCGAGCGACAAGCTCCCGACGATGAAGAGGAACAGCCCCAGGATCAGAGCCGCCCAGCCGCCGGCCATCGGCACTCCGAACAGGACCCGCGCCAAGGTGATGATTAAGGTCGCCTGGATGATTCCGACCATCACATAGGGCGTCAGCTTGCCGATCATCACCTCAAGCGGACGGAGCGGAGTGGAAAGGAGCGTTTCCATCGTTCCGCGCTCAGCCTCGCGAGTCATGCCCAGGGCTGTCATCATCACCAGCGTGATCGTGAGGATTGTCGCGACCAACCCCGGAACAATGTTGTAAGCCGTAATGCTCTCGGGATTGTAGCGTCTCTGGACGACCACCTCGAACGGCTGCGGCATATCCGCGTCTGCTGAAGCGAGCGAACCTTTGAGATCGTTCATCAGGGCATATCGCGGTAGCGTCGCGAGCGCGGCCACTGCGGGTCCTGTTGCGGACGGGTCCGACGCATCCGCCTCGACCAGGATCTGCGGATTGTCACGGCGAACGACCCGATGCGTGAAATCGCCGGGTATCGTCACCGCGAATTGGACCACGCCACGCTCAATCAGCCGGTCCATTTCCATTGGAGTGCGCGCAACATGCTTGATGTCGAAATATTCGCTGTGGTCGAGCGCTCCGAGGATCGATCTCGAAAATTGACCTTGATCCTGAACGAGCACAGCCGTCGGAAGGTGCTTGGGATCGGAGTTGATCGCATAGCCGAACAGCATCAGCTGGATGATCGGTATGCCGATGATCATCGCGTAGGTCAGCCGGTCTCGAACGAGCTGAGTGAACTCCTTCGAGAGGATCGCCAGGATTCGCGAGAAGGACAGGCCCGTCATGCGGCGCGCTGCTCCGGCGGTGCATTGCGACGCATGAGGTCGATGAACACATCCTCAAGCGAGGGATCGACCTCGGTCCAGCGATAAGGCTCCCGACGATAAGGTGCGATCGCCCGCTCGAGCGCCGCGCGATCCCGACCACTGACGTGAAGCGCGGGACCGAAAGGCGCGACCATCTCGATCCCTGGTTTGCCCTCGAGTTCGCCCCCCAGGCGGTCCGCCCTCGGTCCTTCGGCTTCAAAGGTCACCAGGCCGGATTCGGCGATGACCACTTCCGAGGTACCGCGCGCGATCAAATTGCCGTTGAAGATATAGGCGATCTCATGACAACGCTCCGCCTCGTCCATGTAATGGGTCGAAACGAGCACCGTCATGCCTTCTTCCGCGAGGCGGTGGATCTCGTCCCAGAAATCGCGCCGCGCCTGCGGGTCGACACCTGCGGTGGGCTCGTCGAGCAAGAGCAGCTTGGGCTCGTGCAGAACGGCTGCGGCAAGCGCCAGGCGCTGCTTCCAGCCTCCCGAAAGCTGACCGGCTAGCTGCTTGCGACGATGCGTGAGGCCGAGCTTATCGAGCGCTTCGTCGACGCGCCGGGCAAAATTGTCGAGGCTGTAAACCCGGGCAATAAAGAAGAGATTCTCCTCAATCGTGAGATCCTCGTAGAGGGAGAAGCGCTGGGTCATGTAGCCGGTCTGGCGTTTGATCGCCTCCGACTGGCGCGGAAAGTCGAGTCCGAGCACCTGACCGTGGCCGCTGTCGGGCGTAAGCAACCCGCAGAGCATTCGGAGAGTCGTCGTCTTGCCGGAGCCGTTCGGGCCGAGGAAACCGGTGATATGCCCTTGCTCGATCTGGATCGAGACGTGATTGACCGCCTGTAGGGAACCGAACCTCTTGCTGAGGTCCTGGACGTCGATGGCGAGCGTCATGGCAGGGGTTCCACGTCGACGGGAAGGCCCGGTTGAAGGTTAACGGGCCGGGCGGGATAGGCCTCAACCATGAAGACCAGCCGGTCGCGGCTATCGCGGCTATAGATGATCGGCGGAGTGAATTCCGGCCGCGGGCTGACATAGCGGACCGTCGCGGTCAGCTTGCCTTCGCAGCTGTCGCAGGAGAAACGAACGTTTCGCCCTGGATGGTAGCGCGCGACCTGTTCCTCCGGCACGAAGAAGCGCACCTTCACTTTATTGTCCGGGATCAGGCTGACGACCGCCTGGTTGGCATTCACCCATTCTCCTGGTTGGAAGAAGACTTCCTCGACGCGGGCTGGCGACGGCGCCACGGGCGCGAGCTGACCGACCCGGATCGCGACTTCGCGCGCGCCGCCCAGGGCTTGCTCTGCCTGGGCGCGCGAGGAGGCGATCTCGGCCCGCCGCGCCTGCGCCGTCTTCTGCGCGGCAGCGACCCGGGCATTTGCCTCATGCAGCGTGGCGCGGGCAGCGTCGATGTCCTTGCCGGCGACGGCGGCGTTGTCGGCGCGCTTTACCGAAAGCAGCCGCGCAAGATCCTGGCGCGCCCTTACCGCATCGGCGGAAGCAGCTAATACATCCGCTTCTGCCTGCTGTGCCTGCGCTTCGGCCGACGCGATCTGCGTCCGTGCGGCGGCGACATTCGCCTGTGCCTGCTGCCCCTGCGCCGTCAGCGTCGCCGGTTCGATTTGGAACAAGCTCTGTCCGGTCGAGACGCGCTGGCCCTCGACCGCCGAAACCGTCTCGACAGTGCCGGCCACCGGCGCCGCCAGATACAGATTCTCGCCTTCGATATAGCCCGAGAGCGTGCGCTCACGCTTCGATCCGGCGAAGAGGATCCAGGCGAGGACGCCGGCGGCGATCAGAAGAACGACGATGATGATAGGACGCGCGCGATTCATTGCTCGGCTCCCGCAGTGGCGAGCTCGGGCCAGCCGCCGCCGAGCGCCTTGAACAATGCGGCGGTGTCACGCGCGAGCGCACCCCTGGCTTCGATCATCTGGTCCTCCAGCTTGAGCCTCCGCTGCTGCGCGAGCAGTACGTCGGAAAAGGTGACGAGCCCGCCCCGATAGCGAGTCCGCGCAATGTCCTCGGCCCGTCTGGCCGTGCCGAGCGCCTGCTCGAGATCGGCGAGTTGGTTGCGATCGGCTTCGGTTCGCGAAAGTGCGTCCTCGACATCCTGCAACGCCATGAGCACCGTCTTGCGATAGGCGATCAACGCCTGTTCCTGGCGCGCATTCGCCACCGCGATGTTGCCCCGCGTTCGGTGTCCGTTGAAGATCGGCCAGTCGAGCGACGCCCCCACTGAGAAACTGCGGCTTCCCCACTCGAGCAGCGATGCCAGAGCGGTGCTCACCAGCCCCGGCGCCGCCGTGAGCGAGAAGCGCGGATAAAGGTCGGCAATCGCTACGCCGATGTCAGCGCTGAACGCAGCCAGTTCACGTTCGGCTGAGCGGATGTCGGGCCGCCGCCGCAGCAAATCGGAAGGAAGTCCGGGCGGTACGGCGATTGCCTCAGCGGGCAGTGCCACCGGCTTGCCGAGTTCGCCGATGAGCGCTTCCGGAGTGTCGGCGGTGAGCACTCCCAACGCGTGGACCTGTGCATCCGCTTGTGCCTTCAGCACCGGAATAGCGGCCGCCGCCGCGGAACGCTCGGAGCGCTGCTGCTCGAGATCCTGCCCCGTCACCAACCCGCCCCGCGCCCGCGCCGACACTAAGCGCTCGAACCGCTCTTGCCGCTCGAGTTCGGTTTCGGCCGTGGCGATCCGCGTCTGCAGCTCGCGTAGCCGGAAATAGGCATTGGCGACCTCGGCGGCAGTCGTGACCTGCAGGTCGCGCCGGCTCCAAAGCGCGGCGCCGGTGCGCGCACGAGCTGCCTCGATTGATCGGCGCGTTTTGCCGAATAGGTCGATTTCCCAGCTTGCGTCGAAGCCGATGTGGAACGTGCTGAACTCGGTGCCCGGGAGTCCAAAGGCCCCGCCATTGCCGGGACTGCCGCCACTGCCGGCGCCAGGTGGGATCGGAATGGCATTCTCGCTGATCCGCTGCCGTGTTGCCGAAGCTATCGCATCGACCTCAGGTAGCGCCGCTGCGCCCGCAATCACTTCGTACGCCCGCGCTTCGCGGATACGTGCAGCAGCGCTTTGGACATCGAGATTCTGCGCAATCGCGCGATTGACCAGCTCGTCGAGCAGCGGGTCACCGAAGCGGCTCCACCATCCAGCCAGCTCGGCTTCGCTTGGGCTCGCTTCTGTCGGCGCCTCCGCATAGCTCTCCGGGATAGGCATCGCGGGACGGCTGTAATTGGGACCAACCGTGCAGCCAGCGAGAAGCGCCGCAGCACCTGAAACAAGGCGCCTCATTTCGCTTGCTCCGTTAGGAGTCCCGAAAGCACCGTTTCCGCGTGCTGCTCTGCCAATTTCTCGAGATCGAGCGGTGCTCCACCTGCCGGCTGAAGCGTTTCGCGCCAAAGGACGCCCATCAGCATTGCGCCGACCAGCGTGAAGGCGTGCAACCTCGGATCCCCTTTGCGGACTTCGCCGCGCTCTTGTCCTTTGGCGATCAGGCCGGTGAGCATGCCCAGCGCCCGCGAGGCGACCTGGTCGTGCCACACTTTGGCCAGCTCCGGAAAGTTGCGTGACTCACCGATCACCATCTTGGCCACCGCGCCAACCGGCGCCCGCGACGTCACCTCGGCAAAGCGCGAAAGGAACATTCGCACGACATCCGCGAAAGGCAGGTCGGCTGCGAGCACAGCTTGCTGAACCGCGTCGATGTTCGGCGCGACCGTGTCCCGCACAACCG
>JBKPLG010000028.1:0-10026 GCA_046731515.1 Pseudomonadota bacterium | reverse complement strand
CGGAACTCTAACGGGCGAGGAGAATGCGCGCTTGCCCCGCCACCTGCGCAAGCATCGGCGCGCTTACCTGGCCCTCGGCCCTCGCACGCGTAACGAGCTTGCGAAACTGATCAATGCGCGGTCTTTGTTCGCCGATCCACTCGTCCACGCCGGCATCCGGATCTTTTCCGCGTGTTCGGGAAAGAAACTCGATCCGAAGCTGTTCAAAGTCGCGGGCGAGACCCGCAGTCAGCAGCCGCTCCCACTGATCGGCGGGGACGAAGCGGGCCACCTGCTGCTGCGCCCAGTCGAGGCCAAGCGCTTCGCCGAGCTTAGTATAGGCGCGGGTCAGCGACAGCTCATCGAACGCACGCCGTGATGCAAGAGCGGCGATCCCGAACACCCCGTCGAGCTCATAGAGGCGCACCAGTCCACGTACGATATCCTCGCTTGCGCCCAGCGCGATAAGACGGTCGCGGCGAGCGGCTGCTTCATTCCGGACCTCGGAGCGGATGAGCTTGGTTGCTGCTGCGGAAATCTTGCGGACGCCCGGCTCCAGCTGGGCGCAAAGGGTGCTGATATTGGTCTCACCGCCTGTGGCGCGAAGAATGTCCGACAGGTGCGCACGTACGCTTGCTGCAGCGATCGAGAACAGCTCGACCCGAACGCTTTCAGGAAGAGCATCTTCCTCGATTTCGCGCCACAGCTTTCCGAGATCCAGCAACCGTTCCGCAACCAGGAACGCCGATACGACCTGCTGGAGCGATGCACCCTCCTCTTCAGTGAGGTCGAAAGCTGCGCCCGGACCGAGCCGATTTACGAGGCGATTGGCCACTCGGGTCGCAACGATTTCGTGCCGCAAGCGGTGCGCTCGGATCGACTCAGCGTGGGCCTTGCGCATCGCCTTGGGAAAGGCGTCGAACAGCTCCGGCTCGAGCAGCGGGTCGTCCGCCAGTCCAAGCTCCTCGGCGGCGTCCTGGAGAACGAGCTTGGATATCGACAGAACGACTGCAAGCTCCGGCCGGGTGAGGCCGCGGTTTTCCTGAAGGCGGCGGATGAGCTCCTCGCTGGAAGCCAGACCCTCAACCTTGCGGTCGAGCCGCCCCAGCGCTTCCAGGAGTTCGATCGTCCGGATTTGCCCAGGCAAGGCTGCTGATCCGCCCGCTTCCGCAATCGAAAGCGCCAGGGATTGCAAACGATTATCCTCGAGCACGATTTCGGAGACGTCATCCGTCATGCGCTCAAGAAGCGAATTTCGCTTCTCGAATGTGAGCCGGCCCTCCCCCATCTCGCGATTGAGCGGGATCTTGATGTTCACCTCTTTGTCGGAACAATCGACGCCCGCACTGTTGTCGATGAAATCGGTGTTGATGTGGCCGCCATGCTCGGCAAACTCGATCCGCCCCGCCTGAGTGATGGCGAGGTTGGCGCCTTCCCCAATCACCTTGGCGCGGACCTCGTCAGCGCTGGCCCGAAGCGCGTCGTTCGACGGATCGCCGACATCCGCCTGGTTCTGGGTTGAAGCCTTGATATACGTGCCGATTCCACCGAACCACAGGAGATCGACTGAGCATTTCAGGATCGCATTGATCAACGACATGGGATCAAGCGACTTTGAATCGACACCCAGAATCTCGCGGATTTCCGGGCTGAGCTCGATGCTTTTCTGCGTGCGGGGGAAAATCCCGCCGCCCTTCGACAGAAGGTCGCGGTTATAGTCTTCCCAACTCGAACGGGGCAGGTCGAACATGCGCTTGCGCTCGGCCCAGCTCGTTTCCGGATCGGGATCGGGATCAATGAAGATATGGCGGTGATCGAACGCCGCGACGAGCTTGATCGCTTGGCTGAGCAGCATGCCGTTGCCGAAAACGTCGCCAGACATGTCGCCGCAGCCGGCAACGGTGATCGGATCCGATTGGACGTCGATGCCCATTTCCAAAAAGTGCCGCTGTACCGAAATCCACGCGCCCCGGGCGGTGATACCCATCGCCTTATGATCGTAACCGTTCGAACCGCCGCTCGCGAAGGCGTCGCCAAGCCAGAAATTGCGCTCGAGAGCGATGGCGTTGGCGATGTCGGAGAATGTCGCCGTGCCCTTGTCCGCCGCGACCACGAAATAGGGATCGTCACCGTCGTGTGTGACGACCTGCGCGGGGTGAACAACCTTGTCGTTGACGAGGTTGTCCGTGACCGAAAGCAATGAACGGATGAAGATCCGATAGCTTTCCGTACCCTCGGCGAGCCATGCGTCGCGGTTGGCGATCGGCGGGAGCTGCTTGGGATAAAATCCGCCCTTGGCGCCGGTCGGGACGATGACTGCGTTCTTGACCAGCTGCGCCTTCATCAGCCCGAGGATCTCGGTCCGGAAATCGTCGCGCCGGTCAGACCAGCGGATTCCGCCGCGAGCGATCGGACCGCCGCGCAAATGGATGCCTTCAACGCGTGGACTGTAGATCCAGATTTCGCGCCACGGCACCGGCGCGGGAAGTCCAGGCACGAGCGAAGAATTGATCTTGAAGGCAAGCGCCTCTTGCGCCGCGGAAGCAAAAGCATTGGTGCGAACAATTGCTTCAATCAGAGCGCGCAGCCCGCGCATGATACGATCGTCGTCGATCGACCGAACCTTGGCGAGTGAGCTATCCAGCACTCCGCGCAGTCGCTCGACGTCGCGCCCGCGATTGCCGGACGCTGCCGGATCGTGCGCAGCGACGAACAAATCAATCAGGGCGCGCGTTGCATCAGGAGCACGGCGGAGCGCGTCGACCACGGTGACCAAGCCGAAGCTGCTGCCGACCTGGCGCAAATAGCGGAACCATGCTCGAAGCCAAACGACGGCCTGCGTGTCGAGCCCCGCATAGAGCGCCAGCTGGTTGAACTCATCATTCTCGGCGGAACCGCGCAAAACGCTTGCGATCGACCGCTCGATCTCTCCGATCCTTCCAAGGATCCCGTCCAAATCGGCCTCGCTACCGACCTCGACCCGGAAATCGTGGACATAGCCGAGTCCGCCCGTGAGGGCGGTTGGGATCTCCTCGAGTACTCGAAAACCGAAATTTTCGAGCACCGGCACGACTTCGGAAAGAGGAATCAATCCGCTGAGCCGATAGGTCTTCAATCGAAGCTGCGCGGGAGGATCGCTTGGTGCGCGCCATATCCGAACGTCGCGATCCGAATCGTCGTCGAGCGCGCACAGCCGCAAAATGTCAGCGGCGCCCTCTTCCGGCGCTGTGCGCGCGCGATATCCGTCAGGAAAGGTGCCGATGTAGGTCAGCGCCAACCTCGTCGCGCGAGCAGCGCCGGCCGCCTCAATCAGCTCGGCTTCTACCGCTGGAGCCCAGCCACGGACCATTTCGACGACCGCTGCGTCGAGCTCCTCTTGGTCCGGCAAGGGAGCATCCTCGGCGATATATTGAGTATAGCGGATGAGCGCGAGGTCGCCGTCGCCAAGCTCGACCGACCAGCTGGTAATCTCGCGACCAACTTCATACTCGAGAAGTTTAGCGATCGCCGTTCGACGAGATGTCGTCAGCTCTTCGCGCGGAAGCCAGACGAAGCTGAACAGCTGACCATGAAGGATGCTGCGGACCTGCAGAAGCGCAGGGCGCGGCCGGTCGGCGAGCGACATCGCCATCATGACGAGATCGCGCATCGATTCATATTCGATGGTGATCAGCAAATCGCGGGGCAGGGAGGCGACCGCGTGGCGCAGCGCCTTGCCCGAATGACCTTTGGGATCGAAGCCAAAATCCCGGTCCAAATGCTCCAGGCGCCGACGTAGCACTGGAACTTCCTCCGGGGGCACGCGGAGGGCTTCGCTGGTCCACAGACCGGCATGAACCCCGATGCCGACGACCTTGTTTTTCTCGCGCAAGGGAACGACGACGAGATCGAGCGGAACCCGGCGGTGCACGGTCGACTTGCGCTCGGCCTTGGCCATGAGCGGATTCTCGCCGCCCTGCTCTAGATAATTCATTGCGCCGAGACAGCCGCCCTCGTCGGTCGGAGCACCGGGGATGCTGAAGATGCCGAGCGTGCTCGAAGGCCGTTCGTACGGCTTCTCGACATGGTAACCAAGCAGGGTCATCGCGCCGTCGGCGAACCAATTCAGCAAGGCACAGCCTTCCGGATCGGCAATCTCCGCGGCGTCGGAGCGCATCTTGTCCTGGAGCTGGTGCCAATCGCGGACTGCGAGCCGGACGTCGCTCAGCACCCGCCGCAGATCGGTAGCAAGCTCCTGGCGTCCGCGAGCGTCAGCACGGTCAAGCTCAAGGTACATCATGGATTCGCGCCGACTCTTGTCGGCGCAAAGCGACTCGAGCTCGCGAAGCTCGCCATTCTCATCGCGGCTGACGCAGACGACCGGGTGAAGCAGCCGATGGATCGTCAGCTGCCTCGCGGCAATGGCATTGGCGACCGAATCGACGAGAAATGGCATGTCATCGTTGACGATTCCGATACGCATCCGGCGCCGGCCAGCTTCGCCGCCCGTGGATTCGATGGCGAGACCAAGCTCTCCGCGATTCCGGCGGCCGGCAATACCGGCCAGAAACTCCGCTGCCGCGCGCTCGGAGTCCCCTGACAAGCCGTGCGTTTCGCCGGGAAGCGCGTTGCGCGTCAGTGCTTTGCGAATCGATTCGACCAGCGGCTGAGGCAGGCGCGTGTGGGCCGTCATGGGATGGTGATGCTCCGCGAATAGGCGATTGCGCGGGGCCTATAGACCCGCGTTCACGAGGGCGACAACCCCGCGACTTGCTCTTCAGTGCTGCGGATGTCCCGAAGCGGCTCAGGCGACTCGGCGGATCGCGCGTTCGATCAGCGCTTCATCGTCGAGAACAGCGACCGGCTCGTGACGGCCGTCGACGCCGCGCCTGGTGACCACCACTGCGAACTCTTCGTCGGCGGGGACCTCGCTCAGCGAAATCGTCGGGGCGGCGCGCAACCTGGCTCTTGCGGCTTCGCCACGAGTGTCCGGCCTCGGTTCCGGCCGGCGTTCCTGTCGCTCAAGGGCGACCAATGCTTTGAGGCCTCCCGGCTGGCCTTCGACAAAATCCTTATACCCACCGAGTTCGACCTGTCGACGATCCGCGTACGACAGGGCCGCAGCGAATTCCGTCAATCGAGATTTGTCATAGTCGATGCCGAACACCAGCTTGACGATCGGGGTCATCGGCGCCCGGGTCTGCGCCTTCATGCCCGATTCCTGCAGCAGCTCGGCATATTCTTCGGGGTTAAGCCTCGCGGCGATGGCAAAGTCGTAAGCCAGAGAAAGGGCCTGGTAGAGTGCGCCGCGGGTCCGTCCTTCACCCGCCTTAACAGCGTCGGCAGTTGAGCGTGCGGCCCACAGGCGATCGGCAAGGCCAGCGTTCTCGCCAAGTTCGATCGTCGGCACTTCATCGGCGTCGGCGAGGGGATCATCCTGCCATGAGAAATGAGGCGCCGGATTCGCGTCGGCCGGCGCCTCGGGGGGCTCGTTAGGCTCGGCGGAAGGCCCATCCTCCCAGGTCAAATGCTCTTTGACGGAAGGGTCCGGAGCGCCGATAGCCAACTCCGTCAGCTCAAGCGCTTCATCGGCAGATCCCTCGATATCGCCGGCCGTTTCGACTGGCGTAATCCCAGCCGGCGCCAGCTCCTCGGCAGCACCAGCCTTCTTCCAATTGATCACACCGTAAATGAAATCGATCGCCTCGCTGTCCGACGAAAATGGCATAAGGATGCCGCGGTAGCATATGCTCTCGCCGCGCTGATTTTCGAATTCGGCCTCGAAGCCGACTGGGGCTCGGTTGGCGATGATTTGCATATAATGGTCGGTCAGACGCGAAAGCAGCGAACGGCTGGGAACCTCTGCGATCGTTCGCATGTCGTCGTCGAGTCCGCATTCGTCGCGGATCGCGGGCCCGATGTAGGGAATCGCCGGGTTGTCCCCGCCGCAGGTGAAATCGAGGAGGACGCTGTTGGCGGCAAAGTCCTTTACATTTGCCGGATCGAGCTCCTCGATCGACGGAAAGTCGCGACCGTCGAGCAGCGACGCCCAGTAATTATAGGCGCGAACGTGCATGCGCCTCTCGTCGTTGCCGATCGCCATAGCCAGATCCGTCGCCGCCGCCTCGGGGGCAGCCGGCGGATCGAAATCGCCCGGATGCTCGCGGTAACTGTCCATTTGGTGCGGGCCCCACTCCGTCAAATCCGGCGGCAAAGATGGCGGAACGCCGTTACCAAACTGTTAAGTATAACTATTGAGGGATCGCGCTTGCCCGCCGACCGAGGCGCTGATAGGGCGCCCATCTCCCGTAGCCAGGCCGCTTTAGCTCAGCTGGTAGAGCACATCATTCGTAATGATGGGGTCGTGGGTTCGAGTCCCTCAAGCGGCACCATTCCTTCGACGCAATCAGACCCCCCGGCTCGCGTCGGGAAGGCGGCTGCCCATGATTGTCTCAGGGCCCAAGCTGCTCGATGATGGATAAGGCCGGACACGACCCCCACGGGCCATTGCGCGACTAGACGTCAGTCTTCCCCAAAGATGTCAATTTGCCATTCGGCATCCACACCGAAAGGTCGTCCGAAGGCTCGCAGCGGCTAAACGTCCGC
Source organism: Pseudomonadota bacterium (assembly GCA_046731515.1). GTDB lineage: Bacteria > Pseudomonadota > Alphaproteobacteria > Sphingomonadales > Sphingomonadaceae > Sphingomicrobium. The sequence continues at coordinate 3,462 of JBKPLG010000028.1, read as the reverse complement.
GCGGAATGATCGCGCCGTGTTTGGGACAACCAATATTGTGACCGCGACCTCCGTGACGCTCAAGGCGGCCGGCTGAACAAGAGGCAATTCAAATTACTTGCCGAAAATCGATAAATGATATATCGTTTGTCGATAATCCATTGGAGTGAGGTCATGTTGAAACGTTGGGGGACCGCTTCACCCGTCGCTTACGTCGTCTTGCGCCTCCTGATCGGTCTCAACTGGCTCTATGGCGCCGCCATTTTCGGCCTGCTCGCCTTCACCTTTGTCAACGAGCCGTGGTTCATGAAGGCAATCGATGTGCCAACCGGTACAGACGCGCGGTCGATAATGACAGGCTTGCGCGCGATCGCGGCGCTTGGCCTCCTTTGTGTGCCGCTCAATCACCTCATTCTCATGCGTCTCCTGCGCATCGTCGAGACGGTCGGCCGGGGTGATCCGTTCGTCGCTGCGAACGCGTACCGGCTGCAGGCGATCGCGTGGGCGCTTCTATCGCTCCAGCTTCTGAGCATGGTCATCGGCGCCATCGGCAAGGTGATTGCGTCGCCGGAATTTCCGCTTCATCTCGACGCCGGATTCTCTGTCAGCGGCTGGCTCGCAGTGATCCTCATCTTTGTTCTTGCCCGAGTCTTCGCTGAAGGCACTTTGATGCGTGAGGATCTCGAGGGCACGATCTGATGGCCATCTTCGTCAGGCTCGAGGATTTGCTCCACGATCGCCGCATGACTTTAACGGAGCTAGCCGAGCGCATCGACATCACACTTGCCAACCTGTCGATCCTCAAGACTGGGAAGGCGCGAGCGATCCGCTTCTCGACGCTCGAGGCAATTTGCGATGTTCTCGCCTGCCAGCCCGGTGACTTGCTCGAATTTCACTCAGATTCCGGCACGGCCGAAGAGGGCCGCGCCGCCTGACGCCGCTACCGCGGCTCCGGTGTCCTAAAGCGGACGTCCACGCCTTCGTCCGAAGGGAGCGAGCTATTAGAAGCGGAGCATCAGACCGGCTCGTCACGATGCTTCAGTATCTCATCGACGGTCGGCTCCCCCCTTTTTGGCCGTTCCGAGCTAAGCGCTTCCCGCTCACCGTTCCCACGCCAGACGAGCCGCGCAGCCAAGATTCAAACGGACCACAATAAAAACCCGCCGGAACAGAGCTCAACAATTAGCTGACTTTGCGGATCATGCCCTCGGACCGGGCAACAGTAACTCCGAGCTTTCGGACCGTGACCTGATTCCGCGCCGATCGGCCGCCCTGAAGCGGCGTCATCCACTGTTCGACAGACAAACCGCCTTTCATCTTGAATCGAAAGCGGTAGCGACCATTGATTTCCTCGATGGTGACCGGTCCGCTGGCCTCGGACATTGCGCCGACAAAAAGCCCGGAAGCTACTCTACGGATCTGCCAGCGGCGGTCATGGGGCAACCGCCCCTCCTCTTCGATGCGTTGCACGAGAAAGAGTGAACCATCCGGCTTGATCTCGCCGCGACCAATGCTCCGGGAATGGTACGGCTTCTTCATGACCACTTTAACTGTACTCACACTCTCTGTTCGGCCTTCAAAAAAGCGCAATGGATCATGGAGGCGTTCGCTGTGAGAAGCGGCGCTTGAGGCCAGCGGAGCTGCCACAAATAGCAATGCGGCCGATGCGTGGTCCCAAGGTTTCATAGCTGTCGTTAACAGCTATGACCAAAAATGTCTCCGGTCGACCAATGCAAATGTTCCCTCGGGGCCACTTTAAACCAGGACCCTGCCGCGCTTAATGGCAGAAAACCGGACAGTCCCCAAAGGACGACAGCCGTTGCAGTGGCGCCGGGACTGTTCATCTGTATGCTAACCTACGACTCCGGGGCATCAATCGATGTCCCGCCTTGCGTCGAAAAGAGACATCAGAAGCCCCCGGCCTCCTGAATGCCAAGGAAGCGCGGGCCAGTTTCCAGCCCGCGCGAACGAACTACCTAACGAAGTCTGCTTACCGACTATAAGCTTGCAACTTTTCGAAGATGCGCTTGACCTGCGGATCGCGCTGGATCTCCTCTATGAAGCGCTGCTGCCGAGGCTGATCAAGCGTTCCCACACGGCTGAACACCAGCGACGCAATCGCCGAAAGGTCTTCCGGTGGCGCTTCGTTGATGAAACTGCTGAGATTGGTGTTGGTCTTATCAAAGACCATGGTCGCCTTTTGTCGCGGGACAATTCCCGCGCATGTTAAACGCCTTGGGCGGCGCACAGGGTGTCGCGATTTTCCATGCGTAACGACACGCCGGGCCCTTACACAGGCGAAAAATCAGTCGTCTGCTTTCATCTGGCTAACGAGCAACACCGAGCAGCCAGTCATCGACGGCCAGACGCTCGTCTAGGCTCAGATGTGTCAGGTTCCCGGCAGTCCCCTCGCTGCGTAATCGCTCGACCTCGAATGGCATTAGTGGCTCATCGAATTCGACGCCGCACTGATTACGTGTGATCCAGACAACAGCCCCAAAGGCACGAACCGTTTCGACCTTCATTTCGAGTTGCTCGCCCTTAGCCGGCAGGTCGCTTCCGCGAAACCTAGCGCCTGCGCACGATAGATCGAGGATCTCGACGCACCGAGACCGTTGGAGTGTTGTTAAGATCGCGGCCAGCGGCACTGTAGCTCTGGCTGCTGAGCGGCGTCCGCCGCCGCCACGTTTGCCGAATGTACCCATACTACGGGCCTCACACGCTGGCCCACCCCGGCTCCGCTGACATTTACATACTTTGGATTAAGTGTTGGTTTCGAGACATGCCTAACGGCTTATCGTTCAACTTAAATCGGAGCGTAAAGGGACGGAGAGCGGACGGACATAAGCAAGCGTGTGACGGCCGGACAATGGGCCATCGGGCGGGTAACCACTCTGCAACGTGTGCGCGATACCTTCGCCAACAGACCCGGTCGGTCTAAGGAGGAAAGGTAAGCGCCGCATGTCGGATGTTCTGGTTTACGAACGCGCTCAGGTGTCTTTCGCCGCGGGCCTCGCTAGGCGGGGGCACCACGTTGTGTATCGCGCTAACGAGCCGAACCGCTGTCCTGGCTGCGGCCGATCACAATGGTACATCGGTCGAGTGAGCGCGGAATGTGGTTTTTGTGGAACCGCGGTGCCACTGGCGGAAACGTCCCGTCACGAAGCCGTTCCCACCCCTCGTGCCCGGCATGCTTCACAGTCGGCCGAGCAACGGCGGTTTCCAAGAATGGCCACCAAGAGTCGCAAACTAAAGCTACTGATCGACGGCTCGCCTACGAACTTCGCCATTCACAACATCTCTGAAGGCGGAGTGATGGGGCCAACTGTTCGGGACCTCCTTCCTGGCGCGAAAGTCCACGTCCGTTTCGAAGGCGGAGTTCTCGTCCCGGCAATCGTGAAGTGGACCGAGAACGGCTTGGTTGGTCTCGCGTTCATCGAGCCCATCATCCTAGACCGCTCGGACCCACCTAGGCATTAAGAC
>JBKPLG010000027.1:0-7896 GCA_046731515.1 Pseudomonadota bacterium | reverse complement strand
AGTGGATCGGCGAACAAAGACCGCGCATTGATCAGTTTCGCAAGCTCGTTACGCGTGCGAGGGCCGAGGGCCAGGTAAGCGCGCCGATGCTTGCGCAGGTGGCGGGGCAAGCGCGCATTCTCCTCGCCCGTTAGAGTTCCGATTCCGAACCGTACGGCCGGGTAATCAATTCCATCAAATGATTGTCGGGGTCGGCGAAGTAGACTCCGCGTCCGCCAAAATGCTGATTGACCTGTCCGAGCTGGGTCCGTGCGGGATCGCCCCAGTAGCTCAGCCCTTCTTCTTGAATGCGGCCGAAAGCGGCGTCGAACTCGGCATCGCTAACGAGGAAAGCATAATGCTGCGGCGAGACTGGTCCCTCCTTCTGATAGTAATCGAGAGACACTCCATTCTCGAGTTCGACGACGAGGAAGTGGAAGAAAGGCTTAGCGGCCGGCAGCCCGAGGACGTGTGTCAGGAAATGGGTCGAGCGCTGTTTGTCGCTGCACCAGACGATCGTGTGATTAAGCTCGGCCATGAATCATTTCTCCAGCACTATTCGCAAATAGCCATTGCCTGATCGCCGACGTGAGGTTTGGCGTCGGTCTGGATTCGAGCCGGGCCGCGTCAATTTCAGCAACAAGCGCATTGATGGTACAGCCTCTTTCGCGCGCCGCCGCTTCCAAAGCGCGCCAGAAGACCGGCTCAAGACTGATGGACGTCGAATGCCCGGCGATCAGCACCGACCGCTTTTGCGGCGGTGCGTAGCCGACCGGCCGCTCCATCAGTACATGTGCTGGCCGCCGTTGATCGACAGGGTCGATCCCGTGACGAAGCCGGCATTCTCATCGACGAGGAAGGAAACGCCGCGCGCGATTTCCTCAGCCTTGCCAAGCCGCCCGACCGGAATTCGCGCGACGATCTTGCTTAGCACATCCTCCGGCACTGCCGCGACCATGTCCGTATCGATGTATCCTGGCGCGATCGCATTCACCGTAACTCCGGAACGCGCGCCTTCCTGCGCCAAAGCTTTGGTGAAACCATGAATGCCGGACTTTGCAGCGGCATAGTTGACCTGACCATATTGGCCAGCCTGACCATTGATCGACCCGATGTTGACGATCCGGCCGTAACCTCGGCCCGCCATCCCTTCGAACACCGCCTTGGCCATGTTGAAGCAACCGCCCAGATTCGTGTCCATGACGTCCTGCCACTTCTGGTGGTCCATCCGTTTCATGGTCGAATCGCGCGTGATTCCGGCGTTGTTGACGAGTACGTCGACCGGGCCAAGGTCGGCCTCAACTTGACGGACCCCGTCCTGGCAGGCGTCGAAATCAGCCACATTCCATTTGTATGAAGGAATTCCGGTACGATCGCTGAACTCGCGCGCACGCTCTTCATTCCCGGCATAATTCGCCGCGACTTTCATGCCCATGTCCTTAAGCGCGACGCTGATTGCCTCGCCAATGCCGCGGGTGCCGCCGGTGACGATTGCCACTCGAGCCATGATTCTCTCCTGTCGATTGCGCGCGGAGGCGCTTAGGTCCGCTCCGTCCAGCCTGCAAGCTCGCGCTCGATCAGCCGTTCGAGCATGGCGATGCTTTCGGGTGAATCATTGAGGCAATCGAGCAACGCAAATCTGTCCCCTCCAGCGCTCAGGAACGTCTCACGGCCCCGGATTCCGAGCTCTTCCAGTGTTTCGAGGCAGTCCGCAGCAAAGCCGGGCGCGGCAACAGCGATTCTCTTAACGCCACCCGCCGCATAGCCGGCAAGCGTCATGTCCGTCGCTGGCTCTAGCCATTTGGCTCGACCGAAGCGCGATTGGAACGCGACATCGACCCCACGCCCGAGCGATTCCGACAATAATCGCGCCGTTTTTTGGCAGTGGCAGTGATAAGGATCACCCGCTTCCAGCGTGCGCTGCGGCATCCCATGGAAGCTCAGCAACAGCTTCTCTGGTGGGAAGTCGAGCGCGGCAAGCTGCCGGGAAAGATTTGCTCGCAGGGCCTCGATGTAGAGCGGATCGTCATAGTATGGAGGCAGTGTGCGCAGCGCCGGCTGAACGCGCAGCCCCGCGAGGACCGCGAACACAGCATCGTTCGCGGTGGCGGTCGTTGCCGCGCAATATTGTGGGTAGAGGGGCGCCGCGAGAATTCGGGTACAACCTTCATCGATCATATTCTCAATCGCTGCGGCGATGCCGGGATTTCCGTAGCGCATGGCATAGTGGACTCGTAGCCGACCTTCGAAGCGTCGCCGCAGGGCATCCGCTTGACGCCCGGCGATGACGGCAAGCGGTGAGCCCTCATTGGTCCACACCAGATTATAAGCTTCGGCCGAGCGGCGAGGCCGCGTTCTCAAGATGAACCCATGCAGGATCGGCTTCCAGGCGATAGCAGGGATTTCGATCACGCGCGGATCGCTCAGGAATTCGGCAAGATAGCGCCGAACCGCGCGGACTTCGGGAGCATCGGGAGTCCCGAGGTTGATGAGCAGCACTCCGACCTGCGGCTCGGGGATAGAAGGGTGTGCGGGTGGGCGGCTCACTCGATCGACATAGGATCGAACGGAAGGTTGCGCATCCTTTTGCCCGTGCCCGCATAGATCGCATTGGCGATCGCCGGAGCAACTACCGTCGTCCCGAGTCCACTCACCCCGCCGGCGGGGTAGCTGCTCGGAATCAGAATCACGGCGATTTCAGGGATGTCGCTCATTTTCGGAAGCCCGATCGTCGACATCGAGCGTGCACGAGGCATTCGCGCGACCCATTCAGGTTGGGGAATATTTGCCTGCGCCAAAGCCCAGATGAGAGCGCCCTCGACTTGCTGTGTCACTAGGCCGGAATTGACGATTTGGCCGCAATCGACGGCGGCCACGAGTCGATGCACTTTGATACGTTGGTCGGCGCTAATATCGGCTGTCGCGACCAACCCGATATGCGAGCCATAGGCCGAACAGCCGGCAATTCCCATCGTGCTTCCGGGGCCTCCGCCGTCCCACTGCGCAAGCCGTGTCGCCGCCTGGAGGCAGCGCGCAAGCCGCCCGTTCTCACCAAGCATCGACATTCGAAAAGCGAGTGGCTCAATCCCCGCGGCATGAGCAAGCTCGTCGATGAAACTTTCATTGAAGAAGGCAAATTCGCGCTGTGGCGACCCGCGCATATAACCCGCTTTGAACGGGAGGGCGGCAGCAACAGCTTCAACGGCGAGGTTGGGAACCGCATAAGGTGGAACCGAGCCGTCGAGCGCAAGTCGCCCCAATGTGTCCGACCGTTTCTTGCCTGTGAGTGCCGAGAGCGCCGTTCCCAATCCGTCTGCAGTCGCAACGCGGATCTTCCAGGCAGCGGTGACCCCCCCGGCGCCAGGGAGCGCCATCATCCTAGCGAGTGCCCCCGCCGATGGGCGATCGTGATTTTGGCTGGCGGACTGCGAGAGGCTGAGCTGAACCGGACGATTCGTCGCTCGAGCGAGCTCTGCGGCAATCGGGATCGCATCGCCCTCGAGCGCTCGGCCAGCAGGTTCGCCGACCGGCATCGGGTAGACTGTGACCCCAGCTCCGCGGCTCATTTTTTCAGCCCGCGCCCGAGCAGCGTCCGGCGCCTGGGTTGGAACCCACACTTCCAACTGGCCGCTGCTTAGTCGCGCGGTTGCCGTCAGCGGCTCGAGCCCGAGGTGCTGGGATGGGGCAACGTAGTAAGTCGCTGCGAGCGCTCGCGAGCCCCGCGTCACTGCGTCATAGTCTCCGCGGCTGAACCATTCGCGCGCATCGCCATTTGTGAGCGCATCTTCGAACAAGGCTCGTGGATTCGCATTCGTGCGCTCGCCCGAGAAAACCGGGTTGGCTGCTTTCAGCGCGCGTTCGGCAGCCCACCAGGTATCGGCGACGACTGCGATCCAGGTTTCGCGAGCTGCGACGTGGCGCACTCCAGGTACGTTACGGAGCGCATCATTCGTAAAGTCTTTGAGTCGTCCTTTGGGCGGAGCCAGTCGTGCGGACGCGAATAGCGTCCCGGGCAGTCGCACATCGCAGGCGAAGCGGAGGCTGCCGTCGACTTTTGCCGGACCATCGAGGCGCTGGAGAGCGCGCCCCACTAGGCGCGATCTTTCTGAAATTCGCAGCTGCGGCGACCGGGGCGGCCTCCTTACGGCGGCTTCTTCGGCGAGTTCTGCGAACGTGAAGGTTCTGACGCCATTGATGACGAAGCCGTCTGCGGTGTCGCATTCGGCTGAGCTCACATTCCATCGGTCCGCGGCCGCCCCGACCAGCATCATTCGCGCGACCGCCGCAGCTTCGCGCAGTGGCTGCTCAAAGGCCCGGACGGAAGTCGAACTAGCGGTGATTTGGATGCCCTCGGGCCACTCCTCCTCCTTTGCCAGCGGATTGGCATACGCACCGGTCGCGGGCGCCGGCTCTACGCCGATCGATTCCCATGCCGCGCCGAGTTCATCGGCAACGATCTGTGGAAGCGCAGTCCATGCCCCTTGCCCCGTCTCGACCTGCGGTACGGCGACCGTGATTTGGCCGTTGTGCGCGATCTTGATGAAATTCCCGAACGCCTGCTCACCGCGCCGCACGACGAGTTCGCTGCTAAGATGGCGTGGCCACAAGGCATAAGCCACAACGAGCCCGACGCCGACTCCACCGCCGACCAGCAATGTGCGGCGATCAACGTTCAATTCGCGTACTGCGCCTTGAGTGACCGACGGTCGATCTTCCCGGTGCCCAGGCGGGGAAGAGGCTCGGTCGAAAAGATGAAACGTTCGGGAATTTTGAACCTTGCTATCCGCGGCTCGAGGAATCGTCGCAATTCCTCTTCTCCAACCGCGATCTTGGCGAAGATCACCGCGACAGGGACCTCACCCAAGCGTTCGTCAGGCACCCCGAACACGCTGACCTCGGCGATGTTATCGCAGGCATAGCAGGCGGCCTCGACCTCGGCCGCCGAGATATTCTCGCCTCCGCGAATGATGATTTCCTTTTTCCGGTCGACGATGAACAAATAGCCGTCGTCGTCGAGATATCCGACGTCTCCGGTTTTTACATATCCGTCCGCCGTGAACACCGCTTTCGTCGCCTCAGGGTCGCGCCAGTAGCATTTGATGTTCGCGGCAGATCGGATTCCGATCTCGCCCACTTCTCCTGTCGCGAGTTGTCGGTCGTCTTCACCCAAAATCGCAACCTCGACGAGAGGTTTCTGGGCGCGTCCGGTTGATTCCGGTTTGTCTGCATAATTGGCCCAGAAGTTGGTGCACCCAACCGCATTCGTTTCGGTAAGCCCGTAGCCGAGGGCCGGCTGTGCGTGCGGGAAGGCCTGCCGGAGCCGCTCGACATGGCTCACGGGTCGCGGGGCTCCTCCGGCCGTGATGTCCTTGAGCGACGAGAGATCATAATTGTCTCGGTCGGGGTGACTCATGAGTTCGAGGCTCATCGTCGGAACGCCCACGAAATAGGTGATCCGCTCTTTCTCGATCATACGCAGGGCCTCCTGCGCGTCCCACTTCGGCATGACCACCATGCAGCGACCGACAACGAAGCTGTTGAGCATGACCGGCACTTCGCCAGTGACATGGAACAGGGGTACGCTGAGAAGCGTCCGTGGCGGCGTAAGGGGCGCACGACCCTCCCGCTCGAGCACTCCGCGCAGAACCATGAGGCCGATCGAATAAGCGTAAGTTCCGCTCGTCACGGCATGATGGGTCGAAAGCGCTCCCTTTGCATCGCCGGTTGAGCCGGACGTGAACAAGATGGTTGCATCATCATCGGGTCCGACCTCCGGCAGCTCCTGCCCTCCATCCATCAATAGGTCGGCGAGCGTCTGTTGGACGGGCAATTCGACCCGAAGACTAAGGATCTCACGGCCGGAGCAGCGTGCCCCGATCCTTTTCGCCCGCAGCGCATCGGCGATAATCAGTACGGGGTCGATGAGGTTGATCGCATGCTCCATCTCATGCGCTTCCCACCAACCGTTTAGCAGCGTCGCGATTCCCCCGACCTTGAGGATCGCCATGTAAATCAGCACCCAGGCCGGGCAATTGCGCAGCGCAATCCCGACGCGATCGCCCTTGTTTATTCCTCGAGCGGCAAGACCAAAGGCGACGCGATCGGAAATCTCATCGAGGTTGGCGAAGGTGAAGCGCTCGTCGCCTGCTACCAAAGCCTCATTGTCGGCATTCAGCGCGCAGAATGCTCGGAAGAATTGAGGCAAGGTTGTTGGAAAGTTGCTGACGATCGCCTGTCCATGCTCGTCCCGGCCGATGACCAACCGCCCACCCGGCCCCGTGATCTCGGCCAGGATCTCGTCATAGCTGCGGTCGAGATCGCTTCCCATTCAGGCTCCTTTGCCTTAGCGGCTCCCCACCTTATGAGACGCTGAACTTTGATGGGGAAGTCCTTGCAGGCAGCCGACAACTCTCGTTTCGTTGCATTTCCAGACTTGGGCCTTTCGCCCGTGGCGCTGCACATCGGGTCGTTCGATCTCAGATGGTACAGCCTGGCGTACCTCGCCGGCATCTTCATCGGTTACTGGTACTTGCTGAAGCTCATCAAGCAACCGGGGGCGCCGATGGCTCGCCGCCACTCTGACGACCTGGTTTTCTACGCTGCGCTCGGGATCATTCTCGGCGGGCGCCTCGGCTACGTGCTGTTCTACAATTCAGGCTATTATTTCAGTCACCCGATCGAGATCGTGAAGCTGTGGGATGGCGGGATGTCGTTCCACGGCGGTGTAATCGGCACCTCGCTGGGCCTCATCTATTTCGCGCACAAGGAAAAGTTGTCGTGGCTCAGAGTCCATGATTATGTCGCTTGTTGCGTGCCCTTCGGACTGTTCTTCGGCCGCCTCGCCAATTTCGTGAACCAGGAACTATGGGGGGCTCCAACCCAGGTGCCCTGGGCGATTCGCTTTGTTGAGATGACGCCTTTCGGTCCCACCCTCGGACCGCCTCGCCATCCGAGCCAACTTTATGAAGCTGTCCTCGAAGGCATCGTCCTGTTCGTCATTCTCTGGTGGATGTTCTGGAGGACTCAGGCGCGCTACGAACCGGGCAAGCTCGTCGGCGCCTTCATCTTCTTCTACGGCTGTTTCCGCTTCTTGATCGAGTTCATCCGGGAGCCCGACCAGCAGCTGATCGGCTTCGCTCAAGCGACGGGCCTGCACATGGGCCAATGGCTGTCGCTTCCAATGATTGCGGGCGGCTTGTGGTTGATGGTGACGGCAAAGAAGCGGCGCGTGCGCGTCGAGCCCACGCTCGGCCCTGCCAGCGTTTCGTGACTCCATTCGAACGCGCGCTTCGGGAGCGTATCAGGGCCGAAGGGCCGATCACCGTTGAGACCTATATGGAGGCCTGCAATGCTTATTATTACGCTACACGCGATCCGCTCGGGGCGAGAGGCGACTTCATCACCGCGCCGGAAATCAGCCAGATGTTCGGCGAGATGGTCGGTGCCGCGCTGGCCGACTGCTGGAAGCGGGCCGGAAGTCCCGCCGAGGCGAGTTATGCCGAGCTTGGTCCTGGCCGTGGAACGCTAGCCGCGGACGCTCTCCGGATCATGAAGTCAGCCGGATTTTCGGGAGGAGTTCATTTCGTCGAAACGAGCCCAGTCTTGCGCAAAGCGCAGCAGGAAGCGCATCCCGGCGCGCATTGGCACGAGTCAGCTAACGAACTTCCCCCGACTCCTCTGCTGCTGATCGCCAACGAGTTCCTCGATGCCTTGCCGGTTCGTCAGCATGTCGACGGCTTGGAACGTCATGTCATTGTCTCAGCCGAAGGCCTCGAGTTCGATCGCAACGGGGATATCATTGAAACCTCGCCGGCGCGCGACGGCACGGTTTCGTCGATTGCAAAACAGCTCGCAAAGCACGGTGGGATAGCGCTGTTTATCGACTATGGTCACGAGCGCAGCGCTCCAGGGGATACC
>JBKPLG010000026.1:0-10502 GCA_046731515.1 Pseudomonadota bacterium | reverse complement strand
CTCGTCGGGATAGAGCGGCGTCAGATTGTCGAAATTCACGCGGTGGCGAACAGTTTCGGGATCGTCGAAGTTGATCGTCGTGACGCGGGTCAAAGCGAAGTAACGCTCGCCCTCCTTCGGACCGCGAATCTCACCTTCCACGGTATCGCCGGTCCTGAGTCCGAAGCGGCGCACAATCGACGGGGCGACATAGATGTCGTCCGGACCCGCGAGATAATTCGCTTCGGGCGATCGTAGGAATCCGAAACCGTCATTCAGCACTTCGATAGTGCCCGAACCCATGATCTCGACGCCGTTTTCGGCCTGGATTTTGAGGATCGAGAACATGAGGTCCTGCTTGCGCATCGTGGATGCGCCCTCGACGCCCATTTCCTCGGACATCGCGACCAGGTCGGCGGGGGTTTTCTTTTTCAATTCTTTCAAATGCATGTGGGCGGTCTTTTCTTGGGAAGGTTGGTGCTCGAGCTTCTCAAAAGGTCGACAAAGCCGGAGGACGGCAGGACGCCGTTTTGTTCAGGAATCGCGGTCGGCAAATTGGGGAAACAGGCCGGAGCCGCTCTCGATTCAGGTATGTCCCGATGCCGCCGCTGTCAATGAGCGCTGAAGCCTGGCAGCGCCGAATCGTTCAAAATGGACGGACGATCACTAGGACCACGATCAAAGCCGCGGCGATGCCCGGGATTTCGTTGAGCATCCTGACGCCGCGATCGGAGAGTGGGCGCTCGCCAGCGGCGAGCTTTTTGCCATAGGCACCGAGCCACCCCTGATAGGCTGACAAAGCGACGACCAGCGCCAGCTTCGCCATGAACCAACCCTGTCCCCACAAATCGAGATGGAAGGCCAGCATCAGCCCGAGGATCCACACAACTCCGATGGCCGGAGTGAGAATGATCGACCGGACCCGAGCTTCACGCTCGATCCAGGCCCGATCCTCCGGCGAGCCGGGCGTCGTTTCCTGATGATAGACGTATAGGCGCGGAAGCAGCAGCAGACCGGCAATCCAGAAAATCACGAACGTCACGTGCGCGGCTTTGACCCAAAGGTAGGCCGGGCCGAGAAAACCCGTTAGATGGATCATCGTCCCCCCTTCACCAGCGCGAGCAGCTCTTCCACATGAGCGATCGGGGTGTCCGGCAGGATGCCGTGCCCGAGATTGAAGATGTGAGGGCGGCCTCCAAAAGCGTCAAGGATTCGCCCGACATTGTCGCGGAAAGTCTCGCCACCGGCAATCAACGCCAGCGGATCGAGATTGCCCTGAACCGGCAGCCCTGAAGGCAATTGCTTCGTTGCCCAGGCCAAATCGACGGTTTCGTCCAGCCCCAGCGCACTCACTCCCGTTTCCCGCGCGTAGGCGCCGATCTTCCCCCCAGCACCCTTCGGAAAGCCGATTACCGGCAATTGCGGGTGGCGTGACTTGAGTGCTGCAACCACCCGAGCGGTCGGTGCAATCACCCATTGCTCGAACTGCGCCGGGGACAGGCTGCCGGCCCAGCTGTCGAACAGTTGGACAACTTCGACCCCCGCTTCGATCTGACCCGACAGATAATCGACAGTAATCTCCTCGACGCGAGAGATGATCGTGGAGAATAGTCCCGGATCTCGATAGGCGAGCCGGCGAGCTTCGACCTGATCACGACTGCCCTGCCCGGCAATCATATAGGTCGTCACCGTCCATGGACTTCCGGCAAAACCGATGAGCGCCTTGTCCTGGTCAAGGTTGTGCTTAACCTTCCGCACCGTTTCGAAGATCGGCTCTAGCCGCGCAGGCACCGACGTGAGCTGATCGAGCGGGGTTTCAAGCAACGGCGGGGTTAGCCGCGGTCCCTCCCCAGCAACGAAGCTCAAATTCTGGCCAATCGCGAAGGGCACGATGAGGATGTCGGAAAATAGAATTGCGGCATCCAGTTCAGGGAAGCGTTTTAGCGGCTGTAGAGTGACCTCCGCGGCAGCGTCTGGATCGTAGACGAGGTTGAGAAAGCTGCCCTTCTCCTCGCGCAGCTGTCGGTATTCTGGAAGATAGCGGCCGGCCTGGCGCATTAGCCAGATTGGTGGAGGATCGCGCCGCTCACGTCGAAGCACGGCGAGTAGCGGCTTGTAGGCCCGCGCGCTCGAGTCCTTCGCAGGCTTGGAGGCCACCCCTCTTTCTCCCTTTATATATTTAGAATCTAGTATTGATGATGTGATTGGGCGTGGGACAGCGGGGTTTAGGAAGGCTTTCCGGAATTGCCAACAAGCGCGGTCCGATGTTCCGCTCGGCAGATGCGCGAGTCGCCCTCATCGGCTCACGGGATTCACAGGCTGGGGATCGAAATTGTCCCCGTGGATGAATCGTCGGACGGTGGGCTCTTGACGTAGGACAACAGTCCGATTGAGTACGCCCCCATGTCCGCGCTAGCCTCGCGCCCGCCCTTTTCCACAAGGTTGTTCGATTGGCGCTGATCCTCGCGTCCAGGAGCGAGATCCGGCGCGCGATGCTCGACAATGCGGGCATCGCTTATGAGGCATTGAAGCCAGAAGTGGACGAAGACGAACTGAAGAGGAGGTTCGATACCGCAACCGAAATCGCGTCGGAGCTCGCGGCGGCCAAAGCGTCAGCCGTCAGCGCCGAACGTCCGGACGATTTCGTGATCGGAAGCGACAGCATCGTCAGCGTGAACAGACGTTTGTACGACAAACCACGCGATCGCTCCGAAGCTGTGGAACATCTTCTCTCTTTCTCCGGGAAGCCAATGCAGCTCACCAGCGCAGTCGCTCTCGCCCGCGGCGGAACGGTCGATTGGCGACATGTCGAGAATGCGACGCTTCAGGTGCGTCAATTGTCCGAAGCTTTCATTGAAGATTATCTCAACGCCGAATGGCCGGACGTCGGCTATACAGTCGGCGTATTCCGGTTGGAGGGGCGTGGGGTGCAGTTGTTCGACCGGATCGAGGGCGATCATTTCACAATTCTCGGCATGCCGTTGCTGGCGCTTCTTGGGGCGCTGCGCGAGAGGGGCCTGGTGCTCGCATGATCAGGATCGCTCTCACCGGTTCGATCGGGATGGGCAAGTCGACTGTCGCCCGAATGTTCGAACGCTGCGGAGTTCCCGTTTTCGATGCCGACGAGGAAGTGCGTCGACTGCAAGGGCCGGGCGGCGCCCTCGTCGAGCGGATTGGCGCGCGCTTCCCGGGGACCCTTCGCGACGGAGTGCTCGATCGCGAAAGATTGGCTGACTTGGTCCTCGAAGATCCGCACCAGCTCGCGGTGCTCGAGAGGCTTGTTCATCCGGCGGTGGATGACGCTCGTGCCGCTTTCATCGCCGAGCATCGGGACGCGTCGGCGCTGATCTTCGAAATTCCGCTGCTCTTCGAAACGGGAGGTGAGGAAGAGGTCGACAAGATCATTGTCGTTTCTGCGCCAGCCGACGTTCAGCAGACTCGCGTGCTCAGACGGCCGGGAATGACGAGGGAAAAGCTGGACTCCATTCTCTCCCGCCAGATGTCCAATGAGGAGAAACGCCGGCGTGCCGACTTCGTAGTCGAGACCGGAGGCGACCTATCCACAACTGAAGCTCAAGTCCGTGAGATAATCGCTTGTCTCGGACTCGATCGCGGCGGATAGATTCACTCGTGCGCGAAATCGTCTTCGATACTGAAACGACAGGTTTGAATCCGGTTGGCGGCGATCGCATGGTCGAGATTGGCTGCGTCGAAATCTACAATCGCATGGAGACCGGCCGAACCTATCACGCTTATTTCAATCCCGACCGAGTGATGCCGAGCGACGCCGAGTTCATACACGGCCTCACGAACATCTTTTTGTCAGACAAGCCACGCTTTTCCGAAACGGTCGAAGAGCTTCTCGAATTCATCGGCGATTCGCCGCTCGTTGCTCACAACGCTGGCTTCGACTTCGGCTTTCTGAACTTCGAGCTCGAGCTTTGCGGACGGCCACCGCTTTGTATGAGCCGAATGGTCGACACGCTCGCCCTGGCACGTTCGAAGCACCCGGGCGCGAAGCACAGCCTAGATGCATTGTGCATGCGTTTTGGAATCGATCGAAGCCACCGCGTCAAACACGGCGCCTTGCTGGACGCGCAATTGCTCGCACAAGTCTATGTCGAGCTCACCGGCGGCCGCCAGATCGGCCTCGGATTGGTCGCAGAGGCGGGCAACGTGGCAATACAACTGTCTTCACGGCCGGTGACTATCCGCAAACCTCGGCCCGCGCGTCCGCACTTCGCGGCAGTCGAGGAACTTGAGCGTCACCGCGCGTTTATTGCCCAGCTGGTCAATCCCATATGGGCACGCTTCGTCCTGGCAGGTTGACGCGAGCTTGCAGGCGGGCATAAGCCGCCGAAGTTCAAAAGGAGCTTGGCCAAGTGGACGTACGGGTCGCGGGTCATCAAGTTGATACCGGCGAGTCGCTGCGGGGAATCGCTGCGCGCCGGATATCCGAAATCACCGAGAAGTATTTTTCAAGGAGCGTCGGCGCCAATGTCACGTTCGGGCGCGGCCCCAATAACGACTTTACGTGCGACATTGTCGCTCCGGTCGTTCAGGGAGTCGTGCTGAAGGCGTCTTACAGCGCGCGCGAGCCGCAGATGGCTTTTAATGGGGCGGCCGATCGGATCGAGAAACAGCTGCGCCGTTATTTCAAACGTCTTCGAGACCACAAGGTTGACGAAACCGCGCAGGCGTATGTCGAGAATGCAGCCTACACGATCTTCGCCCAGCCCGAGCAAGCGGACGGAGACGACGATGCATTCCCGACGATCGTCGCGGAAACACGAGTCGATATTCCGGAAGCGAGTGTTTCCGATGCGGTGATGCTTATGGACCTGCGCAACACCAATGCCTTGATGTTCAGGAATTCGGCGACCGGTGAGTTCAACATGATTTATCGCCGTGAGGACGGGAATATCGGCTGGGTTGAGCCGCACAACGACTGAACCCATCTTTTCTGTGGCGGCCGTAGGTGCGACCGGTCGCGCTTTGTAATGAGTGCGCCGCAAATGCAGCTGAGCGAATTTCTCGATTTCGATGCCATCAAGATGAGCCTTCCGGGCGGTAGCAAGCGCTCGCTGCTTCAGCAGCTCGCCAACCTTGCCGCGCAGCGGCTCGCCCTCGATCCCTCTGCGATCCTCGCAAGTTTGAATGAGCGCGAGCAGCTGGGCTCGACGGGATTCGGACAGGGCGTTGCCATACCCCACGGCAAGATCGAAGGACTGACGAGAATCTACTGCTTGTTCACAAGGCTCGCCGAGCCTGTCGATTTCAAGGCAATCGACGGCAAAACCGTCGACTTAGTGTTTCTGCTGCTTTCTCCTCCCGATGCCGGAGCCGAGCACCTGAAGGCACTTGCGGCCGTGAGCCGCGTGACCCGGCATGTGCCGACGCTCGAGAAAATGCGGGGGGCGCGGAGCCGTGACGCCCTCGCCGCGGTGCTCATCGGAGCCGATGAGCGCGACGCCGCCTGATCCGTCGGACGGCCGTTGCAGCTAGCGTGAGCCGCCTCTCCGCACAGCTTGAAGCGACCAGCATTGTCCGTCGTGCCGAAGCTGAGGGAGACTTTGCTGCAATTCTGCGGCGAGGTGATCCGGAGCGCGGCGCCTTGCTGCTGGTGGTCAGCAGCCGCGGCCGGCATGTAGCCTTCTTGGAACGCGTGCTCGCGCTGAGCGGAGACTATGTTTGGCAGCGCGTGGGCCCGGACGAATCGGCGAATCCCGAAAAAGTTGCGGACTTCCTCGCTAAGCGCGCACGGTTCGACGAAGATCTCTGGGCGATCGAACTGGATATCGCGGAGCCCGAACGGTTCATCGCTGAAACGACTGGTTCGGGTTGACGCCCGCGGGCTTGGGCGCGAAACCCATCATAGCTACAAGAGCGGGGGGCATTCTCTTACGGTAAGAACCGATAAGGATTGCCACGCGAGACGGGGAGTCACTACCGGGCAATTAAGGAAGTAATTCGAATTAAGCTCTTGCCCTAGTCTTGGTGGTTCACCGCAGATTTACTGGACATTATGTTGACGACTCTTCGTCCTGCGCTGCTATTTTGCCTTGCGCTCAGCGCAACTTCCTTTGTTCCAGCCCAAGCTGAACCTACGAACGAGCCCTTGCTGCCGGTCGTGACCGCGACTCTTCCAGAGATCGCGATCCCGGATTTGCTCGATCCACAAGGTGAGCCGCAGCTGTCGCAGCCTGCCGACGAAACGCCACAGGTCCTCACACCCGAAACACCAGCCACGCCAACCGTTCAGGAGCCAACTTTCACGCCGGGAGCTGACCTGACGACATTAGTGGCCGAACTCCGGTCTTCGGAGCCGGGTAGCCACGAGCTCGAATGCCTGGCGACCGGCATTTATTTCGAATCGAAAAGCGAACCGCTGGCCGGCCAACTGGCCGTCGGCAAAGTCATCGCCAATCGAGCCAGGGCCGGCGGGCGTTTCCCGCCGTCCTATTGCGGCGTTCTCTTCCAGCGTGGGCAGTTCTCGTTCATTCGCGGCCGCTCACTTCCGTCGGTGCCGAGGTCGAAAAAGCAGTGGCAGACTGCGGTTGCCATCGCCAAAATCGTCGATCAGGGCCTCCATGAATCGCCCGCCGGCAATGCATTGTTCTTTCATGCGCGCTATGTTTCGCCCGGCTGGCGGTTGAAGCGCGTCGCTTCGATCGGAAATCACGTCTTCTACCGCTAAGTTCAGCGAAAAGCAGGAGCGATCAGGACCGCTTTGCAGCGGTCCTGTTTTGTTCTACGCCTGCCGCGTGGCAACGCAGTTCGATTCTGTTTGTTTCACTGATGCTCCGCCGATCGCGGCCGAAGTGGCCCGGGGAGTCACTCGGCTGTTCTGCCGCCAAGACCTGTTCGCAATCTGCGAGATGCCACTTCCGAATGGCCGCCGGGCGGATCTTATGGCTATCGATCCGAAGGGCGCGCTCACCATCGTCGAAATCAAGGTCAGCAAGGCGGATTTGCTCGGCGACGGGAAGTGGCTCGACTATCTTGATTATTGCGACCGCTTCTTTTGGGCCGTACCGCCTCATCTGGCGCGAATCCTAGAGGAAGAACGCTATCTTCCGGGTGAGGCTGGGCTGATCGTCGCCGATCGTTACGATGCGGCGGTCATTCGCAATGCGGCGCATCGCCCGCTCGCGCCGGCGCGCCGCAAGGCAGAGGTGTTGCGCTTCGCCCGACGTGCCGCTCGGCGCCTGTCGGCGCAAATCGACCCGACGCTGGGCGAAGCCAACTAGGAGCTTAGCGCGAAGCGGCCGCCGCCTTCGGCTTCTTGGCTTCGATTAACTGCAGAATCTGGCGCGAACGAGTGTCGCGGGCCGCATATTCGCGCGCAGAAAGTCCTGCCGCCGTATCGGCCTTGTCGGGATTGGCGCCAGAATTAAGGAGGAGTTTGATTATTGGGATTTGGCGTTGCTGGACGGCGACGATGAGCGCCGTTTCGCCCATCCGGTTCGTCCCGTCGACTTTGGCGCCGAGCCCGATCAGCCAATCCGCGGCGTCTTCAAAACCAACCCGCGCCGCTGCGATGAGCGGCGTGTCGCCGCCCTTTCCGGCGAGATTCGGGTCGGCACCCTTATTGAGCAAGAACCCGGTCCAATCGCGATCCGATCGGTTGATCGCAATGATCAGACCTGTGTCGCCTTTGGCGTTGCGCGCGTCGACGACCCTCGGGCGAGTGCGAATCAGGTCCGTCGCTTTGTCTCCGTCGCGCTTCTCGACAGCTTCAACGAACTGGTCGCTGTCGGCCGTGAGTTGCGCGACGGCCGGCGCGGCAACCGCGATCAAGCCGATCACGGGAAGTATGAACTTCAAGAACTTCATGGATTTAACCCCGGTATACCCCGCTTGATCGGAGCGCCCTAGCAGAGCAAGGGTAGCTCTGTCATGAACCGCCTCGTGAACGACCAGACCTGCTTTTGGGAAAAGCCGCTGAGCGCGCTCGATCGGGGCGAATGGGAGGCGCTCTGCGACGGGTGCGGCCGCTGTTGCATTCACAAGCTCGAAGATGAAGAAACGGGGATGCTTTACCCGACCAACGTCGCCTGCAAGTTGCTCGACCGGCGAAACGGAAGGTGTCTGGATTACAAGAACCGGATGAAGCTTGTCGCCGATTGTGTGAAGCTCGATCGCAAGAATCTCGATTCGCTGGACTGGCTACCCGAGACATGCGCCTATCGGTTGCGCGCGGCCGGTGAGCCTTTGCCGGATTGGCATTATTTGATTTCAGGAAGCCGAGAGACGGTGCACGAGGCGGGACAGTCGACGCGAGGCTGGACGGTGAGTGAGGAGGACGCGGGGGAGCTCGAATTCCATGTGGTCGAACGCCCGCTCTGAAGCCTTAACCAACGTATCCGGTCTGCCCGTTCCCATCCAAATCCGTCCCATCCGGAGTGCGCGGCGCCTGCGCTTGCGTTACGACGACGCCCGCGGAATCCTGAAGCTGACATGCCCGCCACGCACCAGCCGTAAGGCCGCGCTCGCCTGGGCCCTCGACCAGCGCGGCTGGATCGAGACGCAGCTGTCAAAGGCATTGCCGGCGGAGCCGTTTCTGTCCGGCGCGGTCATTCCGGTCGAGGGTGTCGACACCCTTTTGGTCTCGTTGGAAACGGCGCCTCGAGCCGCGCAATGCGTGGCGGGAGAGCTTCGATGCGGAGGCCCGGCCGCCGGTTTCGAACGCCGGGTCACCGCGTTTCTGAAGAGCCGGGCGCTCGAGGTGATGTCCGCCGAAGTCGCGGAATTTGCTGCTGCTGCGGGCGTCAATCCACGTTCAGTGACCGTAGGCGACGCCGCCAGCCGTTGGGGCAGCTGTTCATCCGACGGCCGTATTCGATTGAGCTGGCGACTGATCCTCGCGCCGCCATGCGTTCGCCGTTTCGTTGTTGCCCATGAGGTCGCTCACCTCGCCCACCTCAACCATGGACCGGAGTTCAAGGGGCTTGAGGCACGCCTGTACGGACCGGGTCTTTCGGAGGCGAAAGCGGCGCTACGCCGCGTAGGGCCGCGGCTGAGGCGTTTCGGCCGGAGGAGTTGAACCCGGCTCGGGTTCACGTTGCTGCGGGTATGGACGTGGCCGCTGCTGCTGCTGCGGCTGCGGCGGCGGAGGTGGGAAAGCCTGATCGAGCTCCTGCTGCGTCGGATCGCCAGTGCCGTCTGGCCGGACCATCGGCTGCTGCAGCGGGTAACCGGGCTCCTGAGGCGGCGGAACCGGGCTGAGCGGCATCCCATTCTCATCGACCAGCGGCTGCAGCGCATTGGAATCGACCGCAGTGTCGCCGTACATTTCTTCTTCCGGAGTGAGCTGCCAATCGGGGATCGGGACCTGGGTCTCGAACGATTCGGCCGGCCGATTGGCGACGGCGATCGCCATGAAATCGTGGAACGCGCGCGCCGGGGCCGTGCCTCCTTGCAGGCCGGCAATCGCCTTTGCGTCGTCGCGGCCCATCCAAACGCCGGTCGTTAGGCCGCTGGAGAAGCCGATGAACCAGCCGTCCTTATTGGAGCTCGTCGTTCCAGTCTTGCCAGCAACTGGCCGTCCAATCTGGGCAGCCCGGCCTGTTCCGCTGAGCACCGCCGATTGGAGCAGATCGGTCATCTCAGCGGCCACCCAGGGAGCGACCAGCACGCGCTCCTCGCCCGGCTCTCGCTGATAGAGCAAGCGTCCATCCGCCGTGACGACCTTGCGGATCCCGTAAGGTGACACCGCTACGCCCCGATTCGCGACGGACGCGAAGGATCGCGTCATGTCGATCAACCGGACGTCGCTTGTTCCGAGCACCATGGACGGGAAGACCGAAATGGGCGTGCTGATTCCGAACCGTCGCGCCATGTCGGCAATGGTGGAGAAGCCGAGCTGGGCGCCAATTTTTGCGCTGATCGTGTTGATCGACCGGGAGAAGGCTTCCCGCAGAGTGACAGGTCCGAGATTGGTCCGGGTCGAATTGCGCGGCGACCAGCCACCTATCGTTACGGGTTCGTCGACGATCGTGTCGGTTGGCTTCATCCCCGATTCGAGCGCGGTCAGGTAGACGAACAGCTTGAAAGCAGAGCCAGGCTGGCGGGTGGCCTGGGTCGCGCGGTTGTAGATGGAATCGACATAATCCTTGCCGCCGACCATGGCTCGAACGGCACCGTCGCGATCGAGGGACACCAGCGCACCCTGCGCACCTTTCGGAACGTTGGCGCGGATCGCCTTGTCCGCGGCCGCCTGCATGCCGGGGTCGAGAGTTGTCCAAACGTCGATCGGATCGGACGTCTCATCGATCAGGGTGTCGAGCTGCGGAAGCGCCCAGTCGGTGAAATAACGGACGCTGTTGTTGGTCGTTGTCTGCTGAATCCGGATGTTCGCCGGATCGTAAGATGCAGCGGCGTCCGGAGTGATGAAGCCATTGTCGACCATCGTTTGCAGCACCACGCCGGAGCGTTCGCGTGCGGCCTGGACATCGGCGGTCGGCGAATAATTGGATGGCGCCTTGACCAGGCCGGCGATGATCGCAGCCTCGCCGAGGCTC
>JBKPLG010000025.1:0-20077 GCA_046731515.1 Pseudomonadota bacterium | reverse complement strand
GCCTTCGGAAAATCCCTGAGGCGATAGACATCCACGGGAGCTGTCCCTGCCCTGGTCACGATGGTCACATCGGGGTCAGGAGCATACGGCGCCCACCTGACGTTTTGGCGTCAGAGGATTTTAGGGCAAACGGCCATGGCGGTCCCGTCACCCTCGGCCTTTTGTCCGCGCTCATGGCCGGGTAACCGATCGATTTCGGGGAAAAACGAGCGGAGCCGGACGCTGCGGCGGCAGGGTCGCCTTCTGCTCAAGGTCGCGCAAAACGACATCGACCGCCTCTTCGAGCTGCGGATCACGACCCTCAAGCACCGCACGTGGATCTTGGACGACCGTGAGATCGGGGGCGACGCCCTGATTTTCGATGTCCCATGTCCCCGCCGGATTGAAGAAGGCCCGCATCGGAACGATATATTCGCCGCCGTCTTGAAACGTGGCGCCCAACCACGAACCGACGGCCCAGCCGGCCGTGCGAGTTCCAACAATCGTCCCTTGGTGGGCCGCCCGAAAGAGCCAGGGAAAAACGTCCGATGACGACCCATTAAATTCGTGGATTAAGAGCACGCGAGGTCCTCGCACGCCGATGACGGGGAACGGCAAGTAATCGGAATCGCGAAATGCATATTCCGCCAAGGGCCGACGGTCGACATAGTCAAAGACCAAATCGCCTCCGATGCCGCCAGGGTTGTAACGCTGGTCGAGCACCACTCCAGATTTGTCCGTCGCAGCGATCCATTGTTGCAAGAACGCATTGGTCCCGCTCTCTTCAAAGTCCGGCAGGTATACATAGCCGACAGTTCCGTTCGAATGCCGTTCAACATAATCTCGATTGGACTCGACCCAGGCGGCCTGTCGGATTGCGCCGTCACCCGACAAGGGCGTGATCATCACAGTGCGTGCATTCCGGCCCGCGGGGTCGCGAGCGACGGTCAGCGCTACACGTCGGCCGGCAGCCCCGACGAGGTAACTGAAAATTTCGCGAGTTGGACGAACGTCCTCGCCATCGATCGAAATTACATAGTCGCCTTCCTCAACATCAGTGCCGTTGAATGGGCTCCTCGATTTCATCGGGAGCGCGAGATCGTGAGGTCGGTAGATCCGAGAAAATCGAAAGCGATTTTCAGCAACGTCGAAATCGGCACCCAAGGTCGCCCCCGCCTTAGCGCCTGCGACCTTCGGAATGTCACCGCCGACAAAACTGAGATGAGAAACCGAAAGATTGCCAACCGCCCGGCGGAGCAGCGTATTGAGGTCCGCGCGCCGCGTTACATGCGGCAAATAAGCCTCGTAGCGGCGTTCGAGGGCCGTCAGGTCCTGTCCGTGAAAGGTCGGATCATAGAAGAGCGCCCTGAATTGCCGCCACGTTTGATGATATAGATTTCGCCATTCCTGAGCCGGATTTACGGCCACGGTCGCCGCCGAAATATCGACGACGCGGGACGTGTCCGGCCTAGCCGTGTCCCGCACCTTCCACTCATCCCCCACCTCGGAGAGAGATTTGCTGCCGTCAGGGGAGGTGAAAAGACGATCGATCGAGTCCTCCAGCTTCGCCAAAGCGGGAGCACCGGATGTCCCCAATTTATAGAGAGCGAGGTGCGGGCTTCCTTCCGCCGGAGTCGAAGGCCATTCGCGCGCCGTCACGAGCAGCCCCTCCGGGATGCTCGCGATTCGAGCATAATCTCGTTTGTCCGGAAACTGCCAAATGCGCTCGTTCATGCCGGCGAAGTCTAATTTGGCGCTAAGCGGAGTGGTGGGCGCAGGCGGTTCAGGACCGTTCGTAGCAAAGGGCGATCGATCGCCCTTGTGCAAGGCGATCGCCTGAATCTCTCGAAGGGCGAGCGGTCGCATGGCGGCGCCCCTCATCCCAAGAGCCTCGACGGCCCCCGCGTTTTCGCTGCTGATGAAGTATAGGTAGCGACCTTTAGAATCGAAGACAGGATTATCTGCGTCGATCGTTTCGTCGGTGATGACGTGACGGACTTTGTCGCGGACGTCGTACAAGATGATCACGCGATTGTTGTTCGCCTGATACTTGGCGTAAGCCACCCACTGCGAGTCCGGAGACCACACCGGCTTGAATTCCGATTGCATGGTGTGACGTGAAGTCTCGACATCGCTGACCTGCTGGGAGTCGAGGTCGACGAGGTGGAGCGTGAGGCGCTGGTCGGACAATAGGATTTTGTGCCCGTCGGGCGACCAGCTCAGCTCCTGAAATCCACCGCGGTTCCCAGGCAACGCAACGCGCCGCACTTTTCCCGAAGCCCATGTCCGGACGTACAGATCCTCGTCGCCCTTAGCATCCGACAAATAGGCCAACTGAGACCCGTCGGGCGAAAATATGGGGCTGCGATCGTTAGCGCCACTCGTCGAAGTGACGTTCTGGCTGGAATGTCCTTCGTGCAGCAAAAGGATGTCCCCTCGGGCTTCGAAGGCCATGTCGCCGCGGTTGGAAACTGCCGCACCGGACAACCAATCAGCAGCATGAACCTTCCGGAGCTTCGTTTCGCGCAAATCAAGCGCCACCTTCAGTGGGATGCGCCGCGTCGCACGTGAACCAAGGTCCAGCGTGTAGAGGATGCCATTTCGTTCATAGGCCACCACGCCGTCGGGGGCACCCGCAATCGCTCCCAACCCCGTGTCTTCGAAATGCGTGAGCTGCTCCGCCGCGCCGGTGACCTCATCGAGCAAGAAGAGATTGTAGATTCCTCCGTCGCGATCGGATTCGATGACGAATCGATTCCCGGCCCGAGTGACGGAAATGTCGTTAACGACGCCGTCGGAAAGTTGGCGGAACGCGCCGGATTTGAGATCCGCATAGCGCAAGAGTCCCGTTGCCCCGCCGCGATAGCCCTTCCACGATAATTGATATCTTCCGGAGGGATCTCGTTGAACATAAACCAGGCCGCTTCCGTCGGCCGTGTAAGCGCCCCCCTTGGCGAGGGGGATTGGAAGCATCCTCGCCACACCCCCGCATGCGGGGATCAGGTATAATTGGCGATCTACCGGCAAGCCGCGCGGCGACGAAAAAAGGATATTCTTGCCGTCCGGGCTCCAGCCTCGGGCCAGATCCGAAGCTGGGTGAAAGGTCAGCCGCGAGGGGCCTCCTCCACCGATCGTTGAGACATAAACATCGGAATTCCCGCTACTCGTCCGAGTGAAAGCAATCTGCGTTCCATCCGGCGAAAAAAACGGATCGGTATCCTCGTCGGGACCCGAGGTGAGTTGTCGCGCTGAGCCGCCCGAGCGGCTTACCAACCAAATGTCGCCGGCAAGAGAAAACGCGATCATCGTGCGACTGATACTGACCTGTTCGATAACCAGCGGAGATGACACCTCCAGTCGATGAGCGGTTGCTTGAGTCTTTTCAGCGGCATGCGCACCCACCGAGAGGGCAACGAGGACGCACGCGACCAATATTTTCATCGAATTCCGGCTCCTTCGGCTGTTCCATAGCTAAGGTCTTTTCGGCAAGCTTGAACGATTCCAACCTCTCGTCACGACCTCCTGTGTGAGGGTGGGGTGCGTAGTTCCAGCCTCGACTTGCTCTCTTGCTTATGCTGAACGTGGGGCCGTGTTCAGTGCCGTTGACAAGCAGGCTCATCTCGCCGTGCACGCCTATGGGCCTCGATCAGAGATGCCGCTTCATTCTCATTCAGAAGCCTCGATCGGTTTCGTGCTTGCTGGAACAGTTCGCGAGACCACTCCCTTGGGAGAGGAGGTGGGAGGTCCGGGAAGTCTAGTATTGAAGGCCGCAGGATTGCCCCACGCAAACGACTTCGGACGAGGTGGTGCGCTCATGGTCGGAACGCGTATTTCACCAGCCATGCAGCGATTGCTGAATATCGAATGGCGTTGGCTGCATGGAAGCCGGGTCGCGCTGCTCAGCTTTCGGCTGGCCTCCGAGGTAATATCAGGGGATCCCTTCGGAGCCACCGAGGAATCTCTCTTGACCTTATTGCGGGAGCCACAGCTGCCTACTCCTGCTGGGCCGGCGCCAATGGCCATCGCCCGAGTGCGGGATGTCCTGCACGCCCAACCCTGTCGGCGTCCCTCGGTCATGGCGCTCGCGGCGGAGACTGGATTACATCCTGTCTATCTCACGCGCCGTTTCCGCCAATTCTACTATACGTCCATTAGCGGCTATGCGCGTCGCTTGCGCGCAAGGTTAGCCGCGGATCGGCTCGCAGCAGGCCATTCTGCCACCCTAGTGGCACACGACCTGGGCTTTGCCGACCACAGTCACCTGCATCGGATTTTCCTAGCCGAATTTGGGATTACGCCGTCTCGCTATCAGCGGCTCATTCGCGCCGCGGCCGCGCGCAGTTAGGGCCGGAACATCGCACGACCCGTGAGCTCACCTCAGGACCGGTAAACGCCGCGGGCCGGCCCGACCATGCTACCCCTCTTTCGTGCCGGGCTGAATGACGTCAAAATCCTTGCGTCCGACCCATCGGGTGAGCCCACTCGCAAGTTGGACTCGGTAGGGACAGCTCACCGTCACTCCTGCCGAGGCGAATTGCCGCACCTCGGTGATCTCACCCCGTTCGCCATTCATCACGATCTTGGTGCCTCGCTTCAGCAGCTCCAACTCGGTCACATTTCGGCTCCGATCATTGGGTGTTCGATCTCCCGCCCGGACATCGCGAGGATTGGGAAAGTCGACCACCTCACGTACCCCCTTACACGGCATATGTCATTCGACGGCCGAAGCGACCCAAAGACGTTTCGGTCCTGCGCCGTTTACGGCGAATAATTCATATCCGTTTGAAGCTATGGAAGCGAGCAACGATGGCCATCCTGATCTGAGATTGATGAAAGGGGTCAGTCGCCACGGTCAGCATCTCCGCGACACGTCGCAACAGGCCGACGTCATTGTAAATGGAATCAACCTAGATATCCAAACCATTGAATGATCATGCTTTTCTGTGACCAGGTGAAGTCGTGTAAGGTGAATGGCAAAATGGTTGTCACGTCACCTCCCTTTCCGCCCGGACCGCGGCCTGAGATGGAGCCGCTGTCCAAGGAGTCGCTCCGACGCGCTGCGATCGACGCACGCAAGGCGTTTACGGCCACCTTGTCGGATGCGGATCGCGCCCTTCTCGAGCAGCGCCTCGCCGAACGCCTGACCTCGCTATTCGCCGGAGTCTCGGTCGTCGGAGGCTATTGCCCGCTTGGGAGTGAAATCAGCCCACTTCCGGCGATGGAGGAAGCGCGCGCGGTTGGCGCGATCGTCGCCTTTCCCTGCTTTGCCGATCCAGCAAAACCTTTCCGCTTTCTCGCCGGCGATCCGCTGGAACCCGGGCCCTTCGGGATCATGCAACCCGCCAAACGTCATCCCGTCGTCCAGCCGGACCTCGTCCTCGTTCCACTGATTGCGATCGACAATCGCGGAACGCGGCTCGGGCGAGGCAAAGGCCATTACGACCGTGCTCTTGTTCGCCTCAAGAAAAGCCGCACCCGCTTGGTTGGTGTTGGATGGAGCATCCAGCTCCTTCCCGTCCCCATTCCAGCCGAGGCGTGGGATGTGCCGCTCGATGCCTTCGCCAGTCCGGAAGGCGTCGAGTGGTTCGGCCAAGCGCCTCTGCCCTTCTAGGCCTTACCAGAGCGCGTTGGGCATCACTCTAAGCACCCTTCCGGTACGAAGGTTCACAAGAAGCAGGTCGTCGCCGTAGCGGATCCACTGCCGATTGCGGCCTGGAGCGCCAACTCCGTACACGCCGTAATCATTGATGTAATAGCGCGAGCCGTAGAACGCCGGTTCGAGATGGTAACCGACTGCGACTGGGCGATATCTCCAGTTCCGGTGCGGTGCGACATAGACGGTATAGCCGTGACGATGCTTTTTCTCCCATTTGCCGTCGTGGCGGCTGTCATGCCGGTCATGCTTCCCATGCTCTTTCGCATAGGCGTACCCTGGGCTTGACAGGGCCGTAGCCGCGGCGAGAGCGAGCAAAATGATCTTACGCATCGGAATCTCCTTCGGGCGCCGATTGGATCGGCGTCAGTGGGCTCAGATCATGGGGCTCGATTCCTGAACGGAGCAAATACAGACGTTGAAGTGGGCAATGGAAAGAGGTTTGACCGTGCTGGTGGCCCGCGAAGCCGTTCAATGAACCGGCCGCCCTCTCCTTCCTTCCGTAAGCTAGCTGGCATCGGGATGATCGTTCTGATCATCGTCTTTTGGGCAGGTTTCGTCGCCAATCTTGCCCCAGTCGTTGGGAAATGGCCTGTTATCGTTCAGGCGCCATTCTATCTATTCATGGGAATTGCGTGGATTATCCCTCTGAAACCATTGATAAGATGGATGGAGACCGGGCACTGGCGCGTTAGCTCTAGCCCGAAACGTTGAAGTAACTGTATTAGACAATTATATCACCGCGGCATGCCTGAGACACTGAGTCTTAATCGCCCTCTTGAGGCGCTACGCCGGAACGTGGCCGATCTGTACGACCGCGCCGGAGCCGTATGGCGCGCCTATCCGCGAGAAATCGTAGGATTCGGAACGTTTGCGTTGGTCACTGCCGTGGCAATAGCGGGCGCAGCCCACTCTACACCTGAAACTCGGACGCTTTCCGCCACCGAGGATTCGGCGGCACCAACCCCTCCGCCATTGCTGATTCGCCAACTCGCACCCCAGCAGGCGCTCCAGGTGAACCAGACCATCCCTGTGGCGCGTGGGCCGAACCCGGCAGCTCCAGCCTTCGTTTTCAAGGGCGGCTCGGCGGCACGGACGCAGGCGCTCCAATGCCTCGCAAGCGCGGTCTATTACGAAGCGGGCAGCCAAGACGTCGACGGTGAGCGCGCGGTCGCCCAGGTCGTGCTCAATCGCGTTCGGCACCCTGCGTTTCCAGCGAGCGTCTGCGGAGTGATATATGAGGGGTCAACGCGGCCGACCGGCTGCCAATTCACCTTCACCTGCGACGGTTCGCTATACCGCCAACCGGATCGGGAAGGCTGGAATCGAGCCTATCGAGTAGCCGAGGCAGCCCTTTCCGGTTACGTCTATGGACCGGTCGGCTATTCGACCCACTATCACGCCGATTATGTCGTACCTTATTGGGCGTCCACGCTGGCCAAGAACGCGGTTGTCGGAGCCCACATCTTCTATCGCTGGAGCGGTGGCTGGGGTCAGCCCGCGGCGTTCACGAAGAGCTACGGCGGGCACGAGCCGCAGGCGCTTGCTCTCCGCAATGCGGCGCTCGCCGTTGGGCATCGGATTGCGACACAGCCCGGTACGGTGGCCGAGGCCGTGGCAAAGATCCCTGGAGCGGAGGCAATTAAGCTGACGCCCTCGATGCGCGGCGACAAGCGCGTTGCGGTCCGGTTCAACCTCGTCGCTCGAAAGGCGTCGGATCAGGCCACCCACGAGGATTACCTCAAGAAATTCGAGGCTTCCGATAATCTGCGCTGGACGTTGTCGGACCAAGCGGCCGCCGTGAACGAAAAGCCGCTCGGCAAAGCTGAGGCACCAGGCACTGCTGGCGGCGGCTCCGCCACTCTCGCCGCGCAGCGCTAATCTGCTGAAAGTTCGGGTTCTGGCACGCGTGACGCGAGTGCCAATTCGACGCGTGAACGAATTCGGTCCAGCCGGCTGTCGACCGCCAAATAATCGTCTGACAACAAGGTCCCCGCGCTCATCTGCCGCCCAGTCACGGCCAACTCGCTAAACGGTCCCCGATCGCGCAACGGGTCGCGGTTCTGGAGCTGGATGACGGCATCGTCAAAGGCGGCGCATCGATCGAGCTGAATCAGGTTCGGTTTCAGGCGAAATTTATGATGGCAATCGCGGCTGGCGCTCGCGAGAGCCATCTCGTCCTGGCTGCGAACGATTTGGACGGCATGGCGAACAGCTCCGTCCACAGCTGCGAGAGAGAGCGGCTGATTCATGATTTCGCTCGCTGCCGCGGTCTGTGCCGCTTTGTCGACTTGCGCCGCAGGGCCGCGAGCAGTCGATAGGCGCTTGAGCGAACGACCCGCGGGCCCCGCAACCAATATTAACAAGATGAGCCCAACAGCGGCGATCGCGGAAGCGCGTAACCACGAAACTTTTCCTTTGGGATGATCAAAGCTTGTCTCGTCGATGATCAGATCCTCGTTTCGCTCCCGGCAAAGCTCCCGATAGGCGCGGATGACCTCGGCGGCGCGACCGGCATCTCCGCCTTCCCGATCCGGGTGATATTGCTTGATCAGCTTCTTGTAAGCTCTTTCGATCTCGGCCGCATCGGCGCCCGGTTCAAGGCCCAAGGCAGCGTAAGCGGATGCGTCGCCGGCCATCGATGAGGTTTAATCCACACTAATCATGAGTGAAAAGTGGCGCGAGTGACGGGACTCGAACCCGCGACCTCCGGCGTGACAGGCCGGCGCTCTAACCGACTGAGCTACACCCGCGTTTTTGGCGTGCGCGGCACCTACGGTTGGCGCTCCGGAGTGTCAACCATCGCCGGCTGCATTTCACGGCGCTCGTCTTCTTCTTCCTCGTCAGGGTCCCCAACGTGGGTCAAAGTGCCGTGCTCGAAGAGGAATCCGGCAATGTCAGGGGTGCCAGCCGCGGAGAAAATCGTCTTCATTATGATCAGTAGCGGTACCGCCAGCAACGCGCCCGTCGTGCCCCAGACCCAGGCCCAAAAGGACAGCGATATCAGGATCGAGAGCGGGCTGATCGTCAACCGGTGCCCTACAACCATGGGAGTGAAGAAATTGGCCTCGATCAAATGGAAGCCGATGAACACCGTCGGCGGAAGCAACGCACCCCAAACGTCAGAATAGGTCATCAGTCCGCCGAGGAACAGCAGCAGGGCGCAAGCGATCGGACCGAGATAGGGTATGTAGTTGAGCACGGCGACGATGCCGCCCCACATCACTGGCGAGGGCATTCCGAGCCACCACAGCGCAAGGGCGGTAAGCGTTCCCAGACCGATATTAATGAGCGTGATCGTCCCGAGATAGGTCGAAGTGGCGTCGACGACCTGCTGGATCACTCGAGCGGTCGTCAGTGCACCTTCGAAGCTGCCGCGGCTGACGATCGTCTTCTTGCGCATCGCCGTCCAGCCGGCGAGGAAGAAGAAGATCACGAGAAGCGCGAAGAACAGCTGGATCAACAGATGCGGAGCCGAGCTCGTGAGAAGTCCGAGCATCGAATTGGGCGTCTCTATGCGCACCGCCCTCGTCTGCTCCTGAGTGATCGCGATTTGCGAGACCGTGCGATCGATGAACCGGTCGAGATTCTTGTAGAGGTCAAGGACCGGTTCGAGCGTCTCGCGTACCTTGTCGATCTTGGAGGGGACCTGGGCAACCCAATTCGTCGCCGGAATAACGATTGACCCGATCGCGAACATCGCCAACATAATGAAAATCACGAGGCAAAGCCCGGCGGATAAGCGCGATGGAACTCCCCTCCGCTCGAACCATTCGAGCAAAGGCACCAAAGCGATCGCTATGACCAGGGCGGCCGTTACCGGCATGAAAAATTCGGCGCCCGCGCGTAGGGCGAAAGGGAGCGCGACAATGAGCCCGATCCCCGCGATCAGCGTCAGTGAGGCAAGCAGACGATCGCGCTTGGCGGTGATCGTCTCCGCCAGCACCCGAGCCTCGTCGGTCGCCTCATCTTCGAGCTGATGGTGCTTCCTCGTGCGCGCGTCCATGGACGGAGCATACCGCTCCGCCGTACTGGCGACTAGCCGTCAGTCGTGGCCACCTTGTCGGTGTTTTGATCTGGCCGAGCCGGTCTCAATCAACATAACCCGCCGATAAGCCTCGAGCGCTCCGCCGGCGAGCTGTGCGGCGCGCTGCTTCAGAAGCTCTGGTGCAAGCGGGTGGGCAAGCGCTTCAGCGATTGCCTTGGCGAGGCCCTCGGCGTCTTCCACCGGCACCAGTCGCCCGTAACGTTCTTCATCAAGGATCTCCCGGGGTCCGCTAGGGCAGTCCGTGCTGACGACATTCAAGCCGCTGAGCAGGGCTTCCACCAGGACAAGCGGATAACCCTCGTAGTCCGAAGACAAGACGAATAGGTCTGCCGAGGCGTAATATGGCCAGGGATCGAGTGCGAAGCCAGGCATGATCAGGCGATCCGCAACGCCTAGTTCCGCGGCGCGCTGCAGTAGCTCGATCCGAAGCGGGCCATCACCCAAAATCATCAGCTGGGCGCGGCGCTTCGCCGCGATGGTGGCGAACGCCTGGAGTAGCGAGAAAAAGTTCTTTGACGATTTGAGAGCGCCCACACTGAGTAAGCGTACACCCTCCAACTGCCATGCGTCGTCGGCGCGCGCGACCGATTCAGCGGGTTTTAGCACGGGATTGTAGATGACCGTCAGGCTGGAACGATCGATGCCGGTTGAGCCCGCGAGATCGTCGGCTGCGGCCTCCGAGACCATGATTCGCGCGTCGGCCAGCGGATAAAGC
The DNA here is from genome assembly GCA_046731515.1 of Pseudomonadota bacterium. GTDB lineage: Bacteria > Pseudomonadota > Alphaproteobacteria > Sphingomonadales > Sphingomonadaceae > Sphingomicrobium. The sequence continues at coordinate 9,682 of JBKPLG010000025.1, read as the reverse complement.
GCGCGCACCGTCGCCTTGAGCAGGATGCGATGGAATCGCCCGCGCCCACGATAATGCCGCGATAGCGTGGTGTGATCGCTGACGACGAGTCTGCCGGGAGAGCCGGCCAGGCGACGAGCCAGAATGGCCAAGGCCGTGACCGGCCACATGAGGGCCTGCATCGCATCCGGTTTTCGGTGCCGAAAATATCGAACCAGTGGAACCAAAGCATTGCGAATACGAGCGGCCCGAAGTTCGATGATTCGAGCCTGCGGGGGCACGAGCGGCAGCAGCGCGCCGCCCTCGCCAATCAGTACAAGGTCCACCTCATGACCTGCGCCAAGCATGTCTTCGGCGAGAGTGAGCGCAACACGTTCGGCCCCTCCTCCTCCGAGGTCGGGAAGGATAAGCGAAATGCGCTTGGCGACGCTGACGGTCATCCTCAACTTTGTCGCGCCGCGGACTTTAGCAGGTCGATCAGCCGCGGCGCCTGACTGGCGAGCGAATAGTGCGCCTCCACCCGTTTCCGCCCGTTCCGGCCGAGCCGGCTTCGCAGCTCGCTGTCGCCGATCAGTCGCAAAAGCGCCTCGCGCCACTCTGCCACGTCCGCGGCAAGAATGCCTGTGTTGTTGCTCACGATTTCCCGATTGGCGCCAACGGGCGAAGCAACAACGGGCAGGCCGCACGCCATATATTGGATGAGCTTATAGCCGCTCTTGCCGCGCTCGAATGGACCATCGAACAACGGCATGATGCCGATGTCCATTTTCTGAATCTCGGCGACCTCATCGGCTCCGTTCCACCCGATTAGCGTCAGGTTCGCAAACTGGTCGGATTCAGCACTCTTCCCTGCACCGACCACCCGCACGCGCACGTCGTGGTCGCGACAGAGCTGCTCCAACAACGGTAAATAAGGGCGGACCTGTGGCCAGGTTGACGGCGATCCGATCCAGCCGATCGTGAAAGGTCTGTCGGTTCGAGCTTCAGCCGTCGGACGATAGACCTTCGTATCGACAGCGGTGGGTAGGACGATGCCGCGGGCGCCGCAGCTCTCAGCATATTCGAGCAAATGGGCATTGCCGCAGCAGCACGCCGCGGCTCGCCCGAAAAGCTTTTGGAACTTGCGACCCGCAAGCGCGCGAACAATCGGATTTCGACTATTGGCATATTGCTGGAAGAAGGCGTCATCCAGATCGTAGACGATGCGTGGTTCGCTCGGCGTCATCAACCGCTCGAAGAAGGCCGGGAAATAAGGGAACAGATCGGAATAGACCCACAACACATCGCTTTTTCGAGCGTCAATTACGTCTCGGACACGCATTGCATAGGCGCCCATAATGCGCCGCCACGGATATCGCTCACCGGTCGCAAGGCTCGCGACATAGTCATCGTCGAGGAGAGCGTGACATTCGACCTCGATGCCAGCCCCTCGGAGGTACGGGAAATATTGCAGCAGACGCTGTCGGGTGCTGGCGGCTCTCGGTCCGTAACGGGCGAAGGCCGTTAGCCGCATCTACCGACGGCACCCGAGACGATTGTAGATGGCGGCATAATCCGCAACCGCCTTCTCGGCGGAAAACAATTCCATCGCCACATCTCGGCAGCGCTGTCGGAGGCCGGGTTGCCGGCACAGCTCGATCAGACGTTGCATTCCGTTACACAGCTCGGCGCGGCCAAAATCCTTAAGCACGACCCCGACACCTCGGCCTTCCAGGATATTTTCAACATCTCCGACTCCGGAATTGCCGAGGCATGGCACTCCGCAACCGAGATATTCGGCAAGCTTGGTTGGGGCACTGGCAATCTTCGAATAGGCTGGCTTGATCAGCGCCATCCCCGCGGTCATCCGCGCGATCAGCGCGGGAATTTCGGCGTGCGTCGCCGTTACCAGCTCCATGTCCTGCTCACTTATTCCGTGTGCCGATGCCCGGCTGAAAATCAACTCGTGCTCGCCGCGGTTTGCGATCAGTAGACGAGCGCCGGGCGACTGCTCGCGCAGCAGAAGGAAACAACGCATCATCTCATCGAGCAGATACCAGGTACTGACCGAACCAATATGGCCGAGGACGAACGGTTGACGCTCGGATTCTGCCTGGATCGTGAAGCAATCGAGGTCGGCGCACGTGGGGATGACTGTGATCGACGGGGTTCGCCCAACCAGGTAGGGAAAGCGACGCAGCTCCTCCTCGGAAGCGTGGGTCAGAGTTACGATGTGATCTGCGGCGAGTAGCAGCCGCCGCTCAATATTCTTGGCGCCGCGATAGAGTTTCCCGCCCGCCGGCCAAAGATTTCCATCGACTCGCTCGTCAGCCCAAAAGCCGCGCATGTCGAACAGCAACGCTGCCCCACTCGCCCGCTTGACCGCTAAAGCCATCACCCCGGCCACGTAGCTCCGGGCATGCACGAGTGTCAGTCGATGGCGGAGCGTGAGGGCGATCGCAACGGCGCTGCCGACGGCGATGTCGAATGCCGTGGCGGGTCCGGTCGGTCTTTTGTGATAGCGAAGCGGGTGCCAACGAATGCCCGCAGCGGCGATGCGCCGGGAAATGGCGTCGCAATGCTCGCGTTCATTCCAGTGGTCCGCCTTCTCGAAGCTGATGAGGTGGATTCGTCGACCGGGCGCAAGCTTCTCGAGGTAGGTCAGGACCTGGGACTGGCCGAGCGGCTCGAGCATGCCGTCATAGCTGATGTAGAGCACCCCGGCGGAAGACCCACCGACACCATTCGTCATGAAGCGATGCCGAGCCGTTCGCCCTTATAACGACCGTCCCAAATCGGCCGCCACCACCATTCGTTTTCAAGATACCAGTCGACCGTTTCCTCCAGCCCCTGCTCGAAGTTATGGTCGGCCGTCCAGCCCAGCTCATTTTCGATCTTCGAAGGGTCGATGGCGTAGCGAAGATCGTGTCCGGGCCGATCGGGAACAAAGTCAATGAGGTCGCGATGGCTGCCGCCATCCGCGCGAGGCCGTTTACGATCGAGAAGATCGCAAATCGTTTCGACCACGGCGAGATTGCTGCGCTCCGCTCGACCGCCGACGTTGTAGCTCTCGCCGATCTCGCCGCGAGTGAGGATCATCTCAAGCGCTCGGGCGTGATCTTCAACGTGGAGCCAATCGCGAACGTTTCGCCCCTTTCCATAAACCGACAGTGGCTGGCCCTCGATGGCATTGACGATCGTCAACGGGATGAGCTTTTCGGGAAAGTGGAAGGGCCCGTAATTGTTCGAGCAATTGGAGAGTACGACCGGCAAGCCATAGGTTACATGCCAGGCTCGAGCGAAATGATCGGCCGCCGCCTTCGACGCGGAATAAGGCGACGACGGCGCGTATGACGTGTCCTCAGTGAAGATGCCGTAATCCAGGGCCAAATGGCCGAAGACCTCATCAGTCGAAATCTGGTGAAAACGGAAGCGGTTCCGTGCCTTCTCATCCATACTGCGCCAGTAGCGCAACGCGGCCGTCAGCAGCCGAACCGTCCCCACGACATTGGTTTCGACGAAGACCGCTGGACCATCGATCGAACGGTCGACATGGCTTTCAGCCGCAAGATGCATCACTGCGTCTGGGCGTTCCGCTCCGAAGACTTCGTCCACAGCGGCTTCATCGCAAATATCCGCTTTATGGAAGCGATAGTTCGGCGCGTTCGCCACTTCCCGCAGCGAATCCAGGTTACCCGAGTAGGTCAGCTTGTCGACGTTGATGACGTCGTAGCCCTTGCCGACCAGCAATCGAACGACGGCGCTGCCGATGAAGCCGGCGCCCCCAGTCACGAGAATTCTGCGGATCATTTGGACTCGGCCACATATTGGCGGGGGTAGCGCGTCTGTTGTTCCGCGAGCTCGGATGCGCGTCGGCGCAAGTAGACCGCGTAGTCGTTGCTGCCGAGGGCGTCTGCTCGCGCGAGTACTTGATCGGGCGTCAGATAGCCGAGCTCCAACCCAATCTCCTCCAGGCACATGATCTTGAAGCCTTGGCGATGCTCGATCGTTCGAACGAAGGCGGCTGCGTCATGGAGGCTATCCGGCGTGCCCGTATCCAGCCACGCATAGCCACGACCCAGGCGCATCACTTTCAACCTGCCCTGGTCGAGATAGGCGCGGTTGACATCCGTGATCTCGAGCTCTCCTCGAGCGGAAGGCCTAAGCCCAGCGGCGATGTCCAACACGTCATTGTCGTAGAAATAGAGCCCGGTCACCGCCCACGTCGACTTGGGTTTCTTCGGCTTCTCTTCGATCGAAATCGCGCGATCGCTTTGCGGATCGAATTCGACCACGCCGTAACGTTCCGGATCTTCCACGGCGTAAGCGAACACAGTCGCCCCGGGTTGGGGTCTAGCAGCGTCGCGAACAAGCTCGATCAGTCCGGCCCCGTAGAAAATATTGTCGCCGAGGATAAGGGCGACCGAACTCTCGCCGACGAACTCCCGACCGATGATGAAGGCTTCGGCAAGGCCTCCCGGCTTTTCCTGCCGGGCATAGCTTAGTCGAACTCCGTAAGCACTTCCGTCCCCGAGCAGGTCTGAAAAGCGCGGCAGGTCCTCGGGCGTAGAGATGATGAGGATATCCTGGATGCCGGCGAGCATCAGCACTCCCAGAGGATAATAGATCATCGGTTTGTCAAAAACCGGAAGCAGTTGCTTCGAGACCGCAAGTGTTGCCGGATAAAGACGGCTCCCACTGCCCCCCGCAAGAATGATGCCTTTCACCCAAGCCTCCGGTGCTAACGAGCACCTGACCTATCGGCGGCGGCGGGCGAGTGCAACGAGGACCAGGTCCGGTCTTCGCGCCTTTAGAACGGGTAAAATTGGTAAGGGACCCAAAAGCTTGCGAACTGGGCGTAGTTGAGCCAGACGAATTCGACCAGCGCCGAGTATCCGATAACCGCCACCCTTCCCATCTGGGCTGACCCAATCGCGAGCGGCACGCGCGACAAGACAGCCAATTGTAACGGCATGATGTAGAGCGACATGCGGTCTACCGCCGTCGACGATGGGAGAAGGAAGAGCAGAACGAGGGCCGCCACTGCTGCGAGAGAAAAGTTCCTCCACACTCGCCGCTCCGTTTCGTTCAAATCGAGCCGCGCTTTGGTGATCCACAAAATAACTGCCGCGATCAGCGTCATCGCGACACGAATGCCCGCGCCCTGCGACGAATAATGTGCCCTGATGTAATGTTGGACGAACTCCTCCATCGCTTCGCCGAGGAACAGGCCGTAGAGCAGATAGCTCATGGCAATCACAATGAGCAGGTTGAGCAAGCGATTTCGCGGGTTCGCGAGTGCGACCAGCGGGAATGCAACGACCGCTGTTTTGTGAAATAGCGCCGCGATCGCGACGTAGGTCGCGAAGCGCAACGTCGAACAATTGTGCTGGAATGACGCAAGGCCGGCCATGAGGACGCCGAGGGCCACGGCTTGGCGCGTGTATCCCATGGCGATCACGATCACCATGTAAGGAATCGCCACTGTGAAGGCGAGCCAGGGCTCCGGCTGAGTTCTGCAGAATCGCCACAATCCCCATGAGAAAATGGCGCCACACGTCAGGTTTACAGCCCAGATCTCGAAATCCAGTTGAGCCGCGCCCCAATTGAGGAGCTGGAAGCCGACATCGCCATATTTCAGCAGTTGATCAAGGTTGGCGCGGCCAGCGTAGGAGAACCAATAACCGTAAGTCTCCCAATCGCCCCCGACCTTGTACCGAAGACCGATCACCAACGTTGTGACGATTGCGCCGAACGCGAGTACGGGCCTGGAGCGCGGTTGCGCGACGGCCGAAGGCGCGAGCAGCGTTCCCACAGCGAAAAAGGCAAAGAGCGCCCAGTAGATCAGCACGCTGCGCGCATCCCGGGAGTCAACTCCGCCAGCGCGTCGAGATAGGCTTGGAGCACGATCTCTTCGCTGAATCTTTGTTCGACCGCTTTGCGCGCGGCTCGTCCCATCCCGCAGCGCTGTTCGGGCGACAGGCGCGCGAACTTTTTCATGGCTTCAGTCAATGATGCCGAATCTCGTGCCTCGCACAGCAAGCCAGTCACTCCGTCCTCGACTAGCTCGCGGCAACCGGGGACGTCCGTTGCTATCAGCGGCCGTCCCATGGCTGCGCCTTCCAGCAGCGACCGCGGCAAGCCTTCGCGATAGGACGGAAGCACGATCGCGCTTGCCTGCTCGATGAAGGGCCGCACGTCGTCCGTGGAACCAAGATATTCGATCGTCCCTTGCTCTGCCCACTCGTGCAGCTCGGCGCTGCGGATCGCCGTTCGATTCTCCTCGTCGAATGGGCCAAGAAGCTGAAATCTCGCTCCCGGCAGCTGACCATTCAGTGAGCGAGCGGCCTCGACGAATTCGCGCACGCCCTTGTCGCCAAGGAGGCGAGCTATCAGCAGGAAGCGCGGAGGGCCTTCCGGCAACGGCACGGGCGCATAAAGTCCAAGATCGATTCCTGAACCCGGAAGAAGACGCGCCTGCTCGGGCTTCGCCAGCTTCTTCCCGATGAACAGTTCCCGATCGTCTGGATTTTGAAAGAAGATCACATCGGCGTGACGGAGCGCATAACGGTACATCGAAATTACGAGCTTCATCACCGCGCCGGATTTGAGGAAGACCGTTCCCAGCCCGCTGATATTCGCAATTGTCGGAGTCCGACTGAACCGAGCTGCGATACAGCCGTAAATGTTCGGCTTGATGGTGAAACCGAGGAAGGCGACGGGTGCCGCATTCTTCAAAATGCGCCGGTACTGGAGCAGGAGCCTGAGGTCGGCAAAAGGATTTAGGCCAGACCTGTCGATGTTTACGCGGACGCGCTCAATTTCGAGGGCTTCCATCCGCTCCTTTGCAGCGGGATCCGGTGCCGCGACGACGAGAGGCTCGTAGCCGGCCGCTCGCAGCGCATGAATCAAACCCTGACGAAAAGTGACGATATTCCAATCGCTATTGGCTGCGATAACGACGGTGCGACGCAAGTTGCAGAGGCTCAGATCTTACGGGATCGGTTGAGCTCGATCCCCGTCCCCGAATTCAGAAGCGGAATGTATGAGCGGATGTCTCCGCCGGTGATCACGGATTTTCCATGCATCAGCCAGGCATGGGCTTCAAACTGGCCGCTCGAGTCCTCCGGAATTCCGATGCACAAGGACGTATCCACCCCGAGCCGATGGAGCCAATCACGCGCTGCGAGCGCCTGCACGAGGCAATCGGTGCGCCAGGGTAGCCGACCGCTGGCGCGGATGATGGCAACACGGACTCGTTCAATGCGCTGATCCACGTCCATCACAGGTGAACTTTTCCCCTCCTCGGACCGAAATACGCGGGCTCGATGGGACGCGATGCGCAGCCGCGCGACTCCCAATGCGACGCTCGCGGCCGCCAGGTCCAACCAGTCACGGGGGCGCAGGCGGAGGGCCTTTGTCGGCGCGGTCGGCGGGCCTGAGCCTGAATGAGCATCAATCCGCAATGACAATCTCATTGGCTCTGAGGTCTTCTAGGAAGGCTCGCGCGTCAGCTTCAACCGTTTCAATGGGGACGTCATGTTCAGCGGCGATCTGCTGGCAGATCTCCGCCGGTTTGCGACCTTCGTTGAGTCCCGTCCAAATTCGCGTGCCAATCGGGTCGAGACCGTAATAGGTGCCACGCTTTACCTGGAGGAGGACGGTTTCCGGACCCACGGCGCTGGCAAAAGCGTCGGGCGAAGCTTTCAATCGCTGTCGGAGGATATCAGTCATGCTCGCGGCTCACATATCTTCATAACGACCCGCGAGGCGAGTCACGTAATTGAGAGCCGCTGAAAGATCTCGAAATGCTTTCGGGAATTTCGCCTGCGCGTCTTCGGCGAGAGCCTGCAGGCTTCGTTTTCCGTCGAACAGCGACAGGCAATAACGATCGATTTGATGGGCGGGGTGCACCGGCGGCGAGAATGTGCTGGCTTTGGCGCGAAGCTTGTCTGGCGCGACCACGCTGCCAAGAAAGCTCGACTGGCGAAATTCGAACCCACTGATGGAGGTTCGCCACGTCCAGACATAGGTTCCGTCGATCAGCCGCGCCCCAAGCTCTCCGACAACATGATCACCCGAAGCTACTTCGACTGCCCGTTCGAACGGGAAAAGCGTCTGGCCATAAATCTGCCGCGGTTCGCCCGGAGCGTTGGAGAAGCCAATCCCGTCGGCCAGATCAGCGTCGAACCACAACGCCAGGCCGTGGGCGACGCCGCCTTCCGCGACGACGAGATCGAAATCACTCACAACTTCCGGTTCCGTGATCGTATCGTAATCGAGAATGGCCAGTGTCTCGGGTCGAGAGAGCAAGTCGGCAGCCTCGAAATTCACTTTGCTGATAGTGTTCACTGCAAAGCGATGGCCGGGGGTGAGATCGACTCCGAAATTGTTAGAAGTCCACGGCTCCTCATATGGCCGGCAATCCTTACCTGTGCGCGCGAGCGCCAGTCGCAGGACATCGCGCCGCGGGATGAGAGTTCCTCCAGGCGCTAGCAGCCGCTCTCGAGCATCGGCGATGGTCCCGATATGCCCTTCAAACAAGGGCAGGATGCCGCGAATGTCGGAGACGATCACGTCCGCGGCCAACGGTTCATAATGGGTCGACAATCCTTTGAAGACCGTGATCTTCTCCGCGCAGCCGTTCGCGTCAGCAATCTCAGGCAAGAGCTCAATCGAATCGTCGGGATCGATGGCAATGACCCGGCCGGCCCCATATTTGCAGGCGAGGATTGAAAAAATCCCGGGCCCCGCGCCAATATCGATTACCGTGCATCCCGGCGTGACGGCACGGCGAAGCGCCTCTGCGTAGGCGGACATCCGCGGCTCACAATTGATCATGTGACCGTAGCTTAGGATGCTGTAGCCCGTTGGATCTGCCATGCTCAGTCCGCCAATCAGTCCAGGACGGCAATGATCGCGTCACGGACTGCCGGAAGCGTGGAATAGTCACGCGGATAGGCGAGGTGAAATGTCGGTACCGAACCGGCGAGAGCGCTTGCCTTTATGATTCGCTGCTTGGTGCGCGTAAGGTCCGTCGGATCCATCCAGAAGCTATGCTCGACAAAGGCCATGCAGGACTCGGCGGATCTTAGAGGCTCAATAGAAACGCTTTGGCTATGCGCCGGATCGAGAAGGAAAACCGCCTGGATTGGGAGCGATTCGTCGGACGGACTATCGTCAGGATAGGCGACGTTGCGCTTAGTCGTGTACGCGGCGACAGGTGTCAGCTCAGCCGTGGAGTCGACGAGCGCGGCGATTGAGTCGGGGAACAGCCTCAAGCTTCGATAGACGGGCCGGGCAGCGCCACTTCCGGGGGTCGAAACGACGATTGCATCGTCTCCAAGCAGCCGGAATCCCCAATTGTGCATGGCTGCGGCAATGCTCGACTTGCCCGAGCCGGATGCTCCTATGAAAAGGATCGTCCCATTGGCGGCGGCTACGCCAGCGGCGTGAAGAACAAGCTCGCCCTCATGCGCGAGGATCCTAGGGAGGATCTGATCGTCAAGCAGGTGGCGGATGCTCTGGTTCGAGCATGGTCCAATGCCATGAACCGAGATTTCCAACTTATCGAAATCGATTAGAAATTTCGCGGCATCGGCGAACGCGACCACAAATCGCCGAGAATTCTCGGGTTCGGCAAGAACGCTGAATGACACACCCGACCAAGCCGTGCGGATGAACTCTCGCGTCTCCGCCCGGTCGACACGGCGAACCTTCCAAG
>JBKPLG010000024.1:0-12040 GCA_046731515.1 Pseudomonadota bacterium | reverse complement strand
CCTAAGAATGCTGCTGAATGTCCGCAAAGGCCCGAAATGCAGACCTTAGCCTATGTCCCAAGAGGTAATATTAGGCTTGACGGGCTATCAGCCGGCGCGGGTTCTGACACGGTGTCGGGTGAAGACGGCAACGATGTCCTCAACGGCAACGGCGGCGCAGATTGGTTAAATGGCGGACCAGGAAATGACACTATCCACGGCGGACTACATGGTGACTTCCTGTTCGGTGAGGAGGGCGACGACTTCCTTTACGGGGACGCAGGCGATGATTGGCTCGATGGCGGTGCGGGCAATGATCAGATCAACGGCGGAGTCGGAATTGACACGGTGAGCGCATCCGGCTTCTTCGATGAATTCACGATCACCGCTGCGAACGCCTCCACCATTCTCACGGACAACAATGGTTTTGGCGGACAAGACACCCTCGTTGGCGTTGAACGCATTGATTTCTTCGATGGTTACTATGACGTGGCGACCGAGACCTTCGTTCCTGATTCCCTCATCTAGGTTCCACCAGACATCGATTACTGCTTGGCCAAATGTCCGAGCTTGCTGCGAACAGGGCGGGTGCTTGGTTAGCCGCGACTCTAACGAGCCTGGTCGTCCAACCCGCCTTGCATCAAACTGACGTAATGATCTCTCGCCTTGCGCAGGTAATCGAGCGTGGCCCGCCGTTCCCACGCATTCCTGTAATCGGTCCGGCTTCCCGCCTCAGCAATCACACGGTCCAACCATGCCGCAAAGTAAGCGGCGTCCGCTGGCGCTTGCGGTCTGACGCCAGGCAGATCGAGATAGATCGGGCTCGTCGTGGCGAAGGGGTACAGATCGAGCACCTGGGGATCAGAGCCGTCGTTCCACGCGCGCAATAGCAGCCAACCGCCGGCATCGATTGGCAGGTCGCCTTCGGCATCGAGCCTGCGGCGATCGCCCTTCAACGCGAAGCTTTTCACGACCTTTCCATTTTGCACGAGTTCGAGGTGATCGACCGCTACGGGTGATCGCAGCGCGATCCGGTAGCCGACCTTGCCGGGCGCGCCGAGCGTCACCGTATCACCAGGTCGCTTGTCAGCCAGCTCGAGACCAAGCAACGGACCGTTGCTCGCGAACGTACGGCCAGCCTTGAGCGCTGCCTTGACCGCCGCCGGACTCGTATCGCCCCTCGTATCGAGGAACACCCGGTTCATGCCCACCGGCCCGCGCAACGACGCGTAATTGGCCATGGCATCGGTGCCGGCCCCGGCGGGGATCCGATAGCCGAGGTTGAGCAAGCGGTACCAGATTGCCGCGGTCGATTTGTGATCGGAAAAACCGACAATCTCCATGTAATCGACCTTGCCGTTCGCCACATCGGCGGGAAGCTCGTTGCTAAGCGACTTCTCCTTCGCTGGGTCGATCTCAGTGTCGAACGGATGCACGTAGCCCACCAGGCCGCCTTGCGCGTGGGCGAGGTCGGCGATGACCCCGTTGTCCGGATAGGGACTGGCAAGTGCAGTATGCTGGTAGGCCGAGAAATCGGGCGTCAGAACATGATCGGAAAGGTGCAGCAGACCGAGGTGCCCCCAGTAGCTGGTGTGATATTCCTGGGCGTGCATGATGAGCACATCGCCACCGCCCGCCGGATCGGGATCTGAGCGGAAATACCCAATGTCGGGTATCCGCTCCTCCTTGTTCACAATGAGGTTGTAGACCGCGTCGAGATCTTCGGCGCGTGCCTGGCGCGCGAGGTTCTCCGGAGTGTTCCGATAGGCGCCGCCGTAGTTCATGTGGACGTGCAGATCGGCGCTGCGCCACTTGCCGAATGTTTGCGGCAAGTCGTTTAGCTGCAGTTTCACGGTAATCGTCCGATCCGCCCCGGCGACCAGCCTCACCGTCTGCCGCCATGGCGCGTAGCGAAATCCGTGCTGTACCCAGACCGAGGCGGCGCCCACCGGCGCTTCTACGGTGCAAGGAGACGTGCAATGGAAATAATGCGTTTCGGTTGACTGCAACTTGCGATCGAAGCCGTCGTCCGCGTGCATCCAGGATGAGTCCGGCGCAGCCGCTCTATCGTCGCTGCCGAGCACGGCGACGCGCGCCGGCACAGGACGGCCTTGTTCGTCGCGAATGTCGAGCGTCAACCGTCCTTGCGGATCCTTATATCGCCTCTTGGCGGCAACGATCTGTGTCAGTGCACCGCCAATGAAATCCTGAACGACGAGGCTCGTGTTACCATGCTCGTTACTGATGTAGGCAATGCGCTGAGCGTCCGGCGACCAGCGGGCATTCCACCGGTCGAAATCGCCGAAGGTGAGTGGGAGCGGAGCCGCGCCGTCGTCTGGCGTCGTCAGCCATAATTGGCGCCATTGCCGCCCATGATAGCTGGCGAACAGGATCTGATGACCATCGGGCGAGGTCTCGGGGCGAGCGCTCCAGCTTGTCTCCTCGCTCACGAGCTTTCGTCGGTCGTTGGCGTGGTCGACGGCGACCGACCAGATGTCGCCGGTGCCCCAGGCAATTTCCGGATTGGAGACATAGAGAATCCGCTTGCCGTCCGGGGCCCAGGACGGGTTCAGCACATGGTCGTAGGGTGAATAATAATAGCGGCTGATCTTGCTCCGGCGTTCTCCGAGGAGCGGCCGTGCGTTACGCAATCCCACCGGACCGATGTCGGCGACAAACAGGTTGAAGTGACCGGTGCCCTGCGTCGACACCCATGTGATGCGCTTACCGTTGGGCGACAGCCGCGGTTCAACATTGACTGCGCCGCCCGAAGTGAGCGCCTGCTCGCGGCCGCTGGCGAGATCGAGCCGCCAAAGCTCGATACCGGTGCCGTTGTAGCGGCTGAAAACAACGCTGCCCCCATCACTCGCTACGTCAGGCTGATAGTCATAGGCACCGCGCGGATGCGTCAGCTCGACGGCTTCGTCGGATCCGATCTCCTGCCGCCAGAGGGAACCGCCCATGCTGTACACCAGGGTTTTGCCGTCGGGCGTAAAGCTCACGCTCGAGGGGCCGGTCGTCAGCTGAGGAATGTAGAGTTCGCGCCAATAATAGCTGTGCGGCAGATTGACCTGCTTGAGCACGGGCTCGCGCGCCGCCTCAACTCGGCCAGCGATCGCGACCAGCAATGCCATCGCCGCCAGTTGTCCCAGCACACTCTTCATGGCGCGGCTCCAACATCCACGCGAATGATCGTCCCATCGCCAAAGGCTCGCGCCGCATCTGCAAGGTCGGCCGGCGTGATGGTTTGAAGTTGGGCGCGCAGCTGTTCGTGCGACCTGAGGCCGCCGGTCTCGACAAAATCCCGGGCAAGCTTCGCAACGAGCTCCCCATTGCTCTGAGCAGCGGTCAAATCGCGGCCCAGAAGGTGATTTCGAGCGGCGTCCACTTCGGCAGCTGTCGGCGGCTCGCTCACGAGTCCTCTGAGCGCGTTTCTAAGCTCGGCTTCCATGGCGTCCGCCTTGTCGGGATCCACGCCCGTCGAGATCGTCACCCAAGACCGTCGCCCGTCGGTTCGAAGGCCGCTTCCGATATAATAAACGATGCCCTTGGCTCCGATCGCGGACCGGCCGAGGCGGCCGGAATAATCGTGCGTGAGGACGTAGAGCAGCATCCGCCAGGCGAGCGCTTCGCGGGTCCCTGGAGGAGGAGCTTCAACCACATAGCCAAGGCCGCCCTGCGACAAGGGCTTGGGGATCCGCTCAGTCACGATCTTGTTGGAAACTGCCCTCGGCCTTGCGTCAGCCATTTTTCCAGGCGGTGTCCGGCCAACTTGCCGCTCGAGCAAGTCGAAGGCTTTGCCCGGTTCGACATTGCCGCTCACAATCACCGCCAAAGGCGTCGGCGCGTTGTTCGTGTGCAGTGCCATTTGCGACGCGATCAGCTGCTCCAACCGTGTTGCCGGGTCGTAGCTTCGCGGTTCAGCCGCTCGCCGCTGACTCGCGGCAGTTACGGATTGCCTTACCAGGTCGCCGAGCTCCTCCGGCGCTCCGGAGCGCATCACCGCATCGAGTCCGGGGAGGTCTTCGGGGTGCTCGCCGCGTTCGGACGGCGCTGAAAGAAGGAGCTCGACCGCGACCGTGTCGGAAAGCGAGTTCCGCTGGACGATCGCCGGCAACCCACCCGACAAACGACGGAGCTGCGGCGGATTTTCCGAGACGGTCGCCGATGGCGTTCCGGGACGGTCCGCTGCCGGCCGCGCGTTGGCTGAGCCGGTCTGCATCGCCTGCGATTTGCCGGGAACCATCCAGCCGACCGTGAGCCTGTCGGGCACGATATAAGTGCGCGCGACGCCCTGAACGTCAGCGGCAGTGACGGCACCAATGCGACGCGGCGCGTCTAGCAGCAGGTCGAGGGCGCCAATGCCTTCGAAGAAGGCGAGCTGGTGAGCGGCATCCTCCGTGGTCAGGACGTCTTGGGCAATGGCTCGCGCGACGGCCGCTTTGGCTGCAACCAGCTTCGGTTGAGAGACGGGATGGTCGCGCAGGGTCGCGATCCGCATTTCGACGTCGCGCTCGAGCGCGCTCGGATCGGCCTTCGCCGCAATCGAACCGCTGACGATGAAGAGGAACGGATCGTGCGTCGGCGGCAGCCATGTCGCAATGTCCTCGGTAACACCGGAAAGGAGCGATCCCTTCTCGGCCGGTGAACTCGCCCAATCGCTCTGGCGAAGGTTCAGGCCTGAGCCGCCTGACAGGATCTGCTGCAGGACCAGCAAGGCCGGAAAGTCGGGATTCGATACCGCCGGAGAAGGAAAGGCGAGCTGGAAATATTGTCGATCCACCGGGCCCGCTAGCCGCGTTCGCCGTTCGCCTCTCTGCGGCGGTTCCGTCGTGAGGTTGGGCTGCGCAACGGGTCGCGCCGACACGTCCGCAAAAGCTTTGGCGACGAGCGCTTTGGCTTGGGTCGGAGTGAAGTCGCCGACGATCGCGAGCACGGCGTTACCTGGCGCGTAGTGGCTCGCATAATAAGCGCGAGCGTCGTCGGGAGTCAGGTGCTCGACGTCGCTGACGTAGCCGGCCATCGGACTTCCGTAGGGATGCGCCTGGATGGCGGTCCGGGTCACCGCTTCCTGCAGCACCGACGCGGGATCGTTCTCGTAGCTGTGCAATTCGGTAATCACCGCGCCCTTCTCCGCCTCAATCGAGGCAGGATCGATCACGGTTCGCGCCATCCGGTCGGCTTCGATTTTGAGTAGGAGATCGAGACCGTCCTTCGGCATCGTCGCGAAATAGGTCGTCTGGTCCATTGCGGTGTAGCCGTGCCACTCGCCGCCGCTGTCATAGATCAGCTCGGTTGCGCGGGCGTTGGGAAAGTTCTGGCTAGCTCGGAAAGCCAGATGCTCAAGGAAATGCGCCAGGCCCGTCTTCCCGGTAACCTCGGCGGCCGAACCGCTCTTGTACAACATTTGCACGCTGACCAGCGGAAAACTGTGATCCTCCAGCATGATGACGGTCAGGCCGTTCGGAAGATGGCTAACCCCCGCGCGTTTGAGATCGAGCTCGGCAGTGGCCGGCGCGGCGCTCGCCAATGCCACCGCTGCAAGAAGGATGCGTGCCGCCTTCATGGCCCTCCCCGTAATCAGCCTAGGGCGATTGGTTCAGGAAAAATAGCGGCAGCTTTAATGCGACCGTTGCGGACGTTAGTGTGACGTAATGAGCGCGGGGCACGTCTTTCACCGATCGATTTCAGGATCTCCGCCCGTCGCCGTTCGCGGAAAGGGCATTTTCCTCATCGACTCGGATGGCCGCCGCTATCTCGACGCATGTGGGGGAGCCGCCGTGTCATGCCTCGGGCATGGTAACCCAGCAGTCGTAGCTGCGATTGCCGAGGAGACCGCGCGCCTCGAATATGCCCACACGGGCTTTTTTACCAGTGATGCAGCCGAAGAGCTTGCCGACCTCATCGCCACAATGTCACCGGGTTCGCTCGACCGCGTCTGGTATACGAGCAGCGGCTCTGAAGCGATCGAGGCCGCACTTAAGCTTGCCCGGCAATATTATCTTGAGCGCGGCGACACCGGTCGGACGCATGTGATCGCCCGGCGTCTCAGCTATCATGGCAATACTCTCGGCGCACTCGCTGCAGGCGGAAGCGCGTGGCGTCGCGCGCCCTATGCCCCGCTGCTCATCGATGTTGCTCTAATCGATCCTTGCTTCGAATATCGTTTTGCCGAACCGGGAGAATCTCCCGAAGATTATGGTCGCAGGGCAGCCGAGGCGCTCGAGGAGGAAATCCTCAAGCTCGGTCCGGAAACGGTCATGGCGTTCGTGGCGGAAACTGTCGTCGGCGCAACTGCGGGAGCGGTACCGCCAGTGCCTGGATATTTGAAACTCGTCCGCGAAATCTGCGACCGCTGCGGGATCCTCCTTATCCTCGACGAGGTGATGTGCGGGTCGGGAAGGACCGGCACGTTTCTATCGTGCGAGCAGGACGATGTGGTTCCCGATATCACGACGTTGGGAAAGGGGCTCGGTGGCGGCTACCAGCCGATCGGCGCGACGGTCTGCACGAGTGACGTATACGAGGCTATCGCGCGAGGGTCAGGGGCGCTGAAACATGGGCAGACGTACAATGCGCATCCGGTGGGCTGCGCCGCCGCACTCGCCGTTCAAAACGTCATAGGAGACGAAGGACTTCTTTCCCGCGTCGACGAAGCGGGTGCGCGCTTGGCAGCGCTTCTGACCGAGCGGTTCGGCAATCACACGCACGTCGGCGACATCCGCGGCCGCGGATTGCTCCAGGCGATCGAGCTGGTCGCCGACCGCTCCACAAAAGCCCCGTTCGACCCCGCGCTGGCAATGCACCAGCGCGCCAAGGCGGATGCTTTCGAGCGCGGCCTCCTGATCTATCCCAGCGGAGGAACCGTCGACGGACGGAGCGGAGACCATATCCTGCTCGCACCGCCCTACAATGTGACCGATAGCGAGCTCGACATGATCGTCGACTTGCTTGGCCAAACCCTCGATTCGATCCTCTCACCGATGAGACTCGCGTCATGACCCGCGACCCTCGCTACGACATCCTGTTCGAGCCGGTGCGTATCGGGCCGGTTACGGCGCGCAACCGCTTCTACCAGGTGCCGCATTGCACAGGCATCGGCTGGACGCAGCCGGAGACAATCGCTCGGCTTCGCGCGATCAAGGCGGAGGGCGGCTGGGCCGTCGTCGCTACCGAAGAAACGGAGATCCATCCGACTGCCGATTGTGAGCCTTTTCACGAAGGCCGCCTGTGGGATGATCGCGATATCCCGGCCATGGCCTTGATGGCGGACGCAGTGCACGAGCATGACTCTTTGGCGGCGATCGAGATCATGCATCACGGCGCCTCGGTTGCGAACTGGGGCACGCGCATGGCCCCGCTCGGACCTTCGCATCGACCGATCATCTACGGCTATCCCGTGCAGGCGCGGGCGGTCGACAAACAGGACATTCGCGATCTCAGGCGATGGCACCGCGACGCGGCGCTGCGTTCGAAGAAGGCGGGCTTCGACATCGTCTACGTCTATGCGACGCACGACCTTTCGATCGCGCACCAGTTTCTTCAACGTCGCAAGAACGACCGCACCGACGAATATGGCGGCAGCCTCGAGAATCGCGCTCGGCTCCTGCGCGAACTGATCGAGGATACTAAGGAGGCCGTAGGCGATCGTTGCGCGGTGGCGGTCCGTTTCTGCGCCGACGAGCTGATCGGCGATACCGGGCTGACTCACGACGGCGAAGCTCGCGATGTGATCGAGATGCTCGCCGAATTGCCCGACCTGTGGGACGTGAACATCTCGAACTGGCCGAATGACAGCCAGACGTCGCGGTTCGCGAAGGAAGGCTTCCAGGAAGAGTATACCCGCTTCGTCAAGCAACTGACTTCGAAGCCGGTGGTGGGGGTCGGTCGCTTCACTTCGCCCGATACGATGGTGTCGCAGATCAAGCGCGGGATCCTGGATTTCATCGGCGCCGCCCGGCCGTCGATCGCCGACCCGTTCCTGCCGAAGAAGATCGAGGAAGGGCGGATCGACGACATCCGCGAATGCATCGGCTGCAACATGTGCGTGTCGAGCGATTACACGTCGACCAACCTCCGCTGCACGCAAAACCCGACCATGGGGGAGGAGTGGCGCCGTGGTTGGCACCCGGAGTTCATTCCGCCGAAGAAGAGCGAAGGGACGGTCCTAGTCGTTGGTGCAGGTCCGGCTGGCCTAGAAGCCGCGCTTGCTGCCGCACGGCGCGGATTTGAGGTGCATTTGGCCGAGGCGTCCGGCGACCTCGGCGGGCGGGTCACACGCGAGAGCCGGCTTCCCGGCCTGTCCGAATGGGCGCGCGTGCGCGATTGGCGAGTGGGTCAGCTCGAGCGCATGGCGAACGTGTCTATCTATCCGGGCAGCGAGCTCGAAGCCGAGCATGTGCTGGAGTTCGGTGCACGGCATGTGGCGATCGCGACCGGTTCTGTATGGCGCCGCGATGGAGTGGGCAGAGACTCCGGCTTTGCGGTTCCGGGCTTCGACAGTTCGGCCGTCCACACGCCGGACGACGTCATGGCCGGGCGCGATCCGAACGAAGGCCCGGTGATCGTCTGGGACGACGATCATTATTACCTGGGCGGAGTGCTCGCCGAACTGTGCCGCTACGCCGGGCACGAAGTCACAATCGTGACGCCCGCACCCATCGTCTCTTCATGGACCGTCAATACGCTTGAGTCCCTGCCGATCGCCAAGCGGATTGCCCGTATGGGGATCGAGGTCATTCCGTACACGAGCGTCATTGGATATCGCGAAGGCAGAGCGCAGCTAGCCAATGGCTTGACCGGCGCCGAAACGGAGCTTCCGGCCGGCGCTCTGATCACGATTACGGCACGTCTGCCGGTTGATAATCTTCATATTGAATTGGAACAGATGCGCGATCGCTGGGCTGACGCCGGAATCGCGACCGTTACGCGCGTCGGCGATTGCTGGGCTCCGAGCACGATCCAGCAGGCCGTCTACTCAGGTCACAAATGGGCGCGCGGACTGGACGAGGAGCCCGAAACCGTGACGCCGCGCGAGCTGCCGTTCATCGAATCCGGACGAGTGCAAGTCACGTGATCAGATCCATCGCATTCCTCGCGCTGACCTTCTTCGCGACACACGCGGATGGGCGCGCGCGCGATCTCGGCATTCCGTTTGAGGGTACGCCCGGACCGCTTAATGCGATCACTGACGTCCCGGGCGTCGAGGTCGGTCAGGCAACGCTGATTTCAGGTGAAGGGCCGCTCGTCGTCGGCAAGGGCCCGGTGCGGTCCGGTGTTACAACCATCTTCCCGCGGGGCCACAAAGATCTGAAGCCGGTCTATGGCGGCTATTTCAACCTCAATGGTAACGGCGAGATGACGGGCCTCGCTTATATGCAGGATTTCGGCATCGTAAGCGGCCCGATCGGCATCACCAGCAGTAACGCGATCGGCCATGTCTATGCCGGCATCCAGGAATGGGCGGTGCAGCACAGCGGCGAGGCTGTCTATCCTGTCGTCGCGGAGACGTGGGACGGGTGGCAAAGCGACATCAATGGCTTCCACGTGCGTCCTGAAACGGCGAAGGCCGCGCTCGACGCCGCGAAGGGTGGACCGGTGGATGAAGGCGTCGTCGGCGGCGGCACCGGCATGCACTGCTTCAGTTTCAAGGGCGGCATCGGCACGTCGTCGCGCACCATCACGGCCGGCGGGAAACCCTATACGGTCGGTGTCCTCGTTCAGTGCAATACCGGCGACCGCATGGTTCTGCGCATCGCCGGAGTGCCGGTCGGACAGTCTTTCGCGAAACGCTGGCTACCCTGCTACGATTCCAAACAGTCAAAGCTTGAACAGACGCCCAAGTGCGGCAGCGGCGGCAAGGCCTTGCCCGATCGGGGATCGATCATCATCATCGTCGGGACTGATGCACCACTGATGCCGCTCCAGCTAAACCGGGTCGCCAAGCGCGCCGCGCTAGGTCTTGCCCGGCTCGGGTCTTATTCGGGAACGAGCTCGGGTGACATCATCATGGCCTTTTCCACCGTGCCAGACGCCGTAAATGCACCCGATCAGAAAGCACCTTCACCCATTACCCCGATCGCAGATACGGAAGTGAATGCGGTGTTCGAAGCGACGGTGCAGGCCACGGAGGAAGCGATCGTCAATGCCTTGGTAGCGGCCCGCACTTCGACTGGCGCGGACGGCTATACGATGTACGCCCTTCCGCATGACGAGCTTCGCGCCATTTTGAAACGCTACAACCGGCTCGAGGAGCGCCGCCCATGAAGAATCTCCCGCGCGTCACCTATTCAAACGTCGGCGAGGATTTCTCCGGCGTCCACGCCTATCTCGATACGGTCATCCCCGAGGCGGAAGAGCGTCTCCTCGGAAAGAGACGCCCGGCCTTCATCGGCGGCCACGACCGGACGGAGGGGCAGGTCGTCCAGGCGCTCAGCCCGATCGATCGCAACATCCTTCTCGGGGAGTTTCCGGAAGCGGATTCTGCGCTGGTCGAGCAAGCGGTGCAAGCGGCCCGCGCTGCCTTCCCGGCGTGGCGGGACTTGGGATGGGAGCGTCGCGTCTCTCTCCTCCGCTCCGGCGCCGACGTCCTTGAGGAGCGCAAGTGGGACGTTTCCGTTGCCTGCCTGATCGAAGTCGGCAAATCGCGGCTGGAGGCGGTCGGCGAGGTC
Source organism: Pseudomonadota bacterium (assembly GCA_046731515.1). Classification (GTDB taxonomy): domain Bacteria; phylum Pseudomonadota; class Alphaproteobacteria; order Sphingomonadales; family Sphingomonadaceae; genus Sphingomicrobium. The sequence goes on along the minus strand of JBKPLG010000024.1, from coordinate 1,391 downwards.
GAAGAGGCGATCGACCTTATCCGACACTACTGCGATGAGATGGAACGCACCGACGGTTTCCGTGAGGACCGGCCGGGTTTGGGTGCGGAGCAGTCGAGCGTGGTGTTGCGCCCGTACGGCGTCTTCGGGGTGATCTCTCCTTTCAACTTCCCGGTGGCCCTTTCGGTCGGGATGATGTCGGCAGCCCTGGTTGCAGGGAACACCGTTGTATTCAAACCAAGCGACGCCGCGGGGCTGACCGGACGGTTGGCCGTCGAAGCACTGATCGAAGGTGGTTTGCCGGCCGGCGTGCTCAACCTGGTGTTCGGCGGATCCGAAACCGGCGAGGCGCTGGTGAAACACCCCGGGGTCGACGGCTTCGCTTTCACTGGGTCCAATGCGGTTGGAATGACCATCCTCCGCCACACGGCCTCTTCGACCGCGATGCGACCGGTGCTTGCCGAAATGGGCGGCAAGAATCCGGCTTTCGTTGCGGAAACGGCGGACCTTGGCGTCGCCGCGGCAGGCGTATCGCGATCCGCGTTCGGCTTATCCGGCCAGAAATGCAGCGCGGCGTCAAAGGTTTACGTTGCGCGAAAGGTGCTGGACCCGTTCGTCGAAGCGCTCATGGCTGCCGGGAGCAAGCTCGTCGTCGGCGATCCCCGCAACCGCGACGTGTTCATGGGGCCCGTGATTAACGATTCGGCGCTGAACCGGTTCAAGAGTGCGGTGCAGGATGCGTCCGCGACAGGGTCGGTGATCCTGGGCGGCGAGCAACTGACGGCTGGTTTGTTCGACCATGGTCCTTATGTCGCGCCGACAATCGTTGCGGACCTTCCCGCGGATCATCGCATCAATCGTGACGAGCTGTTCCTGCCCTTCATCAGCGTGCTGCCCTTCGACAATCTCGACGGTGCGATCACCGACGCCAACCAGAGCGCCTTTGGCCTGACGGCCGGGATTTTTACGCACGACGAGGCCGAACTCGACCGCTTCTTGAACACGATCCAGGCCGGGGTGCTTTATGCTAACCGCGCTGGCGGCGCGACCACTGGCGCCTGGCCGGGATTCCAGACCTTCTGCGGGTGGAAGGGATCGGGGACGACGGGCAAGGGAGGCCTTGGCAGCTGGTACGTCCCGCAGTTCATGCGTGAGCAGAGCCACACGATTTTCGGATCGCTGTGAATAAAATCTACGATTCTCCGCGGGAGGCCCTGCAGGGCCTGCTTCGTGACGGGATGACGATCATGTCGGGCGGCTTCGGATTGGTCGGCAACCCCGAAAGCCTGATCCCGGAGATCAGGGCGTCGGGCGTCAAGGACCTCACCGTTATTTCGAACAATGCCGGGGCCGACGGCTTTGGGTTGTGGCAGCTGCTCGAAACCCGCCAGATCCGGAAGATGGTCTCGTCC
>JBKPLG010000023.1:0-8822 GCA_046731515.1 Pseudomonadota bacterium | reverse complement strand
GCCGTTTCGTGGAAGCGAGCTGCGCTTGAGCTTTTGCATCCCCCTTGAAACGGCGAGTGGCATCCGTCTGCGCATCCGGGTCGTCACTCTTTGGATCTACAGGAGGTTGACCGCCCTTGGGACTGGCAAGAGTAATTTCCTGTCCCGCGTCCTTCAGTACGTAATAAGGGGCTGCAAACTCTTCGAGCCAGAACCCGGTCTTCTTGCCGGTGTCACCCAGCTGATCATGACTAGTGAGAACCATTAGGATGTTCATCGGCGCGTTCTCCATCGTTCGCCCGCCCCAATAATCAGATAGGAGCAAGCCAGCCGCTTTCCACCCATTTCTGCCGCTAGCGCTAGTGGCAGCTTTCGACCCATTGCAGACATAAGATCTCCCCTGCTTCCGTCGGCTGCTTGACTATTCCCGCTCTGCCAAATCCATAAAAGGTCGCGCCCCGTCGGTCAGTCGATCATGGAAGGAGGATCGTCCCAGCAGATCTACAATTCCGTCGCGTTCAAGCTCCACCAAGACCGGATCCCGTAACCGTGCGAAGGACATCGAGATTCCAGCGCGCTGCAATTCAGGGATGAGCCTGGAGAATGTCTCGCGGGCGCTGCTGTCGATGAAAGTGATCGAGCTGGCATCGATGAGCACCTGCCTGATTGGCGCGGGGCTGCGCGAAATTGCCGTCTTCAAATCGGTCTCGAACCGGTCAGCGTTGGCAAAGAAGAGTGCGCCGCCAGGATTCCAGATCAAGAGGCCGGGAAACGTCTCGGCCTCTGGGTGAAGGCGAACGTCGCGATAGGCCTCTTCGCCCGGCAACTTGCCGAGGACCGCGTCCTGAGGATGGGTCGTGCGGTAGATGAGCATGAGGAGCGAGATGACGACGCCGAGCGCGATACCCTGAAGGACCCCGAGGATCAGTTCACCAGCGATGACGATCATCGCGAGCCAAAATTCGTGCGGTTCCTGTTTCGCGAGCTTTCGCAGGTAACTGGGCTTCGACAGATGCAGCATTGCAGCAATCACGATCGCTGCAAGCGTTGGATAGGGAAGGGTGCGAAACAACGGCGTGAGAAAGAGTAAAGTCGCCAGGCACAAAGCGCCGCAGAAGAGATTTGAGACTTGCGTTCGAGCACCAGCGCTCATCGCTACAGATGTCTTCGAAAGGCTGCCGACCACCAGAAAGCCGCCAAAGACTCCACAAGCAACATTGGCAAATCCGTGCGCGACAAGTTCCTGGTTTGGATCGAGATGTTCGCCTTCCGATGCCGCCTTTGCTGCTCCCAGCGCTTCCGCGTAGCCGACAAGCACGATGGAAAGAGCTCCCGGGAGGAGATTTATGACCATGGCGTGATCGAAGGGCGGCAAACGAAAATGCGGCAGGCCCGTAGGAAGCAGCCCGACGACGCCCATGCCAACCCATGGTCCCCACAGGCTCATGGCAATGGTCGCGACCGCCGCCACAACAAGGGCTGCTGGCGCTCTAGGCGCAAACCGGCGCAGGAGTAGCATCCCTGCCAGGCTGACAATGCCGGTCATTGCAGAAGCGACCGAAATTTCATCGGCACGCTGCACGATGAACAGCAACTTCTGGAAAAAGTTGCCGGTCGCGCCATGCAACCCGAAAAGGGATGCAACCTGGCCGATGATCGTGACGCAGATTAGGCCCTCGATGAACCCGCGCATCACAGGCGTTGCCACGAACGCTGCGACCCAGCCCGTTCGAAGGAGTCCGAACAACAGAAACAAAAATCCGATTAGGACGGCGAGCGTGCTCGTTAGCACCGCGAATTCGGCCGACCCATGCGCGACGAGTGCGCCAACCGTTACCGCGGAGATCACTCCAGTCGCAGTCGCGGGACCCACCACAAGCCGTCTGGATGTGCCGAACAACGCATAGACAAAGAGAGGCGGGATTATCGTGTAAAGGCCCATGAGGGGTGGCACGCCAAAGATGCCTGCGTAGGCCATTCCTTCCGGCACCAGAAGCGCCCAGAGAGCAAGGCCAGCCATGACATCAAGCGTCACCCACTCGCGTCGATATTCAGGCATCCAGCCGACGATCGGCAGGAAATGAGAAAGGGGTTTGGCCTCTACCCGTTGACTTGGGCTAACCGGGGTCATTCGGTTCGCAGCTTGGCGACTCCGTCAAGGGACGGAGAGTCCGCTTGGAGGAACAACCGCTAATTCGAAATCGGGGCTACTCCTGAGCTTGCCACAGGCATCCCCCGTCGGGAGACTCATTCGATGAAGGAGCGTAATCGGGTGTAGCTATGGATCCGACCATCGTCTCCGCATTAGCGGGTCTGATTGGCGCAATCATCGGTGGCACCACGTCCGTGGTGGCATCATGGATTGCGCAGCGCAGTCAGGCCTTAGCAAGATCACGCGACCGGTCGATTGGCCAGCGCGAGGAGCTATACCGGGAATTCATCGAGAACGCGGTCGAGTGCTACGCCGATGCGCTTCAACATGATCAGCCTGATGTTGGCGCGATCGTCCGCTTCTTGGGCACGTTCGATCTCATTCAGGTCCACTCGAGCCAAGCTGTGCTTGACGCCGCAGGAGAAGTTCGGTCTCAGATATTGAGCGCTTACCACGACCCGAACAAGGGTGTGGACGAAATTGGCGATCTGATACGGTCCGGCTCCATCAACCTGCTGGGCACGTTCAGCCGAACGTGTCGCGGCGAACTTGAGTCACTCAGAACCGGTGTTTAGCTGTGGCCGCGATTGCTCCTGCTGAGCAGCAAACTGACTTAATTAAGCTGGTTGACCGACTCGAAACAACGGGCGCATGGCGCCGTCTGGCCGCGAGTTGGTGACGTAACCGCATATTCCACGGTCACAAGCATCTTGCCGGCCATATCAACTCGATGGATGGCCGTTTTCGGGGGGGCGAGGAGTCGCCTCATGACGGAGTTCGTTCGCTACAGTCCGGGGATTGAAGCCCCCGACCCCAACTTCGATTCGGCTTTGCAGACCGTTCTCAACGATCTGAGGGCTCACGAAACCGCTTCAGCTAGTCTCGACGGTGCCGGAGTCGCGCTCCGCAACGCCCATGCGAAGGGCTACGGTCTCGCGCGCGGTGAGGTGGAGATCCTTGCAAACATCGCGCCCGAATATGCACAGGGCATCTATTCGAAGCCGGGCAAGCACGAGGCAATGGTCCGTTTCTCGAACGGCCAGCCGCATGCCAACGTCGATAGAGTACTTGGCGCCATCTGCGGCATCGGTCTCAAGATTTTCGGGATCGAAGGCACGAAGCTGTTGGAGGACGAGCCGGACAGCCTGACCTTCGATTACGCGATGATCAATTACCCGATCTTCTTCGCGAACACGGTCGAGCATTACATTTTCATCCAGCGTCTTCTCTCGAACGCCGGCACAACGCCTCCTCCCACCATGTTGCCTCAGGAAAAGCGGGTGCTGATCGCTCACTTTCTGCATGACTTCCTTACAGGAATGGGAACGCTCACCGACCCGGATACATGGGCGTGGGAGGAACTGGCGGCGATCGCGCAATTCGCTCAAATCCCCTTCGTCAACCTGCTGCTGTCGACTTACTGGACGATGGGAGCCGTTCGGCATGGCGAATATGTCGCGAAGATTCGTGTTGCTCCGGTCAAGGAATTCGCCGACCGTGTCGAGCGGCGCGCGCTCAATCCCGCTTCTGAAAATCAAATATTCCGGCCGGCGCTTGTCGCCGAGCTGAAAGAGCGGCCCTACGAGTTCGACATCCAGGTTCAACTCTGCGCGAACCTTTACCAGATGCCGGTCGAGGACGTGACCGTACGGTGGCCCGAGGCGCTGTCGCCGTTCGTAACGGTGGCCAAGCTGCGGCTTCCGCAGCAGGACATTGGAACGGACGACAATCTGGAGCGGATGGATGTGACATCGATGACGGCCTGGCGTGTGACCGAGGAACATCGGCCGCTCGGCAACATCATGCGCGTGCGCAAGGAGGTCTACCGGACCTCGTCAATCCTGCGCCACCAGATCAATCATCAGACGCGAAAAGAGCCGAAGAATCTCGCCGAGGTCTTCGGGGAGGGGGCCGCGGTCGAAGAAGTGCGCGTCAGCGTTCCAACCCCAGCCTGAAAGGAACCGCTTATGTCCGAGACAATGGCGCCGCCGCGGCCGGTCGAAACATCAGGCACGCCCACGGCCGAGCAGATGAGCAAGCTTCAGGAGATCCGGGCACTGTTCGCAGAAGGGTCGGACATCGGGCTCAAGGCCTTGGACAATCTGATCGCCAGGGCCGAGAAAGAAGGGCCGTCCGACAAGCCGCCGCCGGCTGAATTGACCAATGCTGGCCGCATCGGATTGCGCCAGGGCAAGGTGTCCGAGCTGACGGTGATCGCGCCGTTCGCCGAAGGCGGCGCGAAGCGGCTGCGAGTGCTGCTCAAGGCCCTCGGCGCCAATTTCGGCGCCGCCGGGGACAAGGTCGGAACCCTCCACGACATGCGCTTCGTGTTCTTCGATAATGACACGCGGATGCTGTTCTGCACGGCCTATGACGGCGACTGGGACACGTACATCGACGATTTCGTCGCCAAGATCCCGGATGAGCTCGACCTCGTGTTTAGCACGACCAAGGATTGGCCCGGCCTGAGGACGCCGGGCATCAAGGACCATATCGCATCGTTCCAGATCACCGCCGAAGCATGGTACGTCGCGTCTCCCGATATGACGGTTGCCGAAGCGAAAAGGCTCGAACGCCAGGGAAAGGCGGTCGACCAGTTCCTCGACAAGATCGCCGATCCAGCCTGACGGATCGCGGCCAACGAGTAACTGTGAGCGTCAATTCCAGACGGAAAGGAACCGCATATGTCTGAGACAACGGCGCCTCCACGACCGGAGGTGAAGGAACAGCAGCCGCCGGAGCAGACCGACAAGCTGCAGAAGCTTCGCGAACTTTATGCCGATGCCCCGGAGATCGGCCGGATCGCTCTTGATAAGGTAATGCCCGAGTTGGAGGTCGCGGTTCGTTCGCCCCCGCAAGTGACAGGTGCCGGCCGCAATGGATTGCGGCAGCGCAAAGTGTCGGAGCTTACGTTGATCATTCCGCTGACCTCGGACGGTGCGAAGAGACTGCGCGCGCTTCTCGAGGTGTTCGCCGGTAATTTTCAGGGAGCCGACAAGGTGGGCACGGTCCACGACATGCGATTCGTGTTCCTCGACAATGACACGAAGCTCCTGTTCGCCACCGCCTATGACGGGGATTGGGATCCGTACATCGACGATTTCGCTAGTAAGATCCCTGATGCACTCGACCTGATCTGGTGCAACGGCGAGGACTACCCGGGACTTCGCTCGCCGAAGATCAAGGATTGGATCACCGACCGCCAGAACACTGCCGGTTCCTGGTATGTCGCCAGTCCCGATCTCACGGTGGCCGAGACAAGGCGGCTCGAACGCGTCGGCAAGGCGCTCGACGAATTCCTTGACAAGGTCGCCGAGTCCGCCTGATCGATCGCTGGAAACGGGGGGCGGTTCGACGCCGCCCCCAAAGGATTCTGCCATGTTGGAGCTGGAAGAACGCGCTGGCGCAACCGAGACTTCGGGGCCGCCGGCGCTCGAACTGGACGATATCCAGGCGATGATCATCCGGGACCGGCCGGAGCCCTATTTCGGCACGCACGTCCTGCTGCGCGTCGACGACCCCAAGGCCGGCCGCGAGTTCCTCCGGCGGCTGACACCGCATGTGGATTCGGCCGCGACGGTGACCGGCGACGCATGGCTCGGAGCCGGAATTACTTATGCCGGGCTCGAGGCCTTGGGACTCCCGCAGGAATCCCTGCAAAGCTTTCCCGACATGTTCCGCGTAGGCATGTCGGCCCGCGCGGCCGAGCTTGGGGATGTCGGATTGAACGCGCCCGCCAATTGGGACTTCCCGTTCGGGACCGGCCAGATCCACATCGGCGTCAGCGCATATAGCAACACGCCCGAGATGTGGAGGCGCACGGTCGCGATCGCGCGCCAGCAGGCGATCGGCTTTTCCGGGGTCACCATCATCCACACGCAGGACTTCGGAGCGCAGCCAGGGAGCCTGAACCCGCTCGGCTTCCGCGACCTGATCGGCCAGCCGCCGATCGAGGGCAGTCCTATCGAGCCGCTCCCCGGACAGGGCGATCCGATCAAGGCCGGCGAGTTCATCCTCGGCTATCCGAGCGAGACCGGCGTTCTCCTGCCAATGCCGGCGCCCGACGTGCTCGGCCGCAACGGCACCTACGTGGGTATTCGCAAGTATCAAACGCGCGTCGGGACCTTCAATCGCTTCCTCCAGGATCACGGAGCGACACCCGAGGAACGCGAATTGCTCGCGGCGAAGATGTTCGGCCGCTGGCGCAGCGGTGCGCCGTTGACGCTCTCACCCGACGGTGAAGATCGCGAGCTCGGGATGGATCCGGAGCGCAACAACGATTTCGATTATTCCGGGGACCCGCGAGGACTGCAGGCGCCGCTCGGCTGCCACATGCGCCGCCTCAATCCCCGCGACAGCAAGCTCGCGATCCTGACCGACCCTCGGGTTCACCGCATTATCCGGCGCAGCACGACCTACGGCGCGTTCTACGATCCGAACGCGATGTCCTTGGAAGAGGACGAAGTGCCGCGCGGCGTTTATTTCATCTTCCTCAGCGCCAAGGCGATGGCGACGCTCGAGTTCCTGCAATCGGAATGGATGAACAACGGGAACTTCACCGGCCTCAACGACGAGCGCGACCCGATCGTGGGACTGCAGCAGGATGAGGCCGTCTTCACGATCCCCCAGGTCCCGGTCCGACGCCGAATTCACGGCATCGAGACGTTAAACGTGCTTCGCGGAGGCGAATATCTGTTCATGCCGAGCATATCCGCACTGAAGTGGATCTCGGACCTTTCCTGAGGCAACCGCATTGGCCCCGACACGAACTCCTAATGTCCGCTTTCGACCCAAATCGGACGTTAGCGTTTTGTCCGTTTTCGACCCATTCCTGCCATTACGAGACAGCGTCACAAGTGGCGGCAGCAAACGCGGGACCCGGAGCGATGCGGGTCATCGGTCAGGCGGCACTAGTCTCGACATGCGATGGCCTTACCTCGGTGTCTAATGGGGCTTTCGGTAGTTGCACTGTGAACTCGGTATGGAAGAGATCGTCCGCGTCGACCTGCTGCTTCAACGCCTGCAGGTCCCGCCATGTATCATCGTCATAGTAACATTTGCGGACGTGATCGTTCGACATGTTGGTGTCGCCGAACGAACCCCAGAGCATGCGGACTTCCTGGTCGCCGGAAAGCATTGGAAGTAGAGCGTCCATTTCCGCTTGGAACCCCTGCGCTTCCTGCCGCCCGTCCGGCTTGTAGAAGCAATCGAAGACTATCCCGACGGTGATGTCGCGGTGACATATGGAGGTTAGTGGAGGCGTAACGGCGGGCGACGAATAAGCCCCGCCGCCCGTGAACATTTGGATGACCATGTTCACGTTCTTCGACTTCACGACGCGGTCCACGAGATCAACGAAAGCGTCGACGAACGCGCCACTAAGCGGACGCTTGGCGCAGTTGTAGCGCTTCTCGTACGGCAGCGCATACTCTCGGCCGTCGGGAGTGAAGTCTTTCCGTCGCACAAACGCATCGGCCATGAACGAAAGTGGTTGATTGCCTTCGAACCCCCGGGCCGCCGTTTCTTCGGTGATATTGCTCTTAACCTGTTCGAGGAAACGCCGATTGCGGCCACCGTCATCGCGGCCGTCTCTATTTCCGCTGACCAGTTCGACGATGACGACAGCTTGGCCTTCGTAGGCCTCGTCGAGGATATCGATTTGCATGTCCACGTCGGACGGAAAGGCGGGGTCACCCGAAGCGATACTCTCGGTCCAGGCCCTGACTTGGTCCACGGCCCTCTTGAAGAGGCTCTTTTCGTAGATGAAGAAACCTTCGTAACCCCACGAGTAGGGGTGGTCCGCGTCGCGGATGCAATCGAGGGTGATCTCGGTCACGACCCCGAAGCTGCCTGGGCCGCCCCCAAGGACGCCCCAGAACAATCCTTTCCTGTCCTGCTTGGCTGGACGGCACACCGTCCGAAGCTCGCCGTCGCTGGTGTAAATCTTGAACTCGGCGACATGGTCGAGAGCGAGACCATAGCTCCTAAGCAAATGCCCGTAGCCGCCGCTTTGCGCATGCCCGCCGATACAGACGCGCGGACACTCGCCGTGCGGGATTGTCACGCCATGTTCCTTGAAGGCGGCAGCGATCTCGGTGAGGGGTGTGCCGACGCCCACCCTTGCAAGCGTCTTGTCACCAACTGTCTCGATCTCGAGATAGTGGTACTCGTCCATGCTCAGCAGAATGGTGTCGTCGCCGCCCGATGACATGCCGCAGTATTGATGGCCGCCACTGCGCACTACGATGTGCTTGTGATTGGCCTTGGCGAACCGGATCGCGGCGGGACTGTCGTCGCTGTCGGGCCGGGGATAGGCGATCATATGAGGGTGCATCGTACCGGTTGCGCCCTGCTTCTCGGGATAAGACGAAAAGGCGTATTGGGCTCGCTTCTCGTCGTAATCGGCGGTTCCGGGAGCGGACACCTGACCTCCAAACCCCGGGATCAATCCGTCAGTCGGCAATGCGGACATGTTCATTCTCCTGGCTGGGTCCAGGCCTGACGCTGGACACGACGCTCGGCCGTGGAGAATGCTGGTGCGCAACGGACACGCGGCCGCGGGCGCCCTGCTGCTCCTGCTGTTAGTTGCCGTCAACCCGACTAATGCAGGTTAGTAAGTTGATCTCGGGTCATTCCTAATGGCAGCTTTCCAGCCAAAGCGGACATTGGCGTAGTGTCCGCTTTCGACCCA
>JBKPLG010000022.1:0-6374 GCA_046731515.1 Pseudomonadota bacterium | reverse complement strand
CGATGGCCGATCGGCGTGCAGCTCTTGTCGCCGAAGCCAACCGGCAGTTCGGAGCCGAGAAACCCACCCTTCGCTTGTTTGTCGGCGAAGGGCCCGGCGCGGATCGGCTATTCGCTCGGCTGGCGAGGGATTGGCGTACCTTGGGACTCGGGATCGAAAGAGCGAAGGGAGCGAATGACGCGGACCTCAAACTGATCGATATGATTGCTCCTTCTACATCGCCGGCTTGGTTCCTCCGTGAGTTTCGCTGCGGAAGCGTAGCGATCTGCGATGCGGAAACGGACCAACTGTTGGATGCAGCGCGCGATACTTCAATCCCGGCCCAGCGCTACGCACTGTTGGCCCAGGCCGCGGCCCGGATCGACGATTCTCACCTATTCATGCCGTTGACGGCGCCGATCCGCTGGTCGCTCGTTTCGCGCAGAATCGAAAGCTTTGCCGGGAACCGCTACGCTCGCCACACGCTGACCGATCTCGAAGAGAAAGCCGGCTCCGGAGGTTCGTGATGACGGTTCCGCCCGACGAGCGCGTGCCCTTCCCCGGGCTCAACAAGGACCCGAAATCGGTTCGGCAACGGGTCCAAACGCTCGAGCGGGTGATGGAGCGCCTTGTTGTGATCCCCGGCATCAATCGACCCGTTGGGCTCGACGTCATTCTCGATATCATCCCGTTTGTCGGAAGCACCACGGCGGCGGTGATTGGCGCTTATTTGGCGTGGGAAGCGCGGAACCTCGGCATGTCCAAGTGGCATTTGACGCGAATGGCGGGAAACATCGGGATCGACTGGGTCCTGGGGATGATTCCGTTTCTCGGTGCAGTTCCCGATCTCCTTTTTCAATCGAACACCCGGAATCTCCGGATCATCAAGAGACACCTCGATCGCGTTCACCCGGAAGGCGCAACTGTTGAGCCCGTTCGTCCGGGTCCTTGGAATCGCGGACTCGTCCTCGGCATGATGTTCGGGATTGCGGCGATCGCGGCATACTTCATGTGGAGTAGTGGCCGATCGGGAATCGACCACATCGGGTTTGCGCTCGTGCGCGCCGTTGCGATGACGATTTTGCCTGGACTGCTCCTTCTGACGGTCAATCGCGAAGATCGATCGCGGTTGCGCGGTTACGACCTTCCGCTCGCTGTGTTTGCATTCATCCTGCTGGGAATCGCCTTCTTTAGGTATTTCTAGCCGTGACGCTTCTTAAGGCCATGCAGCTCGACCGTGCCGGCGAGCCGCTGCGGCAAACGAAGCACCCTTTGCCTGACCCGAGTGGCCGCGACCTACTGATCGAGGTCGCAGCGTGCGGCGTTTGCCGCACCGATCTGCACATCGTCGACGGCGAAATTCACGCAGGGCTGCCGATCATTCCGGGCCATCAGGTTGTCGGTCGTGTCGTCGGAATCGGACCGGACGTGGAAAGCTTTAATGAAGGCGAGCGTGTCGGCGTGCCGTGGCTCGGCGGCACCGATGGAAGCTGTTTCTATTGCAAGCACGGAATGGAAAATCTGTGCGACCGCCCAGTCTTCACCGGATTCACCCGGGACGGCGGCTACGCAACGCATGTCCTGGCAGACTCGCGTTTTTGTCTGCGCATTCCGGACAAGTTCGGCGACATCGAAGCCGCACCGCTGCTTTGCGCGGGCTTGATCGGCTATCGTGCGCTGAAGATCGCCGGTGAAGCCGATCGATTGGGCCTTTATGGCTTCGGCGCCTCTGCGCACATCATTTCGCAGGCCGCCAACTGGCAGGGACGGCAGGTCTTTGCGTTCACCCGCGACGGGGACATTTCCAGTCAGGACTTCGCGCGCTCGCTGGGATGCAAATGGGTCGGAGGGTCGAGTGAGGCGCCGCCGCAAAAGCTTGACGCAGCGATCATCTTCGCACCCGTCGGTGGGCTCGTTCCGACCGCTCTTCGGGCGGTCCGTAAAGGCGGGCGTGTGGTCTGTGCCGGAATCCACATGAGCGACATTCCGAACTTCCCCTATGAGCTGCTATGGGAGGAGCGATCCATCTGCTCGGTCGCCAACCTCACCCGCGAGGATGGCCGCGAGTTCATGGAGCTGGCCGCAAAAGCCCCGATCCGGACGCATACGACGGAATTCCCGCTAGCCCAGGCCAACGAAGCGCTTCGCCGGTTACGTTCCGGTGAGTTTGAAGGCGCGGCCGTGTTGGTTCCCGGTTAGCGGGAACTCAACCTTGCGCCCCACCCGCCAACAGGCCGTCCCATGACATTGCCGGCGGGACCGTAACGGCAGACGAGCACGTCAGTACCGCGGGCACTGGCAATGCCGCATCCAACGGTGGTCGTGGTCGGCCAGATCATTTGCGTATAGTGGCCGACGTCATGCCAGCTGCGCGTTTGGCTGACATGAGGGAACATGCCCGGGACGAACATGCGTCGCTCGGAAGTCCAGCCGCTGATCATCTGCTCGATGCTGAACACACCGCTCGTGCCCATCCACAAATTCTCGCCCAAGCCGCCGCGCGAGCGCCTGTCGGAATGTTGGAACCCGCCGGTGGCGGCGAGCCACCGTGCGTAAGCCGACGCTTGCGCAGCGAGGCTTGAGCTCCAGCGCATGGGCGGAACACGGGCCATTGAGCGCTCGATATTGTGCGCGGCGAGCAGGCGTTCCGGAATAGTTGAGAAGCGCATCGTTGAGAATTGGCGCCCGGCGGCGGATAAGGGCGCGGCCCCTCCTGCCGCCGCTAAGGTGAGCAGAAGGCAGGCAGCAAGCCTCAGCGCCGAGACGCGGCGATGTCGTAAATCCCCCTCCACGAGGATAGAGTGTGTCACAGACCGGCCGAATGTGAATCCCGGCTGGACTCGTTTCGTCGCAGTAAAGACAATGCTGGCTGTTAATGCTGTTCATTTTGGCCACTTAACAGCGGTTAATAAACTGATCACTTAGGCGCGAGTGTGCGCTCCGTCTGACCCGATGCTATATATCGTGTGCGTTCGACGGGGGTGCGAATGAGCCGGGATCAGAAAATCGTCGCGATCGGGGCGGCGAGCGGCGTTGCTGCAATGGTCGCCTTGGTCTGGCTGCTGTCCACGCTCATTGTTCCGCCAATCATATCCGATACCGCCGCCGACCGGATTGCTTATGCATTGCGATGGGCTGTACCGACCGCGCTACTGTTCTTCTTCATGGTGGCCGCGGTTGGCAACGCACGGTTCACGTCGGAAGCGATCGATCCGACAGTTGGCAAGGAAAGCCAGCGGATGATCGTCGACGGCCGCGTCGTCGACAATACGCTGCAGCAATTGGTGTTGTTCCTGGTCGGAATGCTGGCGCTGGCCGTGACGCTTCCGGTGCAGCGGCTGAGCATCATTGCCGCGGTTTCGATCACTTTCGTCGTGATGCGCCTCGCCTTCTGGATCGGCTACCGGATCAAGCCAATCTACCGCGCTTTCGGCTTTTCCTCGACCGCCTACATGAATGCCGGGATGCTGATCGCTGCGCTATGGATGTGGGTAGCCTAAGATGGTCGCTCCGCCCAAACCGGTCGGCGTGTACGAACCGTTCACTCGCTGCGGAGAGCTGGTGTTCCTTTCCGCGATCAGCTCCGCGCGTGATGGATCGATGATTACCGGCAAGGTCGGGCGGGATATATCTATTGAGCTCGGCATAGAAGCGGCCCGGCTCTCGGCAGAAAATCTCCTGGCCGTCCTGTCGATCGCTGCAGGCGATGAATCGAAAATCCTGAACATGTTGGTTTTGCGCGGTCAGGTGAACGCGGTCGACGACTTCTCCAATGTGCACAAGGTGATCGATGCCGCCTCGGAACTCATCATTGAGCGGCTGGGCGACAAAGGGCGCCACGCACGCACCGCCATCGGCTGCGCGACCTTGCCGAACAACAATGCGGTCACTTTGGAAGCGATTGCCCGCCTCGCTGACTAATCGCCGTCGACCTCAGGGTAGTTCAATCTCCACCTGTAGATGTGGCTTTCTCCTACGCCGTAACGTTCGTCGCCTCGGTGCCACCGGCCAGCGTAAGTTTCAGCTCCGCTACACGGCGGGTGAACTTGCCCTCCACCTGTGCACCCTCCTCGACGGTCAGCGCGCCGTAAGTGACATCGCCTTCGATCCTCGCCGTCTTGAGGATCACAAGCAGTTCGGCGCTGATTGAACCTTTGATCTTGCCGGCCACTCGCGCATTTTCTGCGATGACTGCGCCGGTGACCTCGCTGGTCTCTCCCTGCACCAACGTGACGCAGTTGATGTCGCCGTCGACCTTTCCATCGACATGCAGATCCATCTTCGCGGTCAGATCGCCATTAATGGCGATATCTGGACCCAGTACGGAGAAAGTCGACTCTGTCATTATGCTGTTCCTAGGCTGACGAGCGGTTGACTCGGGCTTCTTTGAGAACATTGGGTGCTACCTCCAGAAAAGGACGCGGATTGACGGGCTGACCATTGAGGCGCACCTCGAAATGGAGGTGCGGGCCGGTCGACCGACCCGTGCTGCCAACCGCCCCAATCAACTGACCCGCGATGACCGACTGACCGACACGTGCGTGAAATGCGGACATGTGCGCATAGCGCGTTAGCAAGCCGTTGCCGTGGTCGATTTCCACGCAATTGCCATAGCCGGGGCGCTGACCAACGAATGCGACCCGGCCCTTGGCAGCAGAGTAGATGGGTGCGCCGATCGGTCCCTTGAAATCGAGCCCTGCATGGAAGGCCGGGCTGCCCACGAAGGGGTCGCTCCGGTAACCGAAACCTGAGGAAATTTGAGTGCCGGCGGCGGGAATGACCTGCGGTATCCCCTGGAGCCCTCGCTGTAACGCATCCATCCGCGCGAGGCTGAGGCCGAGGCGTCGGAAGCGCGGGTCTATCGACCCATTGGCGGAAGGCCAGAGCGCGATCAGCGGACCGCCCATGGCGCTGCGATCGTCCAGGGAGGCAAGCACGTGCCGCGGATTGAGCCCCAGCTTGCGCAGCGCTGCCTCGGCGGCCGCGGAACTGCGGTCAGCGAACCGTGTCAGACGTTCGGCGAATGCGAGCTGACGTTCCTCGACTCGGGCAAGGGGTGCGGCCTCGGGGAGAGCTGCACTGACCCTGTCGACGGTCTCCGACGCCTCGTCACTGCTGTCGGACACGGTTTCGCCCGCCTTGGCGTCGGCCGGAAGATCGCCCACATGCGTCTTGACCATTTTCTCCATGAAAGCCTGGCGCCGAGCGAGGTCGTCGGCGACGGCGTCGACATCCTTGCGATAAGCGGCGATACGGTTTTCCGCGCTCGTCACCTCGGCCTCGCGGTGGAGGAGCGCTGCGCTGTTGTGGCGATCCAGCAACGAGCCGATCGCTACGGCAGCCATCGTCAGCACCCAGGCCATCAGCAGTCCCGCCACAATGGCGGCGGCGGTCATTTGCAGGCGCGACGAGATCCGAAGGTACCGAACACGGCCTTCGGAGCGCATGATAAATTCACGCTCGGGAAACCAGGCGCGCACACGCATGGCGGCGCCGGCGATCGACCTCTGCAAGAATCCCCCCTGTACGACCCCGCCCCTTGGATAACCGCATCGTCTCAACGATACGATTCATGCACACGGGCATTAAAGATGAATGGGACGAGTCCTGCGGCGAAACGATCGGCGCCCGTCGATTAAGGATAGCGCTTAATCGCCGCTGATCCGCGGGTCGATCTTTGCCGGATCCTCGATGATCGGGGCCCCCACGTCGCCCTTCCCGACGGTTCGGCCGGCCATTTCCAGCATGCGTTCGAGCGGCACACGTGCGCGGTCCATGATTTCGGGGCTAAGTTCTATCCGGGGTTTGAGGTCGCGCAGGGCGACGTAGAGTTTCTCGAGCGTGTTTAGCGCCATGTACGGGCACATGTTGCAATTGCACGCACCATCGCCGCCGGGCACTCCGATGAAGGTTTTGTCGGGCGCCGCTTTCTCCATCTGGTGAATGATGTGCGGCTCGGTCGCGACGAGTATCGTGTCGGCGGGCGAATGAAGCGCGAAGTCGAGGATCGACTTGGTGCTGCCCACGTGATCGGCATGGTCGATGATGTGCGGCGGGCATTCGGGGTGCGCTGCGACCGGAGCGTCGGGATGCTCTGCCTTGAGCTTCAAAAGCTCGGTCTCGCTGAACGCCTGGTGGACGATGCAGATGCCCGGCCACAGCAACATGTCGCGTCCCGTCTTGCGCGCGAGATAGCCCCCCAGGTGTCGGTCCGGCCCGAAGATGATCTTCTGATCCTTGGGGATCTGGTCGAGGATGATCTTTGCGCTGCTCGAAGTGACGATGATGTCGCTTAAGGCTTTCACTGCCGCCGAACAGTTGATGTACGTCAGCGCAATGTGATCAGGATGGGCTTCGCGAAACGCCTTGAACTGGTCCGGCGGACAGCTGTCCTC
>JBKPLG010000021.1:0-40105 GCA_046731515.1 Pseudomonadota bacterium | reverse complement strand
CGACATGACACCGCCGGAAATCACGGCGATGCTCGAAAGCCTGTATCGAGTGAAAGGCGGCGCAGTCGATTTCAGGACAGTGTCGCTGCAGCCGCGACCCTTCCTTGGAACAACGGGATTCCAGCTGGATTATGAGCACCTTGACCAGGACGAGCTGTGGCGGCGGGGACGGGCCGTGGGAACGGTTATTCGCGGCAAACTCTATCTGATCCTGCTCGATGCCGCACGCTCGCATTATTATGGCGAAACGCTCCCAGATTTCGAAGCGGTTGTCGCCTCGGCGCAACTGAGGAGCTAACCGACCGGCGAGATCGGGGTCGGCGGCTGACCAGGCGGGCTAGTGGGAGTGGGGACGTCGATATCCGGTTCAACCGGGGGAGTCTCAGGAGGCATCGGAGACGGCTGTCCTGGTTGAGAGGGTTCCGGCGGGGGCTGCACTGGCCGTTCGGGCGGCGGGTTCTGCTGCATAAATTATCTCCGAACTTTCAACGAACCGGAGTGCAGCGGGTTGCCCAAAGGCCGATCCTTGCTATAGGCCGCCAGCTTTCGTGGCCGCGCGCGCGTGGCGGAATTGGTAGACGCGCTGGATTTAGGTTCCAGTATCGCAAGATGTGGGGGTTCGAGTCCCTCCGCGCGCACCATTTCCGCGCGCAGGGTGTCCCAGGGATGCCTAGCTCGGAAAGACTTCATCGGGATCTTAGGACGTGACGATCAAGACCATCGAGACAGAAAACGAGGGCCTGAAGCGCGCCTTCATGCTGACCATTCCGGCCGAAGACATCGAGGCTCGGGTTGATCAGGAAGTGAAGCGCATCGCTCCGCAGGTGCGCATGCCCGGCTTCCGTCCAGGCAAGGTGCCGCCCAACCTCATCCGCAAGATGCATGGCGAAGCGCTCCAGCGCGACGCACTCAATGGTGCGGTTCAAGAGGGCGTACAGCAGCTGCTTCAGGAAAAGAACGTTCGTCCAGCCCTTCAGCCGCAGGTGGAGCTCGATGATCGGTACGAACCTGGCCAGGACGCCGAAGTTCATGTTCGGCTTGAGGCACTGCCCGAGGTCCCGCCGGCAAAGATCGACGGCTTGAAGCTCGAGCGGCTTACTGTCGAAGTGGACGACGGCGCCGTCGACGAGCACCTTCAGCAGCTGGCAAGCCAAAGCAAACGCTGGACCGATGCGCCGAAGAAGCATGCGGCGACGATGGGCGATCTCGTGGTCGTGGACTTCGAAGGTAGCGTGGACGGCACGCCTTTCGAGGGCGGCAAGGGCCAAGACATGTCGGTGGAGCTCGGCTCGGGCCGACTCATTCCGGGTTTCGAGGATCAGCTCGTCGGCGCCAGAGCCGACGATTCACGCGAAGTGAACGTCAGCTTCCCCGACGACTACCCCTCCGACAACCTCAAAGGGAAGGCGGCAACGTTCGCTGTGACGGTGAAAGCAGTGAAGACCGGCGCGGAGACGAAGGTCGACGAGGAATTCGCCAAGTCGCTCGGGCTGCAGGAGCTCAGCCAATTGCGTGCCATGGTGCGCGAACAGCAACAGCAGGAGCTGAATGGCCTGACGCGCACGCACATGAAGCGCCAGCTGCTCGACCAGCTGGCCGCGCGGCACGATTTCCCGGTTCCCGAATCCATGGTCGAGGCCGAGTACCAAAACATCCTCGCTCAGCTCCGGCACGAAGCCAGTCACGATGCTGATCCGCAGGCCGCTCTGGCCGAAATCGAAAAGGATGCGGCGGAATATCGCCGAATCGCAGAGCGCCGAGTGCGCCTCGGCCTCCTTTTGTCCGAGATCGGTTCCGGGAACGGGGTCGAGGTCAGCGAGCAAGAGATGAATCGACTGATCGCCCAAGCGGCGTCGCAATATCAGGGCAAGGATCGGGAGAATTTTCTGCGCTATGTCCAGCAGGAGCCGATGTTTGCGGCCCAGCTGCGGGCGCCGCTTTACGAGGACAAAGTCGTCGACTTCCTGTTCGGTAAGGCTGAGATCAGCGACCGCAAAGGTACGCGCACGCAGTTAGAGGCTGACCTCGAGTCCGAGGAGGGGCACGTCCATGGACCGGGTTGCGGCCATGACGTCGGCGCGACCGCCCCGTCCAAGGCGAAGAAGCCGGCGAAACCGAAAAGCGCCGAAAAGAAAGGGAAAGCCGAGCCGAAGCCTGAAGAGCCGGCGAAGGGTCCTGTCGAAAAGGCGTCCGCCAAGCCCAAGCCGGCCAAGCCGTTGAAGGACGCGGCCGCGTCGAAGCCGCCGGAGACGAAGGCGAAGACCAGGGCTAAGAAGGCTGAAACGAAGGCCAAGGCGGCTTCCAAGTCCGAAACCAAGTCGACTGCAAAGAAGGCGGCGGCGAAGAAGAAGTAGAATTCCGTTCGTCCCGAGCTTGTCGAGGGACTGTCCTTGTTCAGGGCTTCGATAAGCTCAGCCAGAACGACCGAGGGGGAGGAATGGGCGCGCAGCAGAAATCACGCATCGCGGTCCTTCTGCCTTGCTACAATGAAGAAGCCACGATCGGGGCGACGATCGCCGGCTTTCGCGATGCGCTGCCGGACGCGACAATCTATGTCTACGACAACAACAGTCGCGATCGCACGCGGGAGATCGCGAAGGAGGCCGGGGCCGTCGTTCGTGCGGAGAGGCAGCAGGGCAAGGGGCATGTCGTTCGGCGGATGTTCGCCGACTTAGACGCCGACGTCTATGTGATGGCCGACGGCGACCTGACCTACGATGCAAAAGCCGCACCCGAGATGGTCGACATGTTGATCCGCGAGCAACTGGACATGGTGGTGGGGACCCGTCGCCATGAACATGATCAGGCTTATCGAAGCGGACATGTGCTCGGGAACAGGATTTTCACCGGGCTTCTTGGGGGCCTATTCGGTCGCAGCTTCAGTGATATTTTCTCAGGCTATCGCGTTTTTTCACGGCGATTCGTGAAGAGTTTCCCGGTGCTCTCGTCCGGCTTTGAGATCGAAACGGAGATCAGCGTCCACGCACTCGAGCTCAGGATGCCGGTCGGAGAGGTCGAAACAACCTATGCAGCGCGCCCCGAGGGCTCCCAATCCAAATTATCGACCTTTGGGGACGGCTGGCGAATCCTGAGGACGATCACCACGCTATATCGAGTGGAGCGCCCCCAATTGTTCTACGGTTCGATTGGTGGATTGCTCCTGCTGATTGCGCTGATTCTCGCGGTGCCGCTTGTCATTACTTATCTGCAGACGGGATTGGTGCCGCGATTCCCGACGGCTGTTTTGGTGACCGGAATGGTGATCGTTGCCGTCCTTTGTTTCTTCGCAGGCCTCATTCTGGATACGGTGACACGTGGGCGCCGCGAGGTTCGCCGGCTCGCTTATCTGTCGCTACCAGCTTCTAAAGGGCCGTGACTCTTATGCATCACTCGTCGAGGATTGTGTCGCCTCCGTGACAGTCACGGCTTCCTTCCCCCGTTAACCCCCTTTAGTCTCCCGCCAGGATCTAAGCTGAGTGCTTATGCACCTGGGCGACAAAAAGGGGGAAACCATGGGGATCGATACGGCTCTTCGCGCGGGCGTGGCTTTTGGCGCGCTCATTTCAGCAGCATCTGCGGCGCAGGCGCAAAGCACGTTGCCGCCAGCGGATGTGCAAGAACAACCGGCAGCGGCGGCTCCACCGACCGCCCAGGGTGAGATCGTCATCACCGGTTCACGCATCCGCCGCAATCCGCTCGATCTCGACGCTCCGCGAGTCTTCATCGACCAGCAGGACATCGCCAAGACCGGTCTCAACTCGATCAACGATGTGCTGCAGCGCCTACCGAGCTCCGGCGGCGGCCTCAACTCAAAGTTCAACAACTCGGGTAACCTCGGCAACCCGCCGGACGGTGGTGGCGTCGGCGCCGGCGCAGCCGAAATCGACCTGCGCTATCTCGGATCGCGGCGTACTTTGGTCCTGGTCGACGGCTTGCGCTTCATCAATGCCGCGTCGGCGAGCGGCGTGCCGCCGTCAGTCGACCTCAATTCCATTCCCGATAGCATGATCGAACGCATCGAGGTGCTCCAGGATGGCGCCTCGGCGATCTACGGCTCGGACGCGATCGCGGGCGTCGTTAATATCATCACCAAGTCGCGCCAGCGCGGCTTCGTTGCAAGCGCGCAGCTCAGCGGATTCTGGGAAGAGGGCGACGGTTTCACCCAGAATTACCAGCTTAGCTGGGGCAATGGGGACAGCGGGCCCCTGCAGTTTGTCGTGGGCGGCAATTACGTGAAGCAGAACGGCGTCCGTGCGGCTGATCGCGCGATCTCGCGCTTCCCAGCCCCTTATGCGGACAGCTGCCTGGCGGGTGGATGCTCAAGCTTCCTCCCCAACGGCCGCTTCATTGGCTCGGTCTTTCCCGACGGCGGTGACGTGACCTTGATCAACGCGCCGACATCGACGCCGACGATCGACAATTTTCGCCCATTTGCGGGCAATGCCGATCGGTTCAACTTTGCTCCATTCAACTATTTTCAGATTCCGCTCGAGCGCATCGGCCTGTTCGCCAATATGAAATATGAGCTGGCCGACAATTTCCGTTTTTCTGCGAAGGCTGTGTGGAACCAGCGGAAGTCGAAGAACCAGGCTGCTCCTTTGCCGTTCGGCATTGGCCCGGACGCGGGAATCACGCCAGTCCTCGATGCTACGACAATCGATGCGACCAACCCGTTCAACCCGTTCGGCGTAGATCTCGACTTCACCAATATGAATCTGATCCTCCGGCGCTTCGTCGAAGGAGGGCCGCGTCGATTCTCGCAGAGGGTCGATACGACCTACGTCACGGCTACGTTCGACGGCGACTTCGGGCTGTTCGATCACGATTGGTACTGGGACGTCAACGCGGTTTACGGCCACAACAGTGCCAAGCAGACTTTCATCGGCAACATCAATGCCTCGCACTTGCGACAGGCCCTTGGCCCAATCGACGAGTGCGTCGGCCAACCGGGTCAGTTCGGCGGAACGTGTACCCCGTTCAATTTCTTCGGCGGTGCCGGATCGATCACCGGGGATATGTTCGACTTCGTGACCTTCGACGAGCATGACAGCAGCAAGCAGGACCTGTACGATTTTACGGCCAATATTTCCGGTGAGATCGTCGAACTGCCTGGCGGTCCGCTCGGCTTTGCTGCGGGCGTTGAGTGGCGCGAGCTTCGCGGCCGCTTCGATCCCGACCCAATCGTCGCCGCGGGCTTCAGTTCCGACATCCCGGCTGGACCGACCAGGGGCCATTATGATGTCAAGGAAGCCTACGCGGAGCTCAACGCGCCCGTCATCAAGGATGTTTCCTTTGTCAACTTGCTGGAGTTGAACGGCGCGGTGCGCATCTCCGATTACTCGACTTCGGGTTCGACAACGACGTTCAAGGGTGGCGTAAACTGGAAGCCAATCCAGGACCTGCGCTTGCGCGGTTCCTATGCGGAAGGGTTCCGGGCTCCTTCAATCGGCGAGTTGTTTGGGACGATATCGCGCTTCGATCAGACGATCAGCGATCCCTGTTCGAACGACAGCACTGCGCCGCGCAACTTCCTGAATGATGCCACGGTCAGGGCGAATTGTATCGCGCAGGGTGTCCCGGCGAACGGCAGCTACGCTCAGGCCAATCCGCAAATTTCGGTGATCGTCAGCGGCAACGAAGCTTTGAAGCCTGAGACATCGAAGAGTTGGATCTTCGGCGGAGTATATAGTCCGTCGTTCCTGCCTGGCTTCTCGATCGAAGCCAATCATTACAACATCAAAATCAAGAGCGCGATCCAGGCGGTCGACGCCTCCATCACGCTCAACAATTGCGTGGTCAATCTTGACCCTGCGGCTTGCGCGCTCGTGACACGCTCGTTCTCCGGAAGCGGCCAGCTCACGCAGATCGACGGCACCTTGGGTAATATTGCCGGCATTGAGACCAAAGGCATTGACCTCAACGTCGCGTACCGCTCTCGCAGAACCAGCGCGGGCACCTTCGGCCTGACCTGGAACAATACGTTCCTTAGGAAATTCGACTTGATCCTGTCGGGCTTTAGCGGGTCGCAGATCATCAGTCGCGAAGGAACCGAACAGGGCAGCCCGTCACAAGGGTTCCCCAAATGGAAGTCGATCGGCATTCTTGACTGGGATTTGGCGGAGTTCGGAGCATCGCTTACGGGCCGGTACATTTCCAAGCTCAAGGAATCGGACGGCAACACCCTGAACTCAAAATTCTATACCGACATACAACTCCGCTGGTCGCCGGTTTTGCTGAATCAGCAGCTCGGTCTGGCCTTTGGCGTGAACAATCTGTTCAAGACCAAGGCGCCCGGGTGCAATACCTGCGATCTCAATAACTTCGACCCAACCATGTACGACATACCGGGTCGCTACTTCTACGCACGGCTTAGCACGAAGCTCGGTCCGAAGGCGTCGCCTCCGCCGGAAGCAGCGCCTCCGCCCCCTCCGCCGCCGCCGCCACCTCCGCCGGAAGCAGCGCCTCCGCCGCCGCCTCCTCCGCCGCCGCCTCCGCCGGTGGAGGGAGGAGAGCGCGGACAGTAAGCTAGGCTGAAGTAAGCGCGGCCTTCACTGTCACGAAAGGGCGGTCCAGGGATGGGCCGCCCTTCTCTTGTGACCCCGCCTTGAACCTTGGCGATTTCACGCCGATGTAGGTTGGCACCAGCAATAGAGGATCCTTCACCCGTGATCGACCATCAGGACATCGTTTCGCAGCTCGTTCCCATCGTCATTGAGCAGTCCAACCGGGGCGAGCGCAGCTTCGACATCTATTCCAGGCTGCTGCGCGAGCGGATCGTCTTCATCACGGGGCCGATCGAGGACCATATGGCCTCGCTCGTCACCGCCCAGCTGCTCTTCCTCGAGTCCGAGAACCCGAAGAAGGACATCTTCATGTACATCAACTCTCCGGGCGGAGTGGTCACCGCGGGTCTCGCGATTCACGACACGATGCAATACATCCGGCCGAAGATCAGCACGGTGTGCATCGGTCAGGCTGCGTCGATGGGCAGCTTCCTTCTGGCCGCCGGCGAGCCGGGCATGCGCGTTGCGCTAACCAACAGCCGGATCATGGTCCACCAGCCATCGGGCGGCGCCCAGGGCATGGCCGCGGACATTGAGATCCAGGCGCGCGAAATTTTGCGTATGCGGCAGCGGCTCAATGAGCTTTATGCGAAATATACCGGCCAGAAGATCGAGGAGATCGAGAAGGCCATGGACCGCGACAAGTTCCTCGAGGCCGACGAGGCGAAAGCTTTTGGAATCATCGACGAGGTGTTCGATACACGACCGGAATCCGGCGAGGACAGCGGCACGGGTCAGGGCGAGGTGACGCCGGCTTAGCTCCACGTCGATCCCATTTACCGTGGCCGTGAAGTGACATCGCTTCAAATTGAGACGAATTCCGTCCGCCATTGCTCCGGAGGCAATTGTGACCAGCGGATTGGGTGGGTAGTTTGTAACGGTGGCGCACCGATCAATCGATATTCAACACGAGACACTCGCGGCCGGCGACCCCGATCTGGCGCTGGCGGCGCTGCGCGAGCATCTCGGCGAGCTTCAGCTGCCACAATTAGTCCACCGGCGCCGGGCGATCATCTTGTTCGAAGGTCCCGAGGGTAGCGGAAAGAAATATGCTCTGAAGCAGCTCGCGGCAGCGTTCGACCCTTGTCATTATTCAGTGCATTGCATCGGCTATGACCGCCGCGAAGCAGCGGAAGGACATTGGCTCGCACGGTTTTGGAGGCATCTCCCGGCGGCGGGCGAGACCGCCGTCTTCTTCCGCAGCTGGTACCGACGGGTACTCGACGATCGGGTGCTCGGTCGCATTGACGAAAAGATGGTCGCGCGCAGTTTCGACGAGATCAACGAGTTCGAGGCGCAGCAGCGCGATTATGGGACGCTGATCGTGAAATTGTATTTTGAGGTCGACGCGCCCGTTCAGCGCGCTCGACTCGACGAGAGACGCGAAAATCCCTGGTTTGGCATGGGCCACAGCGAAGAGCCGGTCCACATTGCCGACCCGGCGTATGCAAAAGCACTCCAGGAGCTCAGGGCCAACTCTGACACGCGCTGGTCGCCCTGGCGAATGATCGACGGGACCGACGAGCAGGCTGCAGCGATCGCGGCTCTATCGGCAATCGCGGATTCTTGGGCTTCGTCGATGCCAGCGGAACCGCCGCACCTCGTCGAGAACCCCAACCGCGCCGCCTAATTTCGCGCTGGATAGCTGATTGCAATCACTTCATAGCTCTTCTCACCGGAGGGTAATTGAACGGTCCGCTCCTGACCGATCCTCGCGCCGATCAGCGCACGAGCTAGTGGAGCACTCCATCCGACAAGGCCCTTCGAGGCGTCGGCTTCATCGTCGCCAACGATCGTCATGATGCGACGACTGTCTTCTTCATCGGCAAGCTCGACAGTCGCTCCGAAGCGGACCTGGTCGCGCGTCGGCTGGTCGGCGGGGTCGACCACTTTGGCTTGCTTCATGATTCGGGCGAGATGTGCGAGCCGCCGGTCGATTTCACGTAGCCGCCGCTTGCCGTAGATGTAATCGGCGTTCTCCGATCGGTCGCCAAGAGATGCCGCCCAAGACACGGTCTCCACGACCTTCGGCCTTTCGATCGCAAATAGCTCGTCATATTCGGCGCGGATGCGCGCAAGGCCGCCAGGAGTGATGAAACGCGGTGTTGAGTCGACCATTCCGGCGCTTTAGCCGGGCCGGCTCTTTCCGAGATACCGAGAAACGTGCATCGCCGTTTGCGACTGCGACGACGAGCGCATCGAATCGTAAACCACGCTGTTCTCGATCACCCGCTGAACATAGCCTTTGGTTTCGGCATAAGGGATCGCCTCGATCCACTTGAGCATGTCGACCTGCCCACGAGGGTCGCCGTACGCGCGCACCCATTTGCCGACATTGCCGGAACCGGCGTTGTAGCTCGCCACCGCCAGTGGAACGCTGCCGTTCCAGATATTCATCATCCGGGCGAAATAAGCGGAGCCGAGCGCGATGTTGTAGTTCGGATCGCTCGTCAGCCGGCTGCTGTCATAGCCGATCCCCATCTTGCCCGCCTGTTCGCGCGCGGTACCCGTCATCAGCTGCATCATCCCCCGGGCCCCAGCATAGCTCACCGCATATTGATCGAAGGAGCTTTCCTGCCGAGTGATTCCATGGGCGAGGGACCAGAGGCTTGGTGAGACGGAGCTGGGGAGCAAGGGATAGGCCTGCCGAACGTAGAAGGCCGAGCCTTTGATCCGCGCCGTCCGAGCGACCCAGACGGGAATGTCGCTACGGCCGATCTGCTGACCGAAATCCACCGCCAGGTTGCGATCAACATCCGTGTCGAGCGACTGGGCGAACGCCTGCGCGAAGAGCGACCGTTCCTGCGCATTGCCGTATTGATTCATCACCCGAACAGCCTGCACCAGCCGGCGGCTATTGAAGGCGGCGCGTTGCAATGCCGTCGTCGTCGTTTGCGGAAGCGCGAGCGGCGGCGGAGCAACGGACCGACCAAGCCGTTCGAGCGCGAGCTGACCATAGAAGAGCTCGGGGTAGGCGGCAGCGCGTTGGAAATAGCCGTTCGCTTCTTGAAACCGTCCAGCGGAAAGCGCGGAGCGCCCGGCCCAGTACGCGCCTTTGGTCACAACCTGAAGGGAGCGACCGGCGTGCGCGTAGCGATCGTACATGGCCATCGCGTTCGCGGGCTGGCCGAGCCGGTCCAGCGCGATGTTGCCCGCGAGAAATGCCAGGCTCGTGTAATTGTCGCGAAGGCCGAGGGGCTGATCGGCGACGTTCGAGCCAGGCGGCAGGACGTCATCGAGCTGAGAAGCGATATTGTAGGCGGTTCGCCATTGCCGATCCTGCGCGGCCTCGCCGGCAAGCAGCAGGAGCATGTCGTAGAATCGCTCCGGATCGGCGGGCCGATAGCTGAAATTGTGCGAGCGTGCCGCGAGGTCGCGGGCGGGCGAGTCCCAACCGCTGTCGCGCAGATAACGGGCACGATCCATCATCAGCCCGGCATCGCGCGTAACGGTGCCGATCACCGCTCGGTATCGGCTCTCCGCGTCTGACCATCTCAATTGCATCGCAATGCGGGCGGAGAATGCCGCCTGCCTATCTGGACTTACTGTGGAGATGAATCGCTGCGCGTCTTCAGGCTTTTTGGCGAAGAGGAGCGCATCGACCCGCTGATCCTGGTCGTCGCGAGTGAAGCTTCCGCCATATCGCGCCCAGATTTTCTGTTCGTCGGCAGTGCTGAGGTCAGCCTCGTACCAAGCGTTTCGAGCGGCCTCCAGAGCCTCCGTAGCACGCCCGCTTGCGGCGTAGGAGTCGGCCAGGCGGGCCCAGCCATTGCCGGTTTTCGGCTTGTTCGTGGCAAAGAAGGCCAGGACCGTATTCGGGTTTTCGCCTGGGCGCATTGCATTTTCTGCCCAGCGACGAAGCGTCGATTCGCTCGGCCAACCCGGGTTGGCAAGCAGGAAGCGTGCGTAATCGGCGAAGCTGTAGCCGCTGCTTTGACGAAGGCGGCGCCAATCCCCGATCGCATAGCTCACGCTCCTCGCGTTCTGCGGAGCGACATAGGTAGGCGTGACGGCATATTGCGCGGACACTGGCGTCAAAGCGCCCAGGAACAAGGGCAACAGCAAGGTAGAACGCCACATGCTGGACATCGTGCGGCCACGCTCCTTATCAAGCCCTGAACATTTCTTAACTTCGCTCAAAAACTCCCGTTTGAGGAGCCATGTTCATGTTTTTCGGGTCTATTCCGGCGCTCGTGACGCCTTTTTCCGGCGACTGTGTCGCCGAGGACTCACTTCGCGACTTCATCGAATGGCAAATTGGCGAAGGGAGTCACGCGCTCGTACCGTGCGGGACCACGGGAGAGGTCGCGACCCTCACGAGCGACGAGCACCGAAATGTCATCGCCACCACAGTGGAGGTGGCGAAGGGAAGGGTACCCGTCATCGCAGGGTGCGGAACCTATTCGACGGCGGCGTCGATCGAGCGGGTGCGGGCGGCCGCGGATCTCGGCGCTGACGCCGTGCTCGTCGTCGTTCCTTATTACAACAAGCCAAGCCAGGCGGGACTCGAAGCTCATTTTACAGCGATCGCCGATGCGTCGCCGCTGCCGATCGTCATTTACAATGTGCCGTCGCGCACCGTCGCCGACATCTCGGTCGAAACTCTGGCCACAATCGCCAAGCATCAGAACATCGTCGCAGTGAAGGATGCGACGGGCAATTTGGCTCGCGCCTCTGCCCAGCGGCGCGCCTGCGGCGAGAATTTCTGCCAGCTCTCCGGCAACGATGACATGGCCCTGGGCTTCAACGCCATGGGTGGTGTTGGGTGCATCTCGGTCACTGCCAATGTCGCGCCGCGGCTCTGCTCTGACTTCCAGAAGGCGATGCGTGAGGGCAGGTGGAATAAAGCGCTGAAGTTGCAAGATCGCCTCTATCCGCTCCACGCCGCTCTTTTCACCGACGCTTCACCAGCACCGACAAAATACGCCTTGTCGCGCGTGCGCCCGAATTTCCCGAAAGCGGTGCGGCTGCCGTTAGTCGAAGCCTCCGACTCTTCGAAGCGGGCTGTCGATGAGGCGCTCCAACATGCCGGTCTGATCTGATCCCTCCTCCCTTGCACTGCTGGGGATTGCTCCCCTAATCGCGCCAATGACCAAACCCCTCCCACCGCCGTTCGACAAGCAGAAGGTCGTTGCCGAAAATCGGCGCGCCCGGTTTGACTATTTCGTCGAGGAGCGGATCGAAGCCGGCATCCAACTCACGGGCACGGAGGTGAAGTCGCTTCGCCAAGGAGAGGGCTCGATCGCCGAAAGCTACGCGACAGTCGAGGGCGAAGAAGTCTGGTTGATCAACAGCCACATCCCGGAATACAGCCACGGCAACCGTCTCAATCACCAGCCCCGCCGGCAGCGGAAATTGTTGCTGAAGAACCGCGAAATCGCCAAGTTGCAGGGGGCGGTGGCGCGCCAGGGCCTGACGCTCGTTCCCCTCTCGCTCTATTTCAATGGGAGCGGCAGGGCGAAAGTTGAACTGGCGCTGGCACGAGGCAAGAAGGTGCACGACAAGCGCGACACGATCAAAGAACGCGATTGGAAGCGTCAGCAACAGCGATTGCTGCGCCACAATGCGTGATGCGCCGCCGATTGAGCGCATGAAATGGGTAACTCGGCATATTCCGACTCGGGAGACGGTTCATCGTCATCGTCTTCTGCGCCCCTTCGCGAGGCGCCTGAGTCAGCCGGAACTATGGCGCCTGACCAATCGCTCGGTGCCGCGCGCAGTCGCGCTCGGGCTTTTCGTCGGCGTTCTCATCCCGGTCATGCACACGGTCATTGCTGCGATCTTCGCCATCCCGACGCGAGCCAACATCGCCGTTACTGCAGCGTTCACACTGGTCGTCAATCCGCTGACGATCCCGCCGATTTATTATGCCGCCTATAGGATCGGTGCTTGGGAGCTTCACCATGATGCGTCGCTCGTGAATCCGGCCGCGGCAGAGCGCTTCTCAAGCGAGCTTGGACGAATCCTCTTCTGGATTCATCAGGCGTCTGGCTCAATAGCCATCGGAGTGCTGACTCTTGCCTTGGCTGCCGCGGCGATGGGTTATTTCATATCCGCGATCCTCTGGCGCTTGTGGATCGCGGCTCGATGGCGCCGCCGATCCCATACTAGGGGGACAGCCGGATGACGCACATCAGACGTTCGCAGCCGCTGGAGGGACGATCGTCGATTGACATTGGTAGGGCGCATTAGATCACGCAAACACGATCCGGGATTATTTCACACTTTTCGAGGGGAATTCAAATGGTTCGAATGGTTGCGTTCGTTCTGGCGACGACGGCGCTTGCGGGATGTGTGGCGCAAACGGCCGAGGCTCCGCCGCCGGCACAGGCTGAAGCCGCCCCAGTCGCCCCTGAACCGCCGCCCCCGCCCAAGCCGCAATATGGCGACTTCGGATTTGACGCAGCCGGGATGGATGTGAACATCGCGCCTGGAGACGATTTCTACCAATATGCGAATGGGACTTGGGCGAAAAACACTCCCATACCCGCCGACAAATCGAACTACGGGTCGTTCAACATCCTCGACGACCTGTCGCGCGAGCGAACGCGTGGAATCATCGAAGAGCAAGCAAAAGACACCAACAGCAAGATCGGCAACGCTTACGGGAGCTTCATGGACGAGGCCGCGCTGGAGGCGAAGGGCCTATCCGGGTTCGAGCCCTGGCTGAGCAAGGTACGAGGCCTGCCTACCAAGCGAAATCTCGCAGACCTCTACGCCGAGGCCGATCGCCTCAGCATCACCGGTCCTTTCGGCATGTTCGTCGGTCAGGACGACAAGTCGCCGGAAAATTACGCTCTCAACATGTTCCAGTCGGGCCTGGGGATGCCCGATCGCGATTATTATCTGTCCAAGGATCCGAAGCTTGCGGAAACCAAGGCCAAATATCTCCAACATCTGGAAAACGTCCTCAACCTCGCCGGAGAAAAGAATGCGGGCGCGCGGGCCAAGGCGATCCTAGACCTGGAAACAAAGATCGCGCGCGTCCATTGGACCAAAACCGACAGTCGGGACGCCACCAAGACCTATAACAAAATGACTCTCGCACAGCTTTCCAAGCTGGCTCCGGGATTCGAATTCAAAACGCTTTTCTCTGGTATCGGAACGGACGTCGACAGCGTGATCGTCGCCCAGCCCAGCGCTGTGAAGGGAATCGCGCGCCTGCTCGCGCAGACTCCTCTGCAGGTGCTGAAAGATCAGCTGCTGGTGCGCTCGCTCGACGGCTATTCGGCCTACCTGCCGCAGGCATTCGATAAGGAAAGCTTCGCTTTCTACGGCACAGTGCTTTCGGGAACTCCGGAGCAGGAGGCGCGGTGGAAGCGCGGGGTCGACTTCACCGTGGAAGCGATGGGTGACGACGTCAGCAAACTCTATGTCGCAAAATATTTCCCGCCGGAAACCAAGGCCGCAGCCGACGAACTGGTGAAGAACGTCATCGCCGCCATGGACCGGCGCATCGACAAGCTTGAGTGGATGAGCACCGAAACGAAGGTGAAGGCGCACGCGAAGCTCGCGGCCTTCACTCCGAAGATCGGCTATCCCTCGCAATGGCGCGACATGAGCGGCCTGATCATCGACCGCAACGACCTCATCGGCAATGCGATGCGGTCGGCGCGCTTCGAGCACGAATATAATGTCGGCAAGCTCGGCGGTCCGATCCGGCGCTGGGAGTGGGGCATGACACCCATGGAGATCAACGCCTATGCCAATTTCGGCATGGTCGAAATCGTCTTCCCGGCCGCAATCCTCCAACCTCCCTTCTTCGATCCAAATGCCGATCCTGCGGTCAATTATGGCGGCATCGGCGCGGTCATTGGCCATGAGCTCAGCCATCATTTCGACGATCAAGGCGCGAAATATGATTCCAAGGGCCAATTGATCGACTGGTGGACTCCTGGCGACACAAAGGCCTTCACCGCCCGCCTCGACAAGCTCGAGCAGCAATACAACTCGTACGAACCGCTGCCGGGTATGCACGTAAACGGCAAGCTGACGATGGGCGAAAATGTGGCTGACCTCGCTGGGCTCACCGTGGCGCACGACGCTTACATTGCCTCACTCCGAGGCAAGGAACCGCCGGTTATTGATGGGATGACTGCAGACCAGCGCTTCTATCTCGGCTGGGCACAGGTATGGCGGCGCAACTATCGCGAGGCCAATTTGCGGCAACGGCTGCTGACCGATCCGCACTCTCCCTCGGAGCAAAGGGCCGATATCGTCCGCAACATGGACCCATGGTATTCCGGGTTTAAGGTTCAGCCGGGGCAGAGGCTGTATATCGCCCCTTCGGATCGCGTGCGCATCTGGTAAGATGTCGGCTGAGTGCTGCATCAGGAGCTGCCCCGGATCGACGCCGCTCAATTGAGCGGGATGGGTCGTTGGCTTGCTCCGGCGATCGTCGCCGGGGCGGCTTTGACCTTCGGGATCTTGGCGATGCTACTCGAACAGCCGTTGATCGCGGGCGCCGCAGTCGCGGGCGGTGCGGTCGTTGGGACATATCTTTACGCTCGAAGGCCAAAGGTCCTGGCGGGGAGCGAATCGCTTGTCGTCGGCCCGGATTATTCGGTGGCTGGCTCCGCGCTCTCGCACTGCAAGGAACCGGCTGTGCTGACCACGTCGGAAGGGTCGCTGCTGATCGCCAATATTGCCTATCGCGAGCGCTTCGGCGGTGCGCGGCCGCCGCTCGAGCTCGGGGCGGACGACGAGGGGGAGCAGGGCCTCGCCATGGCGAAGACGATGGCGTGGAGAGACGGGGCTGGTTGCGTTGCAGGAGTTACCACCGCTGCGGGCTCCTTGCCGGTCGAGGTGGAACGCACTGGAGCCAACGGCGATCTTCTCCTGTGGCGCTTTCCCGAACCTACGGCGCCCGATCCATTGGCCGCCGCAGCCAAGGGCATCCAGGGCGCTCTCGGCGATCGGCTCGCCTTAGCGAGGGTGCTGGCGGTCGTCGTCGACTCCACCGGCGCTGTGGTGGCCACCAATCGACCGTTCATGGAACGAGCCCTGCTTCCCGGGGACGAGGACCGGCAGGTCAACTTCACGGAGCTTGTTCAAGTCGGCGACCAAGATCAGATGCATCTCGTCGCCGAGGGCGAGACAGCGCCGCCATTGCGCGCGGTGCATGTTCCGCTTGATTCCAGCCCTGACAGCGGGGCTGGCACGTTCCTGCTGTTCGACACCAACGACGCAGCGTCGATCGCCAATTCCTCCAATCTTCAAACGCTGCTCGACGTGCTCCCGATCGGTCTCGCGCTGGTCGATCGTGACGGCCGCTTCCTGACGATGAACCAGGCATTCCGGCAGGCGGCGGGCATCAAGGGCGCGTCCATGCCGGTTTATCCCGGGGACCTGGTCGTCAAGGAAGACAAAGCGGCGGTCGCGGACGCCGTCCGGCGCAATGCCCGCGGTCCGGCCATGTCGGGCGATCTCGCGGTCCGACTCGCTCGTAATGCATCCGAGCCGGTGGCACTGACTATCGCCGGGCTGCGCGGCCTCGGCGACGCTGCGGTCCTCCTATTACTCAAAGACAATAGCGAGGAAGCGAAGCTCAAGAGGCAGGTTGCACAGGCGACCAAGATGCAGGTGGTCGGTCAGCTCGCCGGAGGCGTCGCGCACGACTTCAACAATATCCTGACGGCGATCATCGGGCACTGTGACCTCATGCTGATGCGGCACACGCCGGGAGACAGCGACTATGACGACATCCAGCAGATCAAATCGAATTCGAACCGCGCTGCGGGGCTTACTCGACAGCTGCTTGCCTTCTCACGCCAACAAACCCTGCGCCCCCAGGTGCTCCAAATTCCCGACGTGGTGTCGGAGGTCTCCCATCTCCTGAAGCGGTTGCTTGGCGAGAACGTGGAGCTCGTTGTTAAGCACGGGCGCAACCTTGGACCCATCCGAGCAGATCCGGGTCAGCTGGAGCAAGTCATCATCAATCTTGCTGTGAATGCCCGCGATGCCATGGCGGAGAGGGGCGGCGGTGCACTTACAATCCAGACCTACTCGGTGAAGGCAGACCAGGTCGCGGAGCTGGGTTCTGACATCTTGCCCATCGCCGATTACAGTGCGCTCTCCGTCACCGACACTGGCTGTGGCATCGCGCCCAGTGTGTTGGGAAAGATTTTTGAGCCCTTCTTCACAACGAAGGAGGTGGGCAAAGGCACGGGCCTCGGACTCTCAACCGTCTACGGTATCGTGAAGCAATCGGGGGGCTTTATCTTCGCCGATTCGAAAGTGGGTGAGGGAACGCGGTTCGTCATCTATCTGCCAGTCCATCGGGAAGACGCAGCTGCAGCCAAGGCGCGCAAGCTCGACAAAGGGAAGAAGGACGAGCTGTGGGGCAGCGGCACCGTCCTGCTGGTCGAAGACGAGGCGACTGTTCGCGGAGTCGCCGAACGTGCATTGACCCGTCACGGCTACACGGTGATTACCGCGGACAATGGTGAAGAAGCGCTCCATGTGCTCGCTCGCGGCGAGCAGATCGACCTTCTTATCAGTGATGTCGTGATGCCGGGGATGGACGGTCCGACGATGGTCAAGCAGGCGCGGCAGGACCGCCCCGACCTCAAGATTCTGTTCATGTCGGGATATGCCGAGGAGCAACTCCGCAACTCGATCAACGTCGATAATGTGAGCTTCCTGCCCAAGCCGTTTTCGGTGCAGGAATTGGCCGAGGCCGCCAAACGGGCGATGGGCGCGAAATAAGCGCTTCCATCGAGCGCATCTCGCAACTATCTCGCCGGATGATGTCTGAGGGGCGTTCTATCCTCATTGTCGAGGATGAGCCATTAATAGCGATGATGCTCGAGGATTTTCTCGATTCGCTCGGTCACAAGGTTCGTGGAACTTGCGACACGGTTCAGTGTGCGCTGGACGAGGTCGAGAAAGGCGGGTTCGATCTCGCTATCCTCGACGTTAATCTGAAAGGCGAGAATGTCTGGCCGGTTGCGACCAAGCTGCGCGAAAAGAAGGTCCCTTTTGTGATCGCGACAGGCGGGCACGTCGATCCACCGCCACCGGAGTTCGACGACGCACCGGTGATCGAGAAGCCTTACACCGTGGACCGGGTGACACCTGCCATCGAGGCGGCCGTCGCGGGTTAAGGCCTGGCTAGCACCGATTTTGGTGCTGGCGGCCGCCGCCGCGCTTTTCATGATGCTCGAATTCCAGACCCATTTGCTCTTTCCGACCCATGCCGTTCCATTAGCCGGGCCGACGCCCGCCCGCTCGGAGCGGCTCTCACTCACCACGAGCGACGGCAACACCCTGCAGGGTCTGCACATCCGTCCCGCGCATAAGCCGGAGACATTGACGCTGATCCTCGGCTTCGGCGGCAATGCGTGGAATGGGCAGGATGTCGCCACTTACCTTCATGAAATCTATCCGGAAGCCGATGTCGTCGCTTTCCACTACCGGGGATATTCTCCCTCGACCGGTTCGCCATCAGCCCAAGCCCTGATCGCAGACGCCCCGCGCGTCTATGACCTGGCGATTGAGCGGGTGAAGCCGCGCCGGATCATCGCCGTCGGCTTCAGCATTGGAAGCGGGATCGCGGCTCAACTGGCGGCCAAACGCAAGCTCGATGGCCTCATATTGGTAACCCCATTTGATTCGCTGAAAGCCGTCGCCCAGTCCCTCTATCCCTGGCTTCCGATCGGCCCAATGTTCCAGCACGAGATCGACGCTGCCGGACCCCTCAGGGAGGGCCATGTGACGGTCGCGATCATCGCCGCCGAGCGTGATGAGATCGTACCTGCGGACCGGACTGCGGCGCTTCGCAACCAGATCCCGAAACCTGTCTTCGATCGGACAATTCCGAATGCCGGCCACAATGACATTTATTCACGCGCCGACTTCCAGGAGGCAATGCGCGAAGCGCTCACGGCTGTCGCCGGTTGAGACAGGGCCTTGCTAGGCCCTTGCCCGGCATCCATATTCTTGAGATCAAAGGCACAAGCGCGGGCGGGGCGTGTTAACCCTCCCGCAGAGTTGATTGTGCAATAAAGCGGGTTAGCATTGACCCATAAGCAGCGGTCGTTCGCGGCCGAAATACAAGGACGGGAATGACCAAACTCTCAGGCGGCGACAGCAAAAGCACACTTTACTGCTCGTTCTGCGGTAAATCGCAGCACGAGGTCAGGAAGCTGATCGCCGGTCCGACCGTGTTCATCTGCGATGAGTGCGTCGAGCTCTGCAACGACATCATTCGCGAAGAATCGAAGTCGGCGCTTGTCAAAACCCGCGATGGCGTTCCCGCGCCGGCGGAGATTTGCAAGGTTCTCGACGACTATGTGATCGGTCAGGACCGCGCCAAGCGCGTCCTCTCGGTTGCTGTCCACAACCA
Source organism: Pseudomonadota bacterium (assembly GCA_046731515.1). GTDB lineage: Bacteria > Pseudomonadota > Alphaproteobacteria > Sphingomonadales > Sphingomonadaceae > Sphingomicrobium. Next base: position 21,196 of record JBKPLG010000021.1, on the reverse strand, counting down.
CTACAAGCGACTGGCTCACGGTTCGAAGACCGGCAATGAGGTCGAGCTGGCCAAGTCCAACATCCTGCTGATCGGCCCCACGGGCTGTGGCAAGACGTTGCTTGCACAGACGCTGGCGCGAATCCTTGACGTGCCCTTCACCATGGCCGACGCCACCACCCTCACCGAGGCGGGATACGTCGGCGAGGATGTCGAAAATATCATCCTCAAGCTCCTTCAGGCGTCCGACTACAATGTCGAGAAGGCCCAGCGCGGCATCGTCTACATTGACGAAATCGATAAGATCAGCCGTAAGTCGGACAATCCCTCGATCACCCGCGACGTGTCGGGAGAGGGTGTCCAGCAGGCATTGCTCAAGCTTATGGAAGGCACCACGGCCTCGGTCCCGCCGCAGGGAGGCCGCAAGCACCCCCAGCAGGAATTCCTGCAGGTCGACACGACCAATATCCTGTTCATCTGCGGCGGCGCCTTCGCCGGGCTGGAAAAAATCATCGCGGATCGCCTGCAGGGCAAGTCGATCGGCTTCGGGGCACATGTCGCGGCTCCCGATGAGCGGAAGACCGGCGAAACGCTGAAGTTTTGCGAGCCGGAAGATCTCCTGAAGTTCGGCCTGATCCCCGAGTTCATCGGCAGACTGCCCGTGATCGCGACCCTAATGGACCTCGACGAAGAGGCCTTGGTTAAGATTTTGGTCGAGCCGAAGAACGCTCTGGTGAAGCAATATGCCAAGCTGTTCGATATGGAAGACGTCGAACTCGAGTTTACCGATGACGCGTTGCATGCCGTCGCGAAGAAGGCGATCGAACGAAAGACCGGCGCTCGCGGGCTCCGCTCGATCCTCGAAGGCATATTGCTCGACACGATGTTCGACCTGCCGTCGATGGACGGAGTCGACGAGGTACATATCGACAAGGACGTGGTTGAGGCCCGGAAGGAGCCGGTCCGCGTCTATGCCAAGAAGGACAAGGCGGGCGACGCCGCTTGAGTACCCGCGCTCCAGCGAGAGCGGCCTGGGCTGGCCGGCCGCTGAGCTGGCTCCCTCGACCCCTTGTTGAACCGACAAACCTCTACGCTTCGGTTGGCGTCGGCTGGTTGATGACGTTTCCCGTGAGCATTGCGCTTGCCGGGGTCATCCATTTCCTCGCTCCGAACGCCAAGTCGCCGGACTTTGCAGTCAGCGGCGCTTTGGCGATCTTGCTAATCGTCATCATTTCGCCGCTCATCGAGACGCTTCTCATGGCCGGATCTCTTACGCTGCTCATGCGGTTCATGGCTCCGCGCTGGGCAGTACTCGCAAGTGCCGCCGGATGGGGGGCGGCTCATTCGCTTGCGGCGCCGACGTGGGGATTGATCATATGGTGGCCGTTCCTCATTTTTTCGACGCAGTTCGTCACCTGGCGTCAGCGATCACTCGGCCTGGCATTGGCGGTACCGGCAGTCACTCACGCGCTGCAGAACCTGCCCTCGGCGACCCTCATCGCCGCGGGCGTTCGCATGTAAGAATTCGAACCTAGTCCCCGCGAACCGCAGCAATCAGCTGCGAGCCGTAACGCTCCATTATATGCGCGTCGCGACCGTAGTGGTCTTCGAAGAATTGCACGCCATTGGCCGTCGGCTGAACCGTCAAATAGGTCATGTAGACGGGCACCGGCTTTGGCAGGTCGACTTCTTCCTCGGCCTTTGGATCCCTCCCCTGGGGCACGTAACCGCCGAACAACCACCTCGCGAACCGCTTGTAATCCTCAACCCGGATACAACCGTTGCTGATCCACAGCTCGTTCTTGGTGAAATGATCTTTCTCTGGAGAATCATGGAGATAGATGCCGAAGTAATTAGGCAACATGAACTTCATCATGCCCATGGAATTGGCCGGGCTGGGTAGCCGGCGAAGGCGCACTTCCGTCCGTCCGTCCACGACGGCCTGCCAGTCGATGCTGTTCGGGTCGAGCACCTGAGCATTATCGCCATAATCGGTGAGGACCTGATACTCTCGCTCGGTAAGATAGCTGACACCCTGCGTGAGGATACGCGGACCGATCAGGCTCTTCACCAGCTCGGGCGGTACATTCCAATAGGGGTTCACGCTCGCATATCGGATGTAGGCGGCCAACATAGGGGTGGCCGTCTCTGCCTTTCCGACGATCACTTTCATCTCGTCGATCTTCCGGCCGCTCTCCCAGAGCGACAGGCGAGCGTTCCCAGCGTCCACGATGGCGTATTTGCGCTGCTCCTCGGGAGCGGGGAGTCGCTTCGCCCGCTCCAGGTTGATCATGATCAGCTGCTCATAATAGCTGGCGCCCTTGTTCAACGCCTCGATCGTGCCAGCCCCGGCAACGCCGTCTGCCTTGATGCCGTGAACCGACTGGAACTCTTTCACGATATTGGCGAGCGCCTGGTCGTATTTGTCACCATTTGAAAGACCGAGACGGCTGCGCAGCATCGCCACCCGCTCACCCGTCGACCCGGGCTTCAGCGTTGGGCCGGCCGACACTGTTACCTGGGGCAGGTCGCCCCAGCGCTGCCGGTATTTGACGAGACCCCGGCGGAGATCGGTGTAGAGCGGATTGACCGAAGTGAAGAGATCGACGGGAGCTCCGCTCCAGGCATCGAACGAAATGTCGTGCATCTGGGCGCTGTCTTGAACGGCGCGCGGAACCAGCTCCTGGTCAATGTAAATCATGTCCACGCCTTGTTCGATCGCCGGCGGCAAATCGATCGGCTCGAGCTGAGGAGCCTGCTTAGACTGAGCAATCGGCGGCTGCCATGGCTGGCTCATCTGCGGGGGAGGCGGTTGCGCCATCCAGGGCTCGGCAACGGGAGCGCGTGGCGCCGGTGCTGACACAGGCGGCGGAGCCGAAACAGGTGGCGGTGGCGGCGCACCCCACGGAGGCACGCCATATTGCGCGAAAGCAGCAGCTGGCAGCGTCAGGGCGCTGAGCGCGACGAGAGACGATCGGATATTCACGCGTTCAACATAAGGGAAGAAGCTGAATGATTACAGAATCGACCGTTCAGTTCGACCGCGATTCATTCACCTTCCAACGGAAGTGTGTCCCGTTCTGCGATCGGCGCATGTAGCCTTTTCGCAGTTCTTTCTACCTCTTCGTCGGTCGGCGGCTCGGGTAACTCCTCGCCCGGTGCGAGCGCATCGTCCGGAATTCCAGGTCCGGTTCCGGCGATGGTCTCGTTGATCGCTTCTTCATTCGGGCCGGTGCTGATCTTTTCCCTGTCCTGCATGAGTCCGCTCCTTTGAGATGCCTCTCGTACAGCGAGCGATTGTTGTGGATTGTTCCGGGTGTTTGTTGCGCACCGAAAGGGGTCCGCCCATATACCGGTCCATGACTCGCTTTCTTCCGATCCTCCCGCTTCGAGATATCGTCGTCTTTCCGCACCGCATCGTTCCGCTATTCGTGGGGCGTGAGAAGTCGGTCGCTGCGCTCGAAACGGCCATGTCTGCGGACAAGGAGCTGTTCCTCGTCGCGCAGCTCGATCCCGGTGAAGACGACCCTGATCGCGATGCCCTCTATGACCTCGGCGTGGTCGCCACGGCGATGCAGCTCCTGAAGCTGCCGGACGGCACGGTTCGGGTGCTCGTCGAAGGCGTGAAGCGGGCCCAACTGGTGAGCCTCGTTCCCCGCGACGGATACACCGTCGCCGAAATCGAAGAGATCGACGAGGCGCCGGCTGACGGGCCTGAGACGCAGGCGCTTATGCGCTCGGTGCTCGATCAGTTCGAGAATTATGCCAAGCTCAATAAGAGGTTACCGCCCGAAACGGGCATTCAACTCGGCGAGATCGAGGACCCCTCGGCGCTTGCAGACGCGGTCGCCTCGAACCTGTCAATCAAGGTCGCTGACAAGCAAGCGCTCTTGGGGGAGCTCGATCCTGCACGGCGGCTTGAGATGGTGTTCGCGTTCATGGAGGGTGAGCTCGGGGTTCTTCAGGTCGAGAAGAAGATCCGTAGCCGCGTCAAGCGCCAGATGGAAAAGACCCAGCGCGAATATTATTTGAACGAGCAGCTAAAGGCTATCCAACGGGAGCTGGGCAACGAAGGCGAGGAGGGCGGCGACGAGCTGCACGAACTCGCTGAGAAGATCCGCAAGACCCGACTCTCCAAGGAAGCTCGCGCCCGGGCGACTTCAGAGCTGAAGAAGCTTCGAGCGATGGCGCCCATGTCAGCAGAAGCGACCGTCGCACGCAACTATCTCGACGTTCTGCTTGGGCTGCCATGGGGCAAGAAATCGAAGCTCAAAAAGGATATCGCCGAGGCGCAAAACGTCCTCGATGAGGACCATTACGGACTTGAGAAGGTCAAGGACCGGATCGTCGAGTATCTTGCCGTACAGGCACGAACCAACAAGCTGAAGGGACCAATTCTTTGTCTCGTCGGTCCGCCGGGCGTCGGAAAGACGTCGCTCGGCCGCTCGATCGCCCGCGCTACGGGTCGAGAATTCGTGCGCCAGTCGCTTGGCGGAGTCCGCGACGAGGCCGAGATCCGCGGCCACCGCCGGACCTATATCGGTTCGCTCCCTGGCAAGATCATTTCGAACATCAAAAAGGCGGGAATGTCGAATCCGCTCTTCCTGCTCGATGAGATCGACAAGCTCGGACAGGATTTCCGTGGCGACCCGTCCTCAGCCCTGCTTGAAGTGCTGGATCCCGAGCAGAACAACCGCTTCCAGGACCATTATCTCGAACTCGACTATGACTTGTCGGATGTGATGTTCGTGACGACGGCCAACTCGCTCGACATGCCACAGCCGCTGATGGACCGCATGGAGATCATCCGGCTCGAGGGTTACACCGAGGACGAAAAGGTCGAGATCGCAAAGCGTCACCTGATTCCGAAGCAGAGGGAGGCGCACGGGCTCAAGGATGATGAACTGGAATTCACCGATGAGGCGCTTCGCGCGATGCTTCGCTTCTACACGCGCGAGGCTGGCGTCCGGACGCTTGAGCGCGAGCTGGCCAAGATTGCCCGCAAGTCCCTGCGCCACATCCTCGAGGGCAAGTACGAGAGCGTCGTCGTTCGTGAGGACAATCTCCAGACTTTCCTCGGCGTCAGGAAATTCCGTTATGGAATAGGCGAAGAAGAGGATCAGATTGGCGCGGTCACCGGACTTGCCTGGACCGAGGTTGGCGGCGAGCTGCTCACGATCGAAGCGGTGACGGTACCCGGCAAGGGCCAAATCAAAACGACCGGCAAGCTCGGCGAAGTGATGCAGGAATCGATCCAGGCGGCGATGAGCTTCGTCAAAGCTCGGGCGCCCGCCTATGGCGTCAAGCCGTCAATTTTCGCCCGCAAGGACATCCACGTCCACTTGCCCGAAGGAGCAGTGCCCAAGGACGGCCCATCCGCGGGAATTGGGATGGTCACCGCAATGATTTCGACGCTAAGCGGAACCGCGGTTCGACGCGATGTCGCAATGACTGGCGAGGTTACTCTGCGCGGTCGAGTCTTGCCCATTGGTGGGCTTAAGGAGAAGCTGCTCGCGGCCCTGCGCGGCGGAATCACGACGGTCCTGATCCCTGCGGAAAATGAGAAGGATCTCGTCGAATTGCCTGCGACGGTGAAGGAACGTCTGGAGATCGTTCCTGTGGCCCATGTCGACGAAGTCCTTGCACGCTCGCTCGTCGAGCCTCTCGAACCGATCGAGTGGACCGACGACGATGAACATGCGGCCGAACCGCCGGTACATACACCGAGTCCCGAAACGGGAACGACAGTTCGGCATTAGACCCACTGGACTCACGCCCCGACTCTTGCCTTAAAGGCTGATGCTCCGCGCGCGCGAGTCTTGGCGGCGGGTGAGGGAGAGCCGGGCGATGAACAAGCAGGAACTGATCGGCCATGTCGCCGATCGCGCGGGCCTCAGCCGCAATGAGGCAATGCGCGCTGTGGAGACGATGCTAGAGGTGATCACGTCGGCCTTGAAGCGAGGCGATGAAGTGCGCTTAGTCGGCTTCGGCAATTTTTCCGTGACACGCCGCAAGGCGTCCACTGGGCGCAACCCGAGAACTGGCGAACCGATGCAGATCAAGGCAAGCTCCCAGCCGAAGTTTCGGCCGGGCAAGATCCTAAAGGACGCGGTTCAATAAATCGGCGGCTGGACAGCCGCCAGCGCGTCACTATATCCGCCGCTTTCCGCAAATGGCGGGCGCGTAGCTCAGTGGTAGAGCACACCCTTCACACGGGTGGGGTCGTAGGTTCAAACCCTACCGCGCCCACCACAAAATCAACGATTTAAGTCGAGCCGAGCGTTTGCCCATGAAATATGGAAAGCGCGGGTTACCTTAAGTGCTCTCCGGCGGGCTGGCGAACCTGTGGATCAATTCAATTCGCGTCCGAGGGAGCGGATTCCATTCTCTCCGTAGACCGCACCGGTAACGTTATTCTTTAGTGTGACTCGTGTTCCAGGAGCTCGCTCGACAATCTTTCGATTGGCTATCTCAAACGCTTCTTCAAAGGTTGCACAGCTGACGGCTACCGAACCCATCTTGGATTGCTCCGTCACTGTATAAGTTTCGCCGATTAATGGCGCTCGGCGGAACAGTTGCGATGTTCGCGCCCCCACGGTCAGAGCGTTGCGAGCCAACCTTACGAAGCCGGCTATGATCCCCAGACCTCTGCGGTTTTGTTGCAGCATGGCCGACGATAACCTCGCTGCCTTCGGATTAGCGCCGGAACATCCGCTTCATCTTGCCGACATTTCGGATCACGATGGGGGGAATAAAGTCCTCCTTCCATTCTCGCAACCTGACCATCCAGTCGGTTCTGTCCTCCGTGCCAGGACGCACCTGGAACTGCGTGGTATGCGACCGCTTCAGGCTGTTCCAAGTCGACGTATAGTAATAAAGCGCAATCGATTTCCGCGACGTCCCGGATGGGTGATTCACTGGGCGAGGATGTCCGTGCATGCTCTCCGATGTGGTGTTGAAGATCACGGATCGATTGAACTTTGGAACATGAGACTGCGAAAGACGAGTCATTTTCCCATCCCAGAGTTCAAGTTGTCCTCCGTAATCTTCTTCCCAATCCTTATTCAGATAGATCAGGACGTTGACCCGCCTTTCCAGATTCATGACCTTATGATGATTGAAATCAGCATGTATGGACAAATGACCACCATTCTTGACCTCGTGAAAGCCGCCTCCAAAATAGTAAGGGTCAGGGATCAGTCCATCTATGCCTGTTATATTCTCTATAATCTTAACAAATGGAGCGGAGTTGAATGAATAGAAGACTGTTCTTGCGAAGTCGTCGAGCGTGTCGGGATGATAGCTGTACTTTAGCCTTTCTTGATCTCGGTCGAAGGATTCGTTCAAATCATCATTCGACCTCTTAGGCCCGAAATGCGCCAACATCTCTTCGGCAAGTTCGTGAGGCAGGAAATTGTCAATCAGGATTGATGGAAAGGGGTCCGCCGACGAATAGCTTTCGCGAAGCTCCTCCCCTTTTTTGCGGACTTCACTCGGCGGTATGAAACCGGTTGCGGGGTCCATGAACTCGAGAAATGGCGGCATTAGCGCGTCCTGCGCTTGAGTTTCTCGCGTAAGTCATACCGAAAACTGAGCGGATTGGAAGCAAGACCAAAGGACGGAGCCGGGCAAAGTACCGAAGGCCGTTCACTCCCCCGGCTTCCCAGAGCGTGACGCAACAGTTGCGCTTAGGGCCAGCCGCAATCACCCGGGTGCAAGTGATCCATTGCTAGTCGTCGAGCCATTCAGCAGCGCCGAGTTCGCGTGCCCACGCCGCAAATTCATCGTAGTTTCCGACGATCTCGGCGATCGGACGAGTGTTGATCTTGTGCAGCTTCGTGGTGACGGGCCGCCGCTCAAGTCCAAGATGGTCGAGCACTCGATCGACTGTGACCTGATGAGCATGGGAGTCCTCCAGATCCATCTCATACTGCAGCTCAAAGTGCGGTATGCCGGCGAGCGCGGCACGCTCGCGCCGATCACACTCGATACGACCGGCAAGACGCGAGGCGAATTCATCGCGATCGACGATGATTCGGCGCTCTTCCGGTCGATCATCGAACTTATGAAAACTTCCCCGTTCTCTGGCCACCTGGTGAGAGAGGCAATGACGAAGCTTGTTCTGACGGTACAGATGGATGATCCGCCACCCCCGGTCGGAGAGCGTCGCCAGGAAGCGTCGTAAGTCGGCCGTGCCAGCGCCGGCCTGTCGTAAGTCCATTTGGCCAGCGTCGGCATTTCGCCGATCCCAGCCCAGGTGCCAGGGCATTACGTGGCAGATGAAATTATCGTGCGGACGCTTGCGTGCGAGGCCTTCGAGAAGGGCGTTCCGGAACAAGATGTGCGGTCGATCGCGGAGAACCTCGCCATTAGGAGTGAAGTGACCCGATGAGCAGAGGAGTTGTTCGAGAAGGGTGCTTCCGGTGCGCCCTTGCCCGAAGATCAATGCTCGAACTCCGGTCGACGGGACACCGAACAGATATCGGCCATACGCCGTGAGCTCATATTTGGACGGCCGAACAATACCCAAGTTTGCTACTCCAGGGAGGACCCGTAAGGAGGGGCAAGGATAAACATCGGCCGTGGATTAGCCAACGGCGCGCCGCACGCGCGCGCACTCGAAAAAGCAAGTTCGCCCTGAGTGGCGAATGCGCTCCTTCAGACGTCTAGGTAATTGGGCTGGAAGCTGGCGACGCGGCGCATTTCGGCCCAGTCGCTGAACTCGATTTCGCGGCCGCTGCGCTTGATCAGTCCCTGTCGCTCCATGTCTGCGAGCACGCGGTTGACGTTGACAGAAGTCTGGCCGGTAATATCGGCGATTTGCTGTTGGGTGAAGGGGTTCGTCATGTGGCTGCTGTCGACGTGCATCCGCGCTGCGGTCTCGCACAGTAAGTGTGCGACGCGCGCGGTGGAGTCTCGGCGTCCGCAATTCACCAGCCACTCGTAGCCGATGGCCTCGTTACGCTGGACCAGGCGCCAGAAAAACCGCTGCAACTCGGGATTGGCAGCCAGGATCGGATCAAAGTCTTCGGCTCGGCCGATCATCACCTCGCTGCGAGTAATCGCCTGAATGCCATATTCGGCGCGGCCTTCGCGCGGCAGAATTCCTTCCCCAGCGAAACGCAACGCAACGATCTGACGCCGGCCAGTGCTGTCCGTCTTGTACTTGGCAAGGATCCCCGATCGCACGAACATGACCTCATTGCGCGGAGTTCCAGGCTCACGGAATGGCCGGCGAGGGTCGATCTGAACGGTGCGGTGCGGCATGTCCGCAACCATGTCTGCGAGGCGCGGCTCAAGTCCCGCGTCAATTAGCTTATCGCGCAGCGACATAGCTGGCGTGGGCGACCGTGAACGTCGACTCGCCATGAAACTCTCTCCCCGGCGAAACGATGCCCCTGTTAACAAAGATGCGCAAGTGGTTATAACATCGTTATAGAAGGACAAGTTAGCGAAAGTTAGCTGAAAGCTCGATTCTGAGGCTTTCGATCTGCTCAAACGACAATTGGATGGCATTGCCGAGCTGCGGCGGCCCCGGCCAACCCGCATCCGCAAATTCGGCTCCGTTCCACTCGCGCGGCCGGGAATAACGGGGGATCACGTGAAAGTGCACGTGCGGATCCACCATCATCAACATGAGGTAATTGATACGCTCGTATGCGCAGAAGTCGCCAAGAGAGCGCTCGATGGCGGCGATCGCTTCCGCCTGTTCGGCAAAGGCCGCGCGCAACAATTCGCCATATGCCGTCGCATCGCTTTTGGCCGCGAGCACCAGGGACCCCAGTGTCGGCTGCGCCGGGCGAAGAAGGATGAGCCAATGCTCGAATTCCTTGATCAGAGTCGCGGGATAGCCGAATTTCGTGATGGTCTCGTTCATGGTCGGCCGCCTCTCCTTGCGTTCAGGGGCCGTGACCCTTAAGTGGCCCGCGCGGCCGAGGAAACCGCTGCCGCGGCATCCTGGAACGCAATCAATGGCGATCGTAGCTCAGCTGGTTAGAGCATCGGTTTGTGGTACCGAGGGTCGCGGGTTCAAGTCCCGTCGATCGCCCCATTCGAAACTTTCGCAACATCGGATACTTCGACCATAATGACCACGCTCTGGGGCCTGCCCGACTTCGACGCGCATGAGGAAGTTCACTTCGTCACCGACGAGAAGTGCGGCCTCAAAGCGATTATCGCCATTCATTCGACCCATCTGGGGCCAGCCGCCGGTGGCTGCCGTTTCTGGCACTATGCGAAGGACGAGGAGGCTCTCGTCGACGCGCTCCGTCTCTCACGCGGAATGAGCTACAAGAATGCGATGGCAGCCCTTCCGCTCGGTGGTGGAAAGTCTGTGATCCTGGCGAACGCCGAGCGAGCCAAGTCAACCGATTTGCTCCACGCCTTCGGCAAGGCGGTGGATCACCTCGGCGGTCGCTACATCACCGCGGAAGACGTTGGGATGAGCGTCGCTGACATGATCGAGGTACGCCGCTCGACTCAATTCGTGGCGGGGCTTCCAAATTCGCCTGGCGACGTCGGCGGTGACCCGGGACCGCACACCTCCCTCGGCGTGTTCTTGGGCATTAAGGCGGCGGTGAAGCGCGCGCTCGGCAAAGACAGCCTCAACGGACTCCATATCGCGCTTCAAGGCGCTGGAAGCGTCGCCACGGGCGTCGCCCTCCATGCCTGCGCGGAAGGCGCGCATCTATCCATCGCCGACGTGGACCAGGACAAGGCCCACAGTTTGGCGGACAGGGCAGGGGGTCAAGCGGTCCCGCCTGAGGAGATCCTCGCCCTCGAAGCGGATGTACTCAGTCCGTGCGCGCTAGGGGCTATTTTCAGCGAGGCTTCGATTGCGCAATTGAAAGTGCCGATTATCGCGGGCGGCGCAAACAATCAGCTCGCAACACCGGAGGACGGGGTTCGGTTGCAGCAGCGCGGCATTCTTTATGCCCCGGATTATGTGATCAACGCTGGCGGTATCATCAACGTTTGCACGGAGTATCTCGCCGACGGCGATGCCGACCTCGTCCGCAATCGCATTGAGGGAATCCCGGTGCGGCTCGAGCAGATCTGGGCGGAGAGCCAGTCCAGCGGCCGCGACCCTGCTTCGGTCGCCGATGCGATGGCGCAGCGGCTGATCGGGAGAGCTTGAGTTCGGCCGCGATGCACGCGCTCGCAAATCCAGCTCGCTTCCTGCGCCTTGCTCGGCCGGTCACGGCATGGCTGCTGATGATCGGCGTGGTGCTCGCGGTCGGCGGCATGGCTGCGGGCCTGACGCTCACTCCGCCTGACTATTTGCAGGGGCAGACCGTTCGAATCCTTTATGTCCACGTGCCGTCCGCGTGGCTGGGAATGGCCGGATGGCTCGGCATCGCCGCCGCCTCCGTAAGCCAACTCATATGGAGGCATCCGCTGGCGACTGTCGCGGGAAGGGCCATCGCTCCGGCCGGCGCGGCCTTTGCAGGGATATGCCTGCTCACCGGTTCGATCTGGGGACGACCGACCTGGGGGACGTGGTGGGAATGGGATGGACGGCTGACTTCGATGCTTCTGCTGTTCTTTCTTTACCTTGGCTACATTGCCTTGGGCTCGGCCGAACGCGAGCGCGGTGGTGAAGGACGAATGGCCGCCATTTATGGTTTGGTCGGAGCGATCAACCTGCCGATCATCCACTATTCGGTGCTTTGGTGGCGAACGCTCCACCAAGGACAGAGCATCGGCATCACCGGTTCGAGCATCGACAGCAGCATCCTTTGGCCGCTGCCGATTACGATGGTCGGTTTCACCTGCCTATTCGGTGCTGCTGCGTTGATGCGGATGCGAGCGGAGCTTGCGCAAACAAAGGTCGAGGCGCGGATGCGCCGAATGGGAACAGAATGAGCCCGTGGCCATTTGTCTTTGGAGCCTATGGCGTTACGGTCGCCTTGACGGCCGCACTGCTGCTGTGGGCTTATGCATCGATGCGGCGTGCTGAAGCCGCAGCCGATGCCCTCAAACGAAAATGAAGCCCAAAAATCAACGAATGGTGCTTCTGGTCGCTGCGAGCGTCGCCGTCATGCTCGCCGTGCTCCTCGCGATGTGGGGGCTCAGGGACCGCGCGGCCTATTTTTACACACCTGCCGATATTGCTTCAGGCAAGGCCGTCGAAGGCCGCGCCATGCGGCTCGGCGGGATGGTCGAAAGAGGTTCGATCCAGCGGCAGGCGGACGGGATTACGATCCGTTTTAGGGTTACCGATGGACAAGCGCGAACGCTTGTGACGTATCGAGGAATCGTCCCGGACCTGTTTCGGGAAGGCAGCGGCGCCGTTGCGGAAGGGCAGCTTCAAAAGGGCGTGTTCGTCGCCGATACGATCCTTGCCAAGCATGATGAGCGCTATATGCCGCCCGAGCTCGGCAATCTTGCGGCGGAACATAGGGCCGGGAAGACACTCGAGAGATGATCGCTGAAGCAGGCCTTGCGGCGTTGTGGCTCGCTGCTGGGCTTGCCGCACTTCAATTCATTCTCATGGTCGTCGCGTTGCGCACCAGCATCGATGTTGGTCAGACCATGCGGTCGGTTGCGGTTGTGCAGGGCGGGCTGACACTGATTTCCTTCGCCATGCTCTTGCTGGTGTTTGCCCGAACCGACCTGTCCGTGGCGCTGGTTTTCGAAAACAGCCACAGCGCCAAGCCCTTCGTCTACAAGGTCGCCGGAGCATGGGGAAACCATGAGGGCTCGATGCTCCTCTGGGTGATGATCCTCGCGGTCGCTGGCGCTTTCCTGGCCCGCTTTTCCCGCCGCACCAGTGAGCGAACGCTGATGGCAGCGCTCGGCGCGCAGGCGGCGCTGGCGCTTGGCTTCTACGCATTCCTGTTGATCGCTTCGAACCCGTTCGCGCGCCTCATATCGGCGCCATTCGAAGGCAGGGGTCTCAATCCGTTGCTCCAGGATCCCGGTTTGGCCTTCCACCCGCCGACGCTTTATTTTGGCTATGTCGGCCTTTCGGTGGCCTTCAGCCTCGCCGTCGGTGCGCTCCTAACTAATGATGTCGACGCGCGGCTTGCCCGAGCGATGCGGCCGTGGGTGCTCACGGCATGGATTTTCCTCACACTCGGCATCACGGCCGGCAGCTATTGGGCCTATTACGAGCTCGGCTGGGGGGGCTGGTGGTTCTGGGACCCCGTCGAGAATGCTTCGCTGATGCCATGGCTCGCGGCCACGGCGCTTCTCCATTCAATCAACGTTTTGGCGGCGCGCGGAGCGCTCAAGGCGTGGACGATGATGCTCGCGGTGATCGCTTTTTCGATGTCGATGATCGGGACCTTCCTGGTGAGATCGGGGGTCCTGACATCCGTCCACGCCTTCGCGATCGACCCGGAGCGCGGTACATTCCTGCTCGCTCTTCTTACAATCTATGTCGGAGCCGCCTTCACTTTGTTCGCCTTGCGCGGAGCGACGCTCAAAGAAGGCGCGCCATTCGAACTGGTGAGTCGTGAGAGTGCGTTGGTCATCAACAATCTTCTCCTCAGCGTGATTCTCGGCGTCGTTTTCGTGGGGACGCTCTACCCGCTGTTCGTGGAGGCAGTGAGCAGCGAAAAGTTGTCCGTAGGTGCGCCTTATTTCAACAGCGTCGCTGGACCCTTGGCGCTGCTTCTCGCGCTGTTGGTCGGGATCGGTCCGCTTCTAACCTGGCGGAGAAAGCGTCGGCCGGTCCTCAAGCAGCTTAGAATACCGGCTCTTCTCGCCGCCGCTGGGCTTTTGAGCAGCGTCATTCTTGCGCCCGGGATCGCGATCCTTCCCCGACTGGGCCTGACGGTTGCCGTCTATCTGGCCGCCGCGAGCATTCTGCCCCTGGTCGCCCGAAATCCGTTACGCGCCCCGCTCGCCACCTGGGGAATGGTCGTCGCACATTTTGGGATTGCGATTGCTCTCGCCGGAATAGCCGCAAACGCGGCCTTCACCAGCGAAAAGCTCGCGATCGCCCGACCCGGTCAGACGCTCAGTGTCGGACCGTGGCTGGTCCAGCTCGAAGGAGTGACGCCGACCGCAGGCAAGAATTGGACAGCGATTGAGGCGGGGCTGCGGGCGAGCCGAGGCAGGGGTCCGGTCGTCCTGAAGCCGCAGACCCGCTATTTTTCCGACCCGCCGATGGAGACCAACGAGGCGGCCATCGCGACCTTCTGGAGCGGGCAGCTCTACACGGTCGTGGGCCAACCGGACTCCTCGGGGAGCTGGCAATTGCGGCTTTGGTGGAAGCCGTTCGTGACCTTGATTTGGCTCGGCGGAACACTGATCGCCTTAGGCGGTGCGTTGGCGCTTGCCGGGCGGTTGTGGCGGGTACGCATTCGGCGCCGCGCGCCGAACTGGCGAGAGCGCTACGCATGAACCGCGCGGTTCGCTTTGCTCCGCTCGCGCTGCTGCTCGTCATTGTGGTTGCGCTTGTCTGGCGTCTTGCGACACCCGAGGACACGTCTGTCCCGTCGAAGCTACAAGGGAAGCCTGTACCGGCCTTCAACCTGCCCGCTGCGCTGCCGTCGAAGCCAGGTCTTGCCGCTACTGACCTCGCGACCGGGCAACCGCGTCTAGTAAACATTTTTGCGAGTTGGTGTGCCCCCTGCATTACCGAAGTGGCCGTGCTTCAGGGCCTCGAGCGGCAAGGCGTGCTGATCGACGGCATTGCAGTGCGTGATCGACCTGAGGACCTGGCGAATTTTTTGTCCCGCAACGGCGACCCATACGAGCGAATTGGGAGCGATGAAGAGAGTCGCCTCCAGATCGCGCTAGGTGCATCAGGCGTCCCGGAAAGCTTCATCGTCGATGGACGCGGCATCATTCGGTATCAGCATATCGGTCCGATTGAGGTCTCGGATGCGCCAACAATCCTGACCAAGCTCGAGCAGGCGCGGTGAGGACGATGCTCCTGGCATTGACACTTTTCGTGGCGCAGCCGCTACTCGCCGACAGCAATCTTCCGCCCGCTTATTGGGCGAACCGCCAGCTTCCCGAGCCAAAGCAGGAGGCGAGGGCCCAGGCTTTGATGCAGGAGCTTCGTTGCCTCGTTTGCCAGGGCCAATCGATCGCCGATTCAGATGCCGAGCTCGCCGGTGATATGCGCGATCTCGTGCGGCGTAGGATTGCGGCAGGAGAGAATCCGTCGGAAATCCGCGCTTGGCTGATCCAGCGCTATGGGACTTGGATCAGCTATCGGCCGACGACCGAACCCGCGGCATGGCCACTGTGGCTCGCGCCGCTAGTGCTGCTTATCGCCGGCGCGTGGCTGATCCGCAGGCGCATCAGCGTGAAGGCTGTCGACTGATGGGCTGGCTGACCCTCCTTCTTCTGTTCTTCGTCAGTGTCGCTGCGCTCTGGAAGCTCGGCGTTTACGGTGGACTGCTGAAGGCAACGGCAGCCGCGCTTCTCCTCGGCGCATCAGGCTATGCATTGCAGGGCAGGCCGGATCTTCCGGGTTCGCCCGCTAGAGGCTCTGAAGGACAGGAAGTCTTTCCGCTTACGGAGGCGCGACACGCCTTTTTCGGCAATTTTACGCCCGCTGAAAGCTGGCTGCGGATTTCCGAAGCCCTGGCCCGCGACGGCAACACCAAGGATGCCGTTGGAATCCTGCAGAACGCAGTGCAGCGCTATCCAGGCGACCCGCAGCTGTGGATAGGTCTAGGCAATGCCCTGGTCGATCACGCGCATGGATTAACGCCACCCGCCGAGCTTGCCTTTCGCCGGGCGGCCGAGAACTCGCCCGGGTATCCGGGTCCGCGCTTCTTTTACGGCCTGGCGCTCGCCCGCTCGGGCGACCGGGAAGGCGCAGTCGAGGTCTGGAAGCAGATTCTTGCGGAAGCGCCGCCCGATGCCAGCTGGCGCCCGCTGATCGAACAGGGTGTAGCGGCGCTCAGTCGGCCGCCGGAGCCGTCGCGACCCTAGCCGCTTTCCATCGCGGCCTGATTTCCGCCCAGGCGTCCGCCAAGGGCATCAGCAACCCGCCCTTGGCCGTATGCGGATTATAGCTGAGCCCATCCAGTCCGAACCGCAGCTTTTCACGCCGCTTCGAGGGCATGTGCAGCGTTCCGAACATGCGGTCCCAAATCGCCAGCGTGCTGCCGAAGTTACGGTCGAAGTGCCGCCGATCGGTCGAATGGTGAATTTGGTGGTGCGCCGGGCTAAGCAAAAGCCGCCCCAACGGCCCGGTGAAGCAAATCCAGACATGCGAATGCTGGAGCTGAGTCAGGCCGATTTCGGTCGCAAGCAAAAGAAGGTTCGTTCCCGAGATGGCGAATAACGGCACCGATCGGCCGAATGCGAAATTGACGAAGGCTTCCGAGGTTCCAACGAGTAATGCGACGATGTTATAGAATATAATAGAATCAACTGGATGTACACGAAAGTTTGTAAGTGGTGATAGCGATTCCGCACTATGATGGACCTTGTGGAAGGCCCACAGAAACGGAATCTTGTGCTTGAGGCAGTGATCCAGCCAATAGGCGAACTCGTAAGCGACATAGGCGACTACGGTCATCCCGGCCATGCACAGGGGCAATGGTAGGGCGGTGAACTCCCGCGCACCAAAACCTGCAATCAGCAGCGCGCGCAGATGAGTTTCGACAACCGTTGAAGAGAAAATCGCCCAGCCGAACAGCATGGAGGCCAACAGCGCATTGAATACGGACCAGGCGATATCCGCGCGGCCTGAAGGGCTTCGCACCAGGCGCTTCGGGAACAGGGCGCGCAGGAGCACTCGTAACGGCACGCTCCGCTTGTTGCGGCGGGCCGACAAAGTCGCGGCGACAGCGATGCCGAAGACAATCGCCAGAGCGCCGATCGAGTAAGGCGAGCCGGGCGACAGGAATATTGCCGCGACCTGCATGGCAAAGCGCTCGGGCAGCGCCGCCAGCTCGCCACCAAGGCGGGTCAGGTCATGTCCGGTCATCGTCGGGCCTCGCCTGCCGACCTACCGGAATGCGGTGAAGCACCCGTTAAAAGGCGAGCTTTTCTGCCGAGGGAACCATCCGCCCGATCAGGCCGCGTCGAACTCCAAATCAAGCGCCTCCGCCACCGCCAGGTGTCGAATCTTCCCATCGGAGACGTTCAGGCCGGCAGCCAGGTCCGGGTCGGACTGCATGGCGTTTTCAGCCCCCATGTCGGCGATCTTGAGTGCGAACGGCAAAGTTGCGTTGTTGAGCGCAAAGGCGCTGGTTCGCGCGACCGCACCGGGCATATTCGCAACACAATAGTGAATGATCCCATCGACTTCGTAGACGGGATCGGCATGGGTGGTCGGCCGCGACGTTTCGAAGCAACCGCCCTGATCGATCGCAATGTCCACCAGCACCGACCCGCGCTTCATCGTTTTTAGCATATCGCGGGTGACGAGCTTGGGTGCTGCCGCGCCGGGCACCAGCACTGCGCCAATCACGAGCTCGGCCTTTTCGACGGCGCTCGCGATCGCGGCGCGCGAAGCGAAGGCGGTCTTGATCTGGCTTGAGAAGAACATGTCGAGCTCGGCCAGACGGTCGTTGTTGATGTCGTAGATGGTAACGTCCGCACGCATGCCTGTTGCCATTTGGGCCGCATTCACGCCCGCGACTCCTCCGCCAAGAATCGCGACCCTGGCCGGAGCCACGCCCGGAACGCCTCCGAGGAGGACTCCGCGACCGCCTTGCTCCTTCTCGAGATAATGGGCTCCGACCTGGACCGACATTCGTCCTGCCACCTCGCTCATCGGCTTCAGGAGCGGCAGCGACCCATTCCTTCCGGTCACCGTTTCATATGCGATGCAAGTCGCGCCCGACTTCATCAACCCCTCGGCCTGCGGCTTGTCGGCGGCGAGATGCAGGTAGGTGAAAAGGATGTGCCGCGGCTCCAGCAGCGCGATTTCCTCTGGCTGGGGCTCTTTGACCTTTACGATCATGTCGGAAGCTTCGAACACGGTCGCCGCGTCCGGGAGGATCCGGGCACCGGCCTTCTCATAAGCCTTGTCGGGGCAGTCGATGCCCTTGCCGGCGGCCTTCTCGACAACCACCTCGTGTCCATGCGCCACCAGCTCCGCCACCGACGCGGGCGTGAGGCCGACCCGATATTCATGGACCTTGATTTCCTTTGGCACCCCAACCCGCATTGTTCGTTCGCTCCGTCTGTGATGGCTGCGCGGGCCTATAGACGGGCTTTTCGCCTCTGTCCCCACCGATTGCAGCGCCGTAACGGCGGTGCTAGTTAGACGCGTCCGTGACCGACGAGCTCGTTCGCGGCGCAGGGGATGCGAAGCCGCAGTCTGTCCAGTCTGAACCTCACCACATGAATCTCACCACGACTGGAGGCGCCGAACCAGAAGCGCCAATCGATAGTGCATATGGTCACGGCCATGCTCAGGGGCCGCTGTACAAGCTTGCAATCGGGGCGATCGGGATCGTGTTCGGCGATATCGGCACGTCGCCGATCTACGCCTTCCGCGAGACGTTTGCCGGCCACCACACGCTGATCCCCGACCAGCTGCACATCTACGGCGTCCTGAGCCTCATCTTCTGGTCGATGATGATCATCGTGACCTTGAAGTACGTCACCATCATAATGCGCGCCGACAACAAGGGGGAGGGCGGCAGCCTTGCTCTCCTCGCGCTAATCAACCGCACTCTCAGCGGCAAAAAGCGATGGACGAGCGGGATCATCCTGATGGGGGTGTTCGCAACCGCGCTTTTCTACGGCGATTCGATGATCACTCCGGCGATTTCGGTCCTATCGGCCGTGGAGGGTCTGACCACCGTCAATTCGGGCCTTGCACCATTCGTCATTCCGATCGCAATCGTCATTCTGGTCGGCCTTTTTGCGATCCAGTCGCACGGGACGGCCAGGGTCGGCCTGATGTTCGGGCCGGTAATGATCATCTATTTCCTGGCGCTGGCAGTCCTCGGCCTGACCCACATCGTCGATCATCCGGCCGTGATCGCGGCGATGTTCAACCCGCTGAACGCATTCCATTTCTTTGCGACGGATTTCGTGCGTGCGTTCATTGCTATGGGTTCGGTCGTCCTGGCCGTGACGGGGGCCGAAGCCCTCTACGCCGATATGGGTCATTTCGGTCGCCGTCCGATCAAGTTCAGCTGGCTCTACTTTGTCCTTCCGGCGCTGCTGCTGAATTATATGGGCCAAGGCGCCATGATCCTCTCTGCCGAGCCGCATGAGGCGCTGGCCAAAGTGAAGGATCCGTTCTTCTATCTCGCTCCAGAGATGTTTCGCCTGCCGCTGGTCCTGCTCGCGACCATGGCAACGATCATCGCCAGCCAGGCGGTGATTTCGGGCGCGTTTTCGGTGACTCAGCAGGCGATCCAGCTCGGCTTCGTTCCCCGTCTCCGAATCACCCATACCAGCGAAGCGGCTGCGGGGCAGATCTACATTCCGGTGATCAACTGGGCCTTGATGGCGATGGTTATTCTCCTCGTTCTGACCTTCCAAAGCTCGTCCAACCTGGCGGCGGCGTACGGAATCGCAGTCACGGGCGCGATGCTGATCGATACGGTGCTCATCTCGGTCGTGCTTAGGCAGATGTGGAACTGGAACCGCTGGATGGTGATCGGGCTGCTGGTGCTCTTCTTCACGGTCGACGGTTCATACCTGTCGGCCAACCTCTTGAAGATCCCCGCCGGCGGCTGGTTCCCGCTGCTTGTCGGAGCAATCGCTTTCACCTTCCTCACTACGTGGGCGAAGGGCCGCAAACTGATGATCGACCGCATGAACGAGGCGAGCCTGCCGATGGAGATCTTCATCAAGTCGGCGGCGCCGAGCGCAGCGCGCGTTCCCGGCACAGCGGTGTTCATGACCAGTTCGTCGAGCGGCGTCCCGCACGCCCTTCTCCACAATCTGAAACACAACAAGGTTCTGCACGAGCGCATCATCTTGCTGACGGTTCGCATCGAGGACGTGCCTTACGTTCCAAGCGAGAAGCGGGTCGAGCAGCGCGATTATGGCTCGGGCTTCTATCGTGTAGTCCTGCGATACGGCTTCATGGAGGAAGTCGACGTTCCTGCGGCTCTCGCTCAGCTCAAGGATTGTGGCCCGCAATGCAAGATGATGGACACGAGCTTCTTCCTCGCGCGCCAGACGCTCCTCGCCTCATCCCGGCCGGGAATGGCGATCTGGCGAGAGAAGCTCTTCGCCTGGATGCTACGCAACGCGGAAAGCGCGATGGAGTTCTTCAAGCTTCCCACCAACCGCGTGGTCGAGCTCGGAAGCCAGGTGGAGATCTGACGCGGCCGGCGCGCTGATTGTCGCGGCCGAACTGGGTCCAGCGGACTTTGCCTGGCTCGATCGTCTTCGTCGTGAGCATTACCCACCCGACCGAAATCGAGTGCCAGCGCATCTCACTATATTCCATGCGTTGCCGCCATTCGCGGAATCCGAAGTGCGGACACGTTTGGCGACCGCCGCGAAAGCGCCGGATCCGAAGGCTTGGCTTGAAGGTTTGATGGATCTTGGTGGCGGGGTCGCTGTCCGGGTCGTTTCGCCGGATCTGGATCGCGTTCGCGACAGTCTGGCGCATGATCTTCACGGCCTGCTCGGGGCACGGGACGCCGGCGGCTGGCGGCCGCACGTTACGATACAGAACAAGGTTGCTCCGAAAGTCTCGCGATCGCTCATCGCCAAGCTGCGACAAGAGTTCGCACCTAGGTCGCTCGCGATCAGCGGTCTGGGTCTGCACCGCTACCTTGGCGGCCCATGGGAGCGGATCGCGCTATACCCGTTCCGCGGCTAGCTGAGGTCGCCGATCCCGTCGCAGCTGAGATCGAACGCTGCCAGACCGGATTCGAGAACGGAAGCCAGCATGGGTTGCTCCAGCAGCTCGTCGATCGCCTCTTCCGCGCTCTCGCCGACCTGCGACTGCGCCTCTTCCATCGCTTCGTCCCAATCGGCGGCTTCATATGTGCCCTGGCCGACCCAGCAGAAGGCGATCACCTCGGCGAGCTGATCCTCGCCGAGATCCTCGAAGACCGCTCGAAGCTCCTCTTCGACGCTGTCGTTGATTTCGTCTTCAAGCACTGAGAGAGCGCCTTCCTGCTCATCATCGACATTGTCGGGGTCCTCCCCGCGATCATAATCGCTGGCGGTTTGCGCTTCATATTCGCGCCCCCGAAGGATGATCCGGCATAAAGTGTCGAGCGGGGTCAGCGGGTCCATGCGCGTCCTTTCCTTGCTCCGTGTAACGAGAGCAATCGTAAGCGGTTCCTCCGCGTTGACCGGCAGAAACCACCTA
>JBKPLG010000020.1:0-23825 GCA_046731515.1 Pseudomonadota bacterium | reverse complement strand
GGATGACGGTCGAGAAACCATATGCCGGTCATCGCAATCAGCGCGAGGGCGGCTACGCTCCCTCCTATTCCAATGATCGTTCTTGTTCTTCTCATTGACGCGGAACGACATTACTCCGCGCACTGTTCCTCCATGGCTAAGCGCCGCCGAACATCAAGCCTTACTAATGTCTGCTTTCGACCCAAAGCAGACATTTACCTGTGGGTTTGCACCCGACGCGAATGGCTACTTTAGCTGATTGACCCCCGACCAAAGTCATCGTGGGATGGAAGCGATGAAAGGATCTAAGCACCTTTCCGACCACAGCGACCGCGGTCATCTGACACAGGATTTGATCTTCAGCATGGTGGACGGTTTTGTCTGGGCGAGCTGGCCGGGCACGACTGCATCGGTCAAGCTGGGCAATCAGGAGTCCGTCACCGCGGTGATGCGAGATTTCCTTGCCCAGTGTGAACTTGGAGAGCGACTGGCGAACGCCAACAGTCTCGACGAGTAGCGATGCGTCCGCTTTCGACCCATAGCTGACATAGGGCTAAGAGCAGCTTAGCAGAAGGAGCGGCCCAGTCAGGGGCATCCGAACTGAGCCGCTCCCCGTGCTGAGCCCAACGCTCGGGCGCGGACGCCCAACGTCGAATCTCATCACTAGTGCCGGCGGCCGGACCCTTCACTAACCTGTCAATCAAGCGTGCGACGTCTGTGTTCGCAAACGTCCGTTTTCGACCCTTTCCGGCCCTTAACCGATGTCCTTTGATCCATTCCGGGCATCATCGGTAGGCTGAGATCGGCGGCTAAATCGCGTGCAGCAACCAGGAAGGACTGCGGCGACGGACTTCCTCTGTGAGGATGTGCGCGCGAAACTCGTAAGCCTCTGCCAGCTCTCGGTGAGTCTGCCGGCACTTGCGGGAGTTTCCGTTGACTGAAGCTTGCCGTTCTTCTCGCGCTCTACGGCTAAAGTAGATCGCCTCTTCTTCCGTCCGCCTGTCGACTGGCGCCTCCCGACTTTTCTCTTGATCGCTCTGCATCGCTTTTGTCCCAAGCTCTTCCTCGGGCGAGCCGCCGGCGGTGAAAGGCAGGGCTAATGGTGCCTGAGACATTGCGGGTCTCCGTTGCTGGGTAGCGCTTTCGCTGCCGTTCTGGGTGGCTCCCTTGACGGCAGCCACCCTAGCGCCCGGGCTGGGGAAGGGGCGCTATTCAGGAATCGAGATGGTGATTGCGACCGCTGCCAGCGGCGAAGAGCCGGTCGAGGCGATGTCGCGCGCCCGCTGGACCGCCAGCGCCATCTGCGGCCGAGCCTGATCCCACGCCGAAGTTGAACACCTCGTCATCGAGTACCTGAACTCGATGCTCGCGTCGCGACCACCTAGTACTTCTAAGCATAAGTCCTTCACTCCGCCACTCACGCGGTGTGTCAATGTGCGTTCATCGGACACCGCTGCAAGATTAAGATCGGCATAACTGATGTGGCCCGTTACAACATTCTCTGGATTTGGCGCAATAACGACAATCGGTGCCTTACCGAAAGCAGGCGGTGCTGATGTTAACCCGATCAGCGCAATCGCCACGGCGCTACCAATGGACAGTGATCTACAACGATTTCTAATTGTGTCCCGTTTCATGATGAAGTCCTTCGTTGCCGAGAATACCATAATTGGTCGTCCCTCAGCTAAGAGGCGATAATGAAGGAGAAAAGCGGGTGTTGGTCGCTTAGGACCGTCACTACCGACAGGTAGCCAGGCGCGGATGGACCCTATTTTTGATATTTAATAGCCTTCGGCTCCGGCGTCGTCTGTTAACTAATTGTTATATAAGGATTGTTTATTTACAATGTATTTGGCAACTAAATGAGTTGTACGGCCGCGTTTATTTTAGTCTGCGCTGGAACCCTGTTCACCCAAGCGGACATTGACGCAGCGCCCGCTTCCCACCCATTGCGGACACTAGGTCATAACTCCAGTGCCTCAGAGAGCTCCAGGGCGTCATCAACCTCCACGCCAAGGTATCGGACGGTACTTTCCAGCTTTGTGTGGCCAAGCAGCAGCTGGCAGGCGCGGAGGTTGCCGGTCTTCTTGTAAAGCAGTGCGACTTTGGTACGGCGAAGGCTGTGCGCTGCCGTAAGCGGCTGGATCGAGACCGACGAGCGCCACCCACTTGTCCGCCAATCGCGCGTACTGGCGCGTGCTAAGGTGGTAGCCGCGCTTCATGCGGCTCGGGAACAGCCAATCACCAGTGCCGAGCTGCTTGGCTTCGATCCAGGCGGCGATCGATCGCCGCGCCTGCTCGGTTAACCTCGAACTGAACGGGGGGCCGTCCCGTCTTTTGCTGGAGGATCATCACGCGGCGCTTGACGCCGCCTACAGACAGTAGATCCGAAACCCTCAGCCGAACCAGGTCGCAACCGCGGAGCTTACTGTCCAGCGCCAGGTCGAACAGCGCCAAGTCGCGAGTGCGATTGTTAACCTGTAGCCGCACGCGAATGCACCGGACGTGGACGGCTTTAGAGCGAGCTTCGCGCCGGTTGGCTTGCGAGCAGGGAAACGAAACGCGGGTGAGTAGAGCATGGGGCGCCTCCAGCTTGTTCCCGCGCGTTACGGGCGGAAGCGCTCTAGGGGCCGTTAAGGGTGGAAGGCGAACATTGGTCTGCAAGCCACGGCAGCGATGTCATGCTATGATGAAAGCAACAGGAGGGATCGATGACGAAAAGCGCATTGCTTGTCGCTATCGCAGCGCTGCTGGTGCCTGCGTGCCAGGCACGGCAGACGCCTGGCAACAACGTCGCCGTAGTGAACGCGGATAAAGCTAACGACATTGCCGCGGACGAACGCGAGATCCGCGGACATGTCGATCGTTGGCTGCAACTGGTGAAAGCCAAGGATGCTGCGGGAATCGCCCAATTCTACGCCGAAGACGGCGCTGTGATGCCGCCGAACGCGCCGATCGGCAAAGGGCGTGCCGCGATCCAGCAGACTTGGGATTCGATGATGCGGACGCCCGCATTCGATCTGACCTTTGCTCCAGAGCAAATCTTGGTTTCGTCGTCGGGCGACCTGGCGCTCGATCGCGGGACGTACCGCCTCACAACGGAGTCCGGAGGCCGACGCCAAAGCGACACCGGCAAGTACGTCGTGGTGTGGCGGAAGGTGAACGGAGAATGGAAGGCCGCCGCCGACATCTTCAACAGCGACCTGCCACCCGGCGGAGGATAGGTGCTGAGGTGAATTGTTTGCTAAGGGTCGAAGCGCACATGGTGGCCCAGCGGCTACTCCGCCGATGTTTCCATTCCTAATCGCTTCTTCGCGGCGGCGAGCATTTCCTTGAAGCGGGGGAGCTTGCGGACCGGATCGAGGTCCGGATCGACTTCCAGGTGCCGCATGAGGGTCGTGCTGTTCACACGTTCGAAGAAGGGCTGAAACGTGTCCAGTGCCTCGTTGACGTCGTCGAGCTGGCGAATGATCGTGCACGCGAGATTGTAGCGCATATTGAGGTTTTCGGAGTCGAACAGGAGCGCGCGCCGGATCCATTCGCGGGCTCGCTCCCGGTCGCCGAACATCGCGAGAGAATAAGCGCCGACCGCCATCGCGGTCCCATTGGTTGGGTCCTTCGCGAGAGCTCGCTCGACCCGCTCGAGGGCAGTGTGCGCGGCTTTCCGCATCTGATCCTTGTCGCCCGTCGAATCGTAGCAGGTGATGAGCATCATCGGATTCGACCAGTCGCTGTCCATCAGCGACGCGCCCTTTTCGAAAAAGGGAATCGCATCGCGAATCTGTCCCTGCCGAAACAGCATCCGCGCAGTTTCGCGGTTCACTTCCCAAGAATCCGGGTCGAGCTTCAGAGCGGTACGCATCTGATGCTCCGCGTCCTCCGCTCGCCCTTCCTCCTCGACGTAGCGGGCCTTGACGCAATGCGCTTCGGCGAGCTTCGGATTAATCTCGAGCGCTCGCTCTGCAGCGGGAAGCGCATTCTGCTCCTGCCCGTGGACGAACTTCAAATCGAGCTGAGCGAGCGCCATCAGCGCCCAAGCCTCCGCATAATTGGGATCGAGCAAAGTCGCCTGACGGCACAGCTTTACTATCGCTTCCTCGCGCCGAGGGTCGCCGAAGGTGCCGCTGATCCACTGTTGGCGGGCCATCAGATACAGATTGTATGCCTCGACGATCAAAGTCCCGCGGGTCTCAATCGCCTTTTTCTCTTCGGGAAGGAGCTTGACCTTCAGCGCGTCGACGATGGCCTTGGATATCTCGTCTTGGATGGCGAAAATGTCGTCGAGATCGCGGTCGAAGCGCGCCGCCCAGACGTGGTCGCCCTTGGTTCCGTCAATCAGCTGCGCGGTGATTCGGACGCGGTTTCCCGCCTTTCGGACGCTGCCCTCGAGCACATGCGTGACGCCGAGTTTTTGCGCGACCTCCTTCACGTCGAGCGACTGGCCCTTGAAGGTGAAAGCGGTGTTTCGGGCGATCACCGACAAGGCGGAAACATTCGACAAATCGGTGATGATGTCCTCGCTTATGCCGTCGCTGAAATATTCCTGCTCGGCCTCGCCGCTCATGTTGGCGAACGGTAGCACGCAGATCGAGTAAGTGACCTTCTCGGCGGGCGCCTCGGCTGGCTTAGTTGGCTCGACCTTGCCCCCACCCGTTTTGTCGATCGCCTTGAGCAGGACGTCGAACTGCTGCGGCTCGCCGTCTCCCGACCAGGCGCCAAGCTCGATCGATTGATACTGACGGAACCCGAGCGGCGGCCGAACTCCGTTGAGGACGGCAGGAACGAGTCGGCCGGAGTCACGGCCCTCGGCGGCCTCGTCCTGCACCCAGGCCGACTTGATCGACAGCTCGGTCCACAGCACCAGCACCGCCTCGGCATCCTGCAAGGCCTTGTCGATTTCGTTGGAGAAATGGCTGCCGCCGTGGATTTCACGGTCCCACCAAACCTGATGGCCGGCCTCGCCGATCAGCGCAGCCAATTGCTTGGCGAGCCCAGCGTCGTCACGTGCGTAGCTGAGAAATACGCGGGCCATGACCCCTCCTACAGGGCGCCGCGCACTTTGCGTCGTTAAATCTGCATCTTCAAGAGCCGCGTTAACCGAATCTAGCTTTGACAGTGCCAATCCTGATGCGCGGCTTGGGCCTCGTTCTCCGGCTTGAGCGATGAGACGGCTGCCAGAACGGCGTTGAAATCGGGCTCACTCGGATACCAAGGAACACACGGATACAGTGTTCTAAATTTATTCCGGATTACCGTTCACGGGCTTGGTTTGTTCTGGTATGCCCTGAAACCGGTGGGTGGTGGAGCCGAGGGGGATCGAACCCCTGACCTTCGCAATGCCATTGCGACGCTCTCCCAGCTGAGCTACGGCCCCACGTCCTTCAAGCCTTAGGCGAACTTTCCCCCGCTGGAAAAGGGGGAAATAGCGAGCCCGGCCACGATTTCCAAACTAGCCTTCGTCGTCCTCGCCCGCCGTCTCGACTCCAAGGTCCTCGTCGCCGGTGTTGAGGTCGACCTCTTCGTCGGCGCTGACCTCCTCGTCCTCGTCGATCGCCAGCTCTTCGGCCGCGAGATCCTCGTCCTCCGCAGGCTCTTTCGGCGCAGGCGCCGCAGCCTCGAAGGCCAGGGGCTGCTTGGATTTCAACACCGGCTCGGGGATCCATTCGGTCCCGCAGGCGATGCAGTGAACCGGCTCTTCGCTGCCGAGGTCGTAAAATCGGGTCGAGCACTTGGGGCAAGTGCGCTTGGTGCCCCATTCGGGCTTCACCATTGTGAGATACTCCAATCTGAATTCGGTGAGCCGCTCGATCATGCTCGCGGCGTTTCGGCGCGGCGCCTTGCCATAGCGGTATGCCCCTGTCAAAGCGCGGCGCTTGGCCGAAGATGTGAGATCAGTTTCAGGCGGAAAAAGACCGTTCGTGATCGCGGTCGACGGGCCTGCCGCAAGCGGCAAGGGCACGATCGCCCGGGCGCTCGCGCAGCATTTTGGCCTGCCGCACATGGATACGGGCCTGCTCTACCGCGCTGTGGCGCTCAACCTTTGGCGCTGGGGCGGGAATCCGGGCAATGAATTCGAGGCGGCGAGAGCTTGCGACGAGCTCAATCTCGATGCCGGCGATCCCGAGCTTCGAAGCGAGCCCGTGTCCAAGATCGCCTCGTCCATTTCCGCTTATCCCGCGGTCCGCGCAGCGTTGCTCAAGCGGCAGCAATCGTTCGCTCAGCAGGATGGCGGCGCAGTGCTCGACGGACGCGACATCGGCACAGTCATTGCCCCAGACGCGGACGTGAAGCTCTACATCACCGCTTCGCCCGACGTCCGTGCTCAGCGGCGTCTTAAGGAGCTGCACGAGCGGGGGATGAATGCGCCATTTGAGGACGTCCTCGCCGACATTCGTGCACGGGACGAGCGCGATTCCAGTCGACCGGTTGCCCCCCTCAAGCAGGCAAAAGATGCAATGCTGCTTGATACCACCAGCCTCGACGTGACCAGGGCAATCGCTGCGGCACTGCGGCTCGTTGAGGAGCGGCTCGCGCAGCGCTGATGGTCCGATAGGCACATCCGTTTTAACGAATGTTATGGATTGAAGTCTATAACCCGGTGCGCTAATTCGCCGCCGAGGCTCGTTGCCCCCAGCGCTCAGCAGCCCTTCGGGCGGCGGGTCTCACCTCCGCTTAGCGCCTGCTTGGATTCCTTCAAAAGAACCGGCCAAGCCGATCGGCTCCAATGTAGGATAATATTCACTAATCGCTGCGAAAATCCGTGTTCGTGGACGTAAGAACCGGAGTCGACTGGCTAGTGCAGGGGGCCAAAAACAAGGCTGTAAGCGTCGCGAGCAGCCATCTCATCGCGACTGCCGCGACGTTTGCCGCGATCCTGCTGTTCGTGGGGCTCGGCAGCGTGGTCCTGCCCGCGGCCATTGGAGGGGTGCGCCTGCCGGACTCGGAAAGCGGGCTCAAGGTCGCTTTCATCCTTAACATCGCGCTCATTCTGTTCGGCTGGCGCCGTTCGAAGGATCTGCGGGAGGCGCTGGATGCCTATGATGCGGCCGAGCGGCTGGCCGTCCGCAATGCCAATACCGACCCGACCACGGGGATCGCCAATCGGCGCGAGCTGATGCGATCCCTGAACGAAGCGCTCGAAATACGGGAATCCGGCGCTCTGCTTTTCCTGGACCTCGATCATTTCAAGCGAGTCAACGATCTTCACGGCCATCTCGCCGGCGACCATTTGCTCCGGTTCGTCGGAGACGCGATGACCCGGTCTGCGCCGGCAGCTGCCTGCTGCGCCCGTACAGGCGGCGACGAATTCGCAATTATTCTGCCTCGCACCAGCAATACCGACGCGGAAGAGGTCGCAAGATCGATCCTCGCCTGCCTGGCCAATCCCATTACGGCGGATGGCGCCCAGGTCCAGATCTCAGCATCGATCGGGATTGCGGAGCTGGGACGCGGACTGACCGAGGAAACGGTGCTTCGCCGCGCGGACGTGGCGCTCTATGCGGCCAAGCGTGCCGGCCGCAACGGTGTCGCTTGGTTTGACCACGAACTGGAGCGTGAACTCACCGAGCGTCTGTCGCTGGAAGAGGACATCCGACGGGGTATTCGCGCTGGTGAGTTCGTCCCCTACTTCCAGCCCCTGATCGATCTTGAATCGCGCCAGATCGTAGGCTTTGAAGCGCTTGCTCGGTGGAAGTCGCCCACCCGCGGACTGCTGGAGGCGGAAAACTTCATCGAAGCGGCCGAGCGCACGGGTCTCGTCGGCCCGCTGACCCTCAACGTGATCGAGCAGGCGCTGAAGGAAGCGCGAGCCTGGCCCGGCAACCTAAAGCTCGCGGTCAACGTTTCGCCGATCCAGTTCCGCGATCCGACGCTGGCCGAACAGATCTTGAAGCTACTCGCCTCGACGGGCTTTCCGGCGCGCCGGCTGGAGATCGAGATTACAGAGGGTTCGTTGCTCGAGGATCGCGAGCAGGTCCTGAGCATCATCGAGAGCCTCAAGAATGTCGGGATCAGCATCTCGCTCGACGATTTCGGCACCGGCTATGCTTCGCTGGCGCAGGTGAACCGGCTACCGCTCGACCGGATCAAGATCGACAAGAGCTTCATTACGACGATCGTGAAGAGCGAACAGACCGCCGCGATCGTGAATACTATCGCCGGGCTTGGCCATACGCTCAACGTGCCGATCAGCGCCGAGGGCGTCGAATCCGAACAGATCCGCAATGCGCTGGAGAAATTCGGCTGCTCCGAAGCGCAGGGCTGGCTGTTCGGTCGCGCTATCTCCGGTGAATCCGTGCGCAGTTTTCTCAACATGACCAGCAGCGATGAACCGGAACCGCGCCCGGAACAGGGCACATCCTTCGGTCTCCCGTCGCGCAAACGGCTGAGACGCTAAGACCGCGAATTCACTCCGGCGCTTTCACCCGTCCGTGAAGCGCCATGCGATCGAGCATGTCGAACCTCCATGAAAGATCCGCCAGCTCACTGTTGCTGACGCTGAACTTCCCCTTGAATGGCCTGTCCACCGTCAGGATGAACAGAAACACGAGCCCCAGTGAGATCGAAATTCCGGAGATCATGATGATGTTCAGCCGCGTCGGCGAGAATACCGCGGCATAGGCAATCACGAAAAAAGATCCGATCAGGCCGACGGTCCAAAGCAGGATGGGTATCCCGGTCTGGCTATGGACCAGCCTGTCGCGCCTGAAGCCGACGAGCTCATTGAGGTTTGAAAAGACCTGTGAGTAGATGGTGCTGTCTCGATTGTCCGTCGGATGAATCCTGCCAACCGTATCGAACAGCCTGGCCAGCGCAACCTCGGTCTCCAAGCTCGATTGGCCATGGGCGAGACGCGGCCATTCGTCCGTGACGATGGACGAAATATAGATCCTGAGATCCTTGCGAGCGGCTACGGTTTCGTCGCCATAGGTCGTCAAACCGCGATAGAGCTGTGCCGCGGAGGCCGCCTCTTCATGCACTGCATTCTCGGCGTCGCGGAAGTCCTGCCAGACCACGACTCCAGCGAACGCGATCATGATCCCGATATAGGCGGCGACAACCTGCATGAGGTTGATCGCGACCTCTCTTTCTTCGTCGCTCGGCTTGAGGCGAAACAGAATGCGCAGGCCAAGGCTGCTTCCAAGGCCGATCACTAGCGCCACGGCAAGGACCAGAAGGGTCGCAAGCCAGATCGGAAGGCTGTAGAAGAAATCGGTCATCCCACCCCCGCGATTTGAAGGCTGTCATCACCATCGGCGACGAGGCCGACCCCGCGATGCTCGCAGCTTCATTTGTCTCACCGGATTAGAGCGTCCGCAATGGGCCAAAGTTAGAATAACTGAGGGTCCAGGCCGCTGCTTAAATGCGTCCTGCATTGGGACAGCCCCAGATATGGCCCTGTATTCAGACGCTTATTTGCGCACAGGCGTTTATTTGTGAAATTACAATCCGTCCTTCTGCTCCTTTGGCTCGCCCCAGCCATTCTGGTGCTGGTCTGTGCACTGACGATTTTTGCCTCGGACCGCATCCGTCGAAGCCGGGAGGGTAATCGCGAACGAGCGGCCGCCGATGAGCTTCCGAGTCAGTCGGGCAAGTCGGCGAGCAGCGATCGAAAGGTGGCTTAGCTGCAAAGGGATCGGGGGAAAGGCGGGCTGGCTCGATCGAGCGCTCCTTCCTTTCCCTGGGTAAACTACATTTCCGTCTCGACATTGGATGAGAGTTAATTGAAATTAACGTTGGCGATGTGTGTGAGTCGCAGGGATAGGCGTGTCCCTGATTTGCGGGGGAGTTGAGAGGACCTCCGCGCGCAACTTTCCTCGCGACCACCAACAGAGGGGAACTGTGTGTCCCGAACTGATATTTTCCTGTCCTATGCCCGCCACGACCGAGCCATTGCGCGCATGTTCGCCGAGGGGTTGGTCGACGAAGGCTTCAGTGTCTGGTGGGACGCTTCGCTTCACTCAGGCGAAACGTTCGATGAGGTAATCGAACAAAAACTCAGGGATGCGGGGGCGGTCGTCGTCCTGTGGTCTCCACGCTCTGTGGCTTCACGATGGGTGCGCGCCGAAGCGACGCTCGCCGACCGCCGTAAGAAATTGGCCCCCGCAATCATCGAACCGTGCGATCGGCCGATTATCTTCGAGCTGACCCACGCAGCTGACCTCTGCGAATGGACCGGCGACATCAACGACATCCATTGGCAGGCATTCATGGATGACCTGCGCCGTTTGATCGACTCGCAGAGCGAGACGAACGACACGAAAGATCATCATTCGGTCCAGCCAGGAAGACAACGGCTGCCGCCAAACGGAAGGGAGGTTGCCCAACACGCTCGAACTGCCGATCGCCGGCCCCTCCGCCCGGGAAGCGGTGACGTAATTCATGCGGGTCGCGCACATATCGAGCCCGCTCGAACTGAAGCAGTTGGGGTTCGCGCCGAACCCGCGGTGGAAGCAGAGCCTCTCGCTGAAGTGCATTGCCTTGAAGTCGAAGACGCTGAGCTCGCCAAAGACTTGTTTGTTGTCAGTTCGTCGGGTGTGAAAATCGGGCGTACCGTTCCGGCTGACATCGTCTTGTCGCACAAGAGCGTCTCGCGCGAACATTGTATCATCGGTCTCGCCAACGACGAGTTGCTCGTCACGGATTTAAGCTCAACGAACGGCACTTATATCGACGGAGTGCGCATCAGCCGTGCGACGATCCTTCCGGTCGGATCAATCCTTCGTATCGGTAAGATCTCATTGAAGCATGCGGTCCGCTCGCCGACGGAAGCGGAGCAGCGCGACCGCCCAAACAGCGCTAGAGGAAATCTCCGGGAAGGGCGTCTGGCGGCTACCTCCTGAACTGGACCGGGGACACAATCCATTTGGCCGAAGCTGGCATCCCGAAACCCATCGTGCTCAATGTGGGCATCACGGGCCACCGTGCGGGCGCGTTTACTGCCCCCTTGGTTCGTAGATTACGCCCCGTCGTTTACATGGTTTTCCGACAGCTTCGCGATGCGACGTTGAGGATTCAAGAATCAGAGACTGTTTTTTGCAGCTCGACCGAAGCGCGATTGTGCCTGCACACGCCCTTAGCCACAGGCGCTGATCAGATGGCCGCCATGTGCGCCCGCTCTAGCGGATATTTCGTGCGAGCCCTCCTGCCATTTGAGCCGACCGAATACCGGAAGGATTTCGCGCTCGGTGACGAGGTCGACTACTTCGAGCAGGCGCTTGCTGCGGTCGATGAGATTGTCGCCCTTCCAGGCGATCGTGCCAACCTCGAAGCTGCTTACGTACAAGTCGGCGAGTCTCTCGTGAAAACGGCCGACCTCATGATCGCCATATGGGACGGCGAACCCGGACGGGGTCCCGGCGGAACGGCGCATGTCGTGGAGCTTGCGCTGAAGAGCTTGGTCCCCGTCATCCACATCGACATCGATCGCGATTCCGATAGGATCAGCATGCATGCGCTGATCGACGGCGACGCGAAAAAGTCCCTCAGTCCCTCGCTCCGCGATCCCGACCTCTACAGCCAGGTTTTGCGCGGTGCGTTCAGGCTGGAGCAAGGGGTTCTGCGATGATGGCCTCGGTGCCTCGGCGGATCAATCCGCTCGCTCATTCCTGATCGCGCAACAAGAACTGTATGTAGGCCTTCGTCTGATTGGCCTGCTTCATCAGCCTGTCCGCCTCGCTGTCAGACTGAATACCACCCATTGATGCCTTCAACGTCTTTAGATATTTGTCGTAATTCTTCGCCATTTGCGCATTTTGACGGTTGCTTGAGCGCATCGCTTGCTTCGCCATCGACCGCGCTTCGTCGATCGTTGCGTTGAACTGTGCGACTTTGGCCGGCGACACTCCGCCGGATTCTGCGGCCGGCGAAGCAGCTGGCTCGGCAGCGGCGGCTTTGCGGTCAGTCTTGCGCGTCGAAGCAGGCGGAGCTCCGGGGCTTGACTGCGCGGTAGCCGCTCGCGCCTGGGCTTTCCGCAATGCGGCAAGCTGGGCTTCTGCCGCGGCTGCTTTGGCCTGCTCCTTGCGAAGCGCATCGGCCGCAGGAACCTGCTCGAGCGTTTGAGTGGTGCTCACATTCTGCGCCTCGTTGGAGATGGCGTTCACATCAGTTGTCGTTTCCGATCCGCCAAGGGCCGCAACAGTGCCGGCGGATTCGTTACTGGCGGGCGCACCGATTTGCCCGGATTCGGATTCGGAATTGCCACCGCGAAGCGTAAGCGCGCCTACTCCAACGACGGCGAGCACTGCGGCCGCGGCGCCGGCCATCACGGCCGTGCTCGGCTTTTTCTTTTGGGTAGCGGGTTCGCCGGTCTTGACCGGTTTTTCGGTTGCAGGCGGAACAGCCGAGGTTGCAATCGGGGTTGTTGCGCTCTCCGCTTTGGATGGCGCCTTTTCGGCTTTTTCGGTCGATTCTTTTTCCGAAGCCAGCTTCTTGGACTCGCGGGTGTCTTCGCCGAGACGTTTGAAGCTCGCCTTCTTGGGATCGTCGGGAACGCCCGTTTCGACAGGGGCCTCGACATTCGGGATCGGCGGAACAGGTACGATGTCGTCACTCTCGACCTGCGCCGCGTAGAACTTCGTCGCTTCGTCGTCGCCCTCGTCGGTGGCCTGTCCGACCTTCTTCCCGAACATCGACAGCCAGTCACTGATCGACTGCGGACGTTCGTCCGGCTTCACGGTCATCGCGGAATCAATCGCGGCGAGGAAGCGCTTGCTGTAGCCCGGCCATTTTCCCTCAGCGAGCGGTTTGCCGAGGCCAGCATGCAGTCGCTCGAGCACCTCGGGCGGCTTTTCGCCGGTCACGCACTCGTACATGACCACGCCGAGCGCATAGACGTCCGTCCACGGACCCTGCTTATAGGTTTTCACATATTGCTCGATCGCGGCGTAGGGCGGAGTGTGGAAGGTGACTTTCGTGCTGGTCGCTTCCGCCGTGTCGAACCGAGCTGAGCCGAAGTCGATCAGGACGGGCCGGTTGTCCTCATTAATCAGGATGTTCGGCGGCTTGATGTCGCGGTGGAGAACACCAACCCGATGTGCGCGATCAAGGCCTTCGGCGATCGGCCGAAGGATGTTCCACAGGCTGCGCTCATTAAAACGGCGTCCCTGCTTGACCAATTTGGAAAGCGAAATTCCGTCTTCGAAATCCATCACCATGTAGGCTGTGCCGTGGATCTCGAAGAGGCTACGGACGCTGACGATGTTCGGGTGGCGCGTGGGCGTGGATAGATTCCAGAGGAGCTTTGCCTCCTCGACGAACTTCTTGAGCCCGAGCGCGTGCACCTCTTCCGCATCGGAATCGATCGGAACGACAGTTGCGTCTGCATCGCGTTCGCTGATCGAGCTCGGGAAATATTCTTTGATCGCGACGAGCTCGTTGAAATAGATGCCGCGGCCTTTGTAGACGATGCCGAAACCGCCGACACCGAGGACTTCTTCAAGCCGCCACTCGCGCAGCACAGTGCCCGAAGGCAATGCCTTATTGCTGTACGCTTTGTTCATCGTCGAGCGACCCCTCTCGACATTTGTTATAATATAGGAAATCGCACGAACGTTAAGTGATTGCTAGTCTGGATGGCGGAGGAACAGCCGGATCGAATGCGTTTCGATTGCGTCAGTCGCACTCATGTGGGCCTTCGCCGCAAGATCAACGAGGACTCCGTCTTCGCGGATTCGGAGCGGGGTCTCTGGGCCGTTGCCGATGGAATGGGCGGGCATGAGGCGGGCGAGATCGCCAGCACGATGGTCACCGACGCGCTCCGTTGCCTGCCAGTCGTTGCCGACCTCGATGAGTTCTCTGAACAGGCAGTCGAAGTTCTACGGCAGGTCAATCGCGATCTGATCGATCTCGCGCGATCGTCGACCCGCGAACGCGAGGGAAGCATTGGCACAACCGTTGTCGGCCTCGCTATCGCGAACGGCTTCTATCGGTGCTTTTGGATGGGCGACAGCCGCGTCTATCTCCTGCGTGACGGCAAGATCACGCGAGTGACGAAGGATCACAGCCTGGTGCAGGAGCTCGTCGATGCGGGGATGCTGACGTCGGAAGAGGCCGAAACCCATGAAAATGCCAACCTGATTACGCGTGCCGTCGGCTCGGCCGAGACCGTCGAGGTCGACATCGTAAGCGGCGAGGTAAAGTCCGGGGATCAGTTTTTGCTCGCCAGCGACGGCCTGACACGTGTTGTCCGCGATCATGAACTGGCCGCGGAGCTCGAACGTGGATCGCCGGGGCAAGCGGCGGACAATCTTGTCGAAACGGTGCTCGAGCGGGGCGCTCCCGATAACCTTTCGCTCATCATCGTCAAACTTCTCTGAAATCACGAACGATTTTCTTCCGACGAACGCGGGATAGGAGTCCTCTAGACCGGCTCAGGCGCTTTGGTTTCTGCGGCTGGTGCGAACGTGCCGCGGTTATATTGCGCGCGTGTCGAGATCGCGATCCGGTTCCAACTATTGATCTGAACGGCCGCGAGGATCAGCCACGGGATGTCTTCGTCGCTGAAATGAGGCTTTAGGCCCTCGAACGCCTCGCGCGAAGCGCCGCTGTCGGCAATGAGAGTCAGCTCCTCGGTCCAGGCAAGAGCCGCGCGCTCCTTGTCCGAATAAAGCGGCGATTCGTGCCAACCATCGAGAGACGTCATGCGCTCCGGAGTCTCTCCATGATGCAAGGCCTCTTCGGTGTGCATTGCAAGGCAGTATGCGCAGCCGTTGATCTGCGACGCGCGCAGTTTGATAAGGTGGTAGAGAGTTGGTTCGAGGTGGCGGGCTAAGAGTCCCTCCAGCTCCAACAAATGCCGATATGCTTCCGGAGGCATGTCGGACAGTTTGAACCGCGGTGCTTCGACCATCGCGCAACTCCTTTGGACCCGTTACCTAATGGGGATACCGACATCGGCTGGACTCGTTCCCGAGTTCGCGTTCAGAATTTTATGGATCCTCATCGATCATGAGCGAAGAGACAGCCCCGAATTCTCGTGCCGCCCTCTTCGAACGACGAACCACGGGCCAGCTGACATGGTCCGGTCCTGCTTTGATGTTGTTCGCACGATCGGCACTTGCCGTCGCCGCGCAGGGTCTCGTCGCCGTCTTTGCACTCCAGGGTTCGGCCGCGCCGTG
The DNA here is from genome assembly GCA_046731515.1 of Pseudomonadota bacterium. Taxonomy (GTDB): domain Bacteria; phylum Pseudomonadota; class Alphaproteobacteria; order Sphingomonadales; family Sphingomonadaceae; genus Sphingomicrobium. The sequence continues at coordinate 8,730 of JBKPLG010000020.1, read as the reverse complement.
GCAAGAGGCAGGGTCTTGGCGGCCATTGCTGAGGTAGCGCCACACCAAGTCTTCCTGATTCAGATTGTTGCCTTTGGACCACAACGTGAGCGAAAAAATTCAGGCCGCGCATCCGTCAGGCGACAGGTGCGTATTCCTAAAACGTCGCTCGTTGCGATGGATGGGAGTCCGCATGCGTAGTCGATCCTATGTTGATGAAGCGGAGGCGTGTCGTCGGCAGGCGGCGCAGTTCACGGATAACCCGAAGCCACCTTCCTCTTGCGGGTGGCGCGCTCATTCGAAGCGTTGGAATTCGGCGAGCCGCCCGCGGGTCAGCGCGCGCATGAAGTCGCGAAAGCTGACTGCGTAATGAGCCTGTTCCTGATCATTCTTCTGGTGTGGCTTGCTTGTGCGATGTTGGTTATCGTGGCGGGGCTTAGCATCAGCACGCGTCCGCTCTCAAAACCCACCTCTAAAGTGCGAAGCTCGGGCTCGACACGCGGCCGGCCCGCCCGGCGCTGAGGATTCCAAGTCGGGCGAGCGGGAAGGGGAGCAACGTCTGGGCTTTGCGCGAAGATCATAGCGCATTGGCCGCCACTAAATCATCTCGGCAGCCACAAATATCGCAAGTAGCAGGAAGATCACCAGATCGGATATCAGCGCAACTTGCTCTTTGAAGTTTCGCCTTTCGCGAAAAAGATGGCCGAGGCCGGCCAACCCAAAAAACAGGCCCCCGGCGACCGCGGCGGGAACGAGCCATCCCGGCTTGACCAGGCTCGCAAGCCCAAGACTGCCGATGGCCAGATTTCCGAAACCGACCTCGCGCACGATGGCGAGGGCGCTCTGATCCTTGATGTCAAAGATTGAACGAGCAGAATATTGGGGCCCCAAGCTCTGGGTGAGGCCCGCGGAAAACAGCCGTACGCCAACTGCCCAGAAGGTGAACCATTTGCCGATCAGCCACACCAAATCGGCTGAGCCCGGCTCGCGCAATGCTTCTGCTGCTACCGAGACCCCTGGCAGGACGAGCATCAACAGGATGATGGCGGCAAAATACACCTAACCTCAACTACATGCCTCGAAGCGAGTGACAAGCCTACTTTGGTGAAGGAGGACGAGTCTGAGGCAACTTCACGGCAATTGCTTCGGGCGGCCAATTGAACTTTTTCCGGTGATCCGGGCCCATACATTCAGGTCCAGATTTCGTCAGCGGTTGCTATGGCTCCTCCCAAAACCCGAGAGCGTCTGGAGCATGATCGCAGGATGTTGCGCAGTGCGCTTCGTGACTACGAAGCCGGCCCTGTGGCCGGCCTCGCGTCATCCGAACACGACAATATCGTCAACAGCATCAAACGGCGGATCGCAGATCTAGATGCGATGATTGAACGGCTGCGCGGATCTTCCCGACAGCGCTATTAAGCATCCAGCATATCATCCTTGGGCGACGGCCATCCCTCGAACAACGCGCCGCGACGATTGAGCTCGACGATGCGTTTCATCTCTCTGGCGCAAGCGTCGAGGTCGTCCTTGAGCATCTGAATAGCGGCATCGATTTCATCATCGGCGCTACAGTCGCTCGTAAGCTGATTCGAACGCGCCAACACCTTTGCGCCGTGAATGCCGTGTTCGACGTGGAACTTGTCGAGTATGCCGGTCATGGTCGCCTCCATGCTTCCGCTCAGCATAGCACGGTAAGCGACGAACAGCACTGACGAAGTCCCGGATTTTTAAGAATGAATGGGATGTCTCTGGCTAAAGGATCAGCGCTGCGCGGAAGCGGATGCGGTAACAACAGGAGCCGCGGGCTGCCGTCTGGGAGTATCAAGCCCGTACACGTCGTCGGCAAAGGCCAGTCTCTCGCCGTCTGGGCGCGCTGTTAGATAGAGGATGTAGATCGGCACGCCTTTGTCGACCTGGACCAACTGCTCCGATCCGTCGCTCGGCGGTATCGGATCGCGCCCGAGCAGCCAGTGCGCGAGCACCGGCGGGTTTTCGACGCGGACGCAGCCGAGGCTGAGGTTGCGCCTGGATTTGGCGAATAGATCCTTGTGCGGCGTGTCGTGCAGGAAGATGCCGTAATCGTTGACGAAGCCAAACTTCATCGCGCCCATCATGTTGCCGGGTCCGGCCTTCTGCCGGATGTGCGCGTCGGCGGTCCCATCCGCGACCGCTTTCCAATCGACGCTTTCGGGATCGATCGGCACTTCCTTATCGTAGCCGAAGGCGGCCACGGCCTCGTAGCGAGCGCTCTTGAGATAGGACACTCCGCGTTTGAGGATGATCGGCGCGACCTTGCGGCGAGCGACGTCCTGCGGAATGTGCCAATAGGGGTTGAACGTGACGTAATGGATCGTTCCGGCAAGGAGTGGGGTGGCCGCTTCCGGCTTGCCGACGATCACCTTCATCGTGTCGACCACCTGGCCATTCTCGATCATCATCAGCTGGGCATTCGCTGCGTCGACGAGGATGGCGCGGCCGCGCGCCGGCAGCAGGCGCAACCGGTCGAGCGTCGCCCGCACGTGCGGGTCGGCCGTCGAACCTTGCTTCAGCGCCGCCTCGCGGAGTGCCGAATAGAAGGGATTCACCCCCGCCACCTGATCGACGTAGGCGCTGAGCGAAGCGGCACTTTCCGCCTCGCGCAGAATGGCGTCGGCCGAGGGAGCTGTCAGCGCCAGCGAGGGATCGCCGTAGCTGATGCCACTCACGGGGGCTTTTAGCGCGCGCACATAGCGCACCCAGGCGACGGAAATCGCCTTATCGTCGTTGGGCAGTCCGCTTGCGATTGCGGCCTCGATTGCCGCAGCGGTCTCAGGCCCTTCGGCGAAGCCGTCGAGATCGGCATGTCGGACGCGGGTCAACAGCCTGTCCGCGGCCATCCGCGAGTCCTGATTGCGGAACCACAGCGCAGCCCCGCCGCGTGCGGCATAGAAGGCATCGACAGAGCTGTCGGCGAGGATGACCGGCGCTGTCGCGACGTCCATGGGGGCGGTTGCAGGGGCCGGCGACGGTGTCGGCGTGCTGTCGACCGGAGCGACAGGGGCGGGCGGGGTCGGTGTAGGCGCTGCTTCAGCGGGAGATGTGGGGGTTGTTGTTGAGAGCAGCGAAACGGGGTTCACCGCGGCACGCCCGCTGGTCTCGCTCGCCGGAGCGGGCGCAACGTCTTGCTCTTGCGCCTGCGCCGGGATCGACAGCGTCAGCGCTCCTAAAGCGGTAACTGACCAAAGACGCCCGCGTTTCATGCCCCAACCTGCCCTAGTCCAATGCCGCGAGAGTGCCTCCCAATAAACTAACGAATGCTTGCGGGGGAGAGATAATCGTCTGCGGTTGAACGAAAAAAGAATCAGCGTGACGCGTAGGCCGCAGTCGTCACCGCAGCGCCGGCGGTGTGGTACGGGGCGCGTGCCTCGGCGACGAATACACGCTTGCCGTCTTCATTGCCCGGAGGCGTATAGCGGCAGATGAGATAATCCCAGTCAGTAGAATAGATCGCGCAACCGACGTGCGTCGTCGTCGGCCAGACCATCTGAGTATAGTGCCCGACGTCCTCCCAGTTGCCCGAGCGGCTGACGGCGGGAAAGAGCCCCGGCTGCATCAGCTTCTTCTCGTCCGCCCACAGGCCGACGATCTGCGCCGGGGTCATCGTCCCGCGCCAGGCCATTGCCAGGTTTTCGCGTTCGCCGGGACGGCTTTCGCGCGGCGAGTGACGGAGGTCGCCGAGCCGGCCGAGTACCGGTCCGTAGGATGCCGCATGGTCCGCGAGCCTCTGGTCCCACACCAGCGGCGCGTGACCCACCAGCGCGCGCTCGTAATTATGCGCGGCGAGGATCTGCGCTGCGACCGCTCCGGTAGCGCCGCTGAGCTGCGGCGCCTGCGTCGTCGCCGGAGAGGCGACCAGCAGGGCCAAGGTCGTCGCTGCGAGGATGCCCCTGATCATGGGGCGGGTCTAGGTCGCGGCTGATTACCGGCGGGCCACGGAACATGGTTAACGCCGCGGTAAGAATTGGCACCGACGGGCCGGTATGTCTCGCCGACTTACGGCTTGCGGCGGACGGCCCAAACGAGGGCGGAAAGGCTGCTGATCAAGGCGGCTAAGGCGAGCATGATCGACGGATCGAGAACAAGCATTACTGGCGACTCCACAGGAGCCTTGTTCCCTATCTGTTCCCTAGATGCAATAGGAAAATTCCTATCGCTCAGGAGGGGCTTCTTTCGACAGAATAAAGAAAAGCCCGCCAGCAGCGACGCTGGCGGGCCGTCAGTAGGACGTATCTCTACGATCCGAGAGTTAAATCAACGCGGGCACATATGAGGCCAGCACCAAGTCGGGCCTACGTCACGGGCGCTTGCACTCGTCGAAGTCGCGGCACCCAGCATAGCCATAGCGGCGATAATTACGCGAAGCATTCTTCCTTATCCTTTCCAAACGGGACGGATTCGGCTCTCCTAGAAAAACACAAGATTATTCGTGACGATTTCATATTATTAATATTGTACATTCAAATCGCATGTCAAAATGGATCAATTGTTTGAGTTGGTCGCGTTGCTAGGACGCACCTTGCCCCCGCCGCCCCTCTAAGCTAAGGCGCGCACCGTCCGGCGGGCGCTCAGTTCAGCATCCGCGGAAGCCCGTCCTTTGGCGAGCGCGTACGGTGAACCGGTTGAACCGGCACCGGAACGCGCTTTTTGGCATGGGGAGCGGAAAACGGACGCCGCTTCGGGATGAGCCTGCGGCGGCAGTGCATTTGACCAGGTCCGCAGTGGAAGGCTCGCCATGGTGGCGCGCCACGCGGCAGGCCCGATTACGATTAGAGAGACACGAGATTCATGGCGACCACGACTTTCCCGACCCGCGACGATTTCGCGGAGCTGCTCAACAAAAGCCTCGGCGGCGAGAATGAGACCTTCGAAGGCAAGGTGGTGAAGGGCACCGTCACTGGGATCGAGAACGACATGGCCGTGATCGATGTCGGCTTGAAGTCAGAAGGCCGAGTTCCGCTGCGGGAGTTCTCGGCGCCCGGCCAAAAAGCAGAACTGAAAGTCGGCGATGAGGTCGAGGTCTATGTCGACCGTGTTGAGAATTCGGCCGGCGAAGCGATGCTGTCGCGCGACCGCGCCCGCCGCGAAGCCGCTTGGGACAAGCTCGAGAAGGAATTTGAGGCCGGAAACCGCGTGGAGGGCGTGATCTTTGGCCGCGTGAAAGGGGGCTTCACCGTGGATCTGGGCGGCGCCGTAGCCTTTCTTCCCGGGAGCCAGGTCGACATCCGCCCGGTGCGCGATGTCCAGCCTCTGATGGACCTTCCGCAGCCATTTCAGATCCTCAAAATGGACCGCCGCCGCGGGAATATCGTCGTATCGCGCCGTGCAATCCTTGAAGAGACCCGCGCCGAGCAGCGCAGCGGCCTCATCCAGTCGCTGACCGAGGGTCAGGTGATTGAGGGTGTCGTCAAGAACATCACCGACTATGGCGCCTTCGTAGACTTGGGCGGAATCGACGGTCTGCTTCACGTCACTGACATTTCCTACAAGCGCGTCAATCACCCCTCCGAGGTGCTGGGCATTGGCGACACGGTGAAGGTGCAGATCATCCGCATCAACCGCGAGACGCAGCGCATCAGCCTCGGAATGAAGCAGCTTGAGAGCGATCCGTGGGAGGGCGCCGCGGCAAAGTATCCGATCGGCGGAGTGTTCCGCGGCCGGGTGACTAACATCACCGAATATGGCGCGTTCGTCGAGCTCGAGCCGGGGATCGAGGGCCTGGTCCACGTCTCGGAGATGAGCTGGACCAAGAAGAATGTGCACCCGGGCAAGATCGTCTCGACCTCACAGGAAGTGGACGTGAAAGTTCTCGAGGTGGACGAGGAGAAGCGCAGGATTTCCCTTGGCCTCAAGCAGGCGCAGGAGAATCCGTGGGCGGCGTTCGCCGAGGCGCATCCGGTCGGCAGCGCCGTCGAAGGCGAAGTCAAGAATGCGACCGAATTCGGACTGTTCGTCGGGCTCGAGGGCGACGTCGACGGAATGGTCCATATGTCGGATATCGCCTGGGGAGTTTCGGGCGAGGAAGCGCTGCAGCTTCATCGCAAGGGTGAAACCGTGAAGGCGCAGGTGCTAGACGTCGATGTCGAGAAGGAGCGCATCTCGCTCGGAATGAAGCAGCTCGAAGGCGGTGGCGCAGGCGCCGGCGCGAGCCGCGCGGCTGCAGCTGGCGGCGTCAAGAAGGGCGATACAGTAACCGTGACGGTGCGCGCGGTTCAGGACGCTGGTCTCGACGTCCAGGTTGGCGACGATGGAGCGACGGGTTTCATCAAACGCACCGACCTCGGCCGCGATCGCGACGAGCAGCGTCCGGAGCGGTTCCAGGTCGGCCAGAAGTTCGATGCGATAGTGTCGGGCTTCGACCGTTCGAAGAAGCCGAACTTCTCGGTCAAGGCGCTGCAGATCGCCGAAGAAAAGCAGGCGGTCGCGCAATATGGCAGTTCCGATTCCGGAGCGTCGCTTGGGGACATTCTGGGCCAGGCCCTGAAGGAGAAAGCTGAGGCTTCGGCAAAGGAAGAGAAGAAGACCAAAAAGAAGAAGGCTTGAGCGGATAGGCGGCGTTTCCTGGCTGTATCCCCCGGTGACGCCGCCTGCCGAATCCGGCTTGCATGAGACAAGGTTTCCTGACAGCGTGAAGGTCAGGCGGTCCCGACGTTCCTGGGGAGAGGGGCCCGGTTCAACCGTTTTATCGGGGATGCCAATGATCCGTTCCGAACTGGTGCAGAAGCTTTGCACCGATTTTCCCGACCTCACTCAACGGGAGGTCGAGGGCGTGGTGAACGCCATTTTCGATTCTATCACCGATCACCTCGCAAAGGGCGGGCGGGTCGAACTGCGGGGCTTTGGTGCTTTCTCGACCCGCAATCGCGATGCCAGGATCGGCCGCAATCCGCGCACTGGCGAGGCGGTATCGGTCAACGCCAAGCGCGTGCCCTATTTCAAGCCTGGCAAGGAAATGCGCGAGCGGCTCAATCTGCAGGAAGCGAACGGCAGCGGCGGCTTATGATCGCCACGCGGACGTGGCGGAACCGGTAGACGCTGGAGACTTAAAATCTTCTGCCCCTAAAGGGCGTGCGGGTTCGAGTCCCGCCGTCCGCACCACAATCGAACGCAGAACGTCTCGTTAAATTCGATCCGTTTCGGAGAGGGATTGTTAAGCGTTGGCGGGTTAACGAGCCGTCGTGTTACGCGTTTGCCAGGATCAGACCGTCGCCACCAGAGCACGCTCTGCGCTCCTGAACGCGCGGCGAGACGCCATCGTGCTGACAGTGCTGATTGCTGCAGTCGCGCTGTTGATTTGGAACGGCAGCAGCTTTTTCGAGCAGATCAGCATCGCGGGGCCCGAGCTCGGATCCGATGTGCGATTTGCGAGCATCGCGCTGACGCTCAACGTCGTGCTGATCCTTTTTGGCTGGCGCCGCTACGTCGATTTGCAACATGAAGCGGAAATGCGCGCCGACGGCGAACGGCGTGCGGCGGTCCTGGCAAGTACCGATCCGGTGACGGGGCTCTATAACCGTAAGGGATTCGCGGACGGGGTGGAGCAGTTGGCCGCGCGCGCCGCTGAGCGCGGCAAAGAGCTCGTCATTCTTTCTCTTCAGATCCATCGCTTCAAGGTCGTCAATGACCAGCATGGCTATGACGTCGGCGATCAGCTGCTGAGGAATCTGGCGAGCGCCTTGACGGAGGAGCTTGGTCCCGAAGCAATCGTTGCACGTCTGGGTGGCGACGAATTTGCCGCAGCCCTCGCTCTTGACCAGACGGAATTGAGCCATGCCGAGCGGCTGGCTCAAACCGTGCTGGGCATCGTCACCAGGCCGGTGATGATCGACGAACGCATGATCCAGGTGGGCGCGTTTGCAGGAATTGCGGTGGCGAAGGCCACTGAGGTCCGCGTCGCCGACCTCCTGCGCCGCGCAGATATCGCGCTGAATCATGCGCGATCAGGCAGGGTCGCGCGTGCGATTTGGTTCGACGCCGGAATGGAACGCGCCCTCATCGCCCAGGGAGAGATTGAACAAGGCATTCGCTTTGGCCTCGAGCATGGCCAATTTCTTCCTTACTTCGAGCCGCAAATCGATCTCGGCACCGGTGAAATCGTCGGCTTTGAAGTCCTCGCGCGCTGGAATCACCCATTAACAGGCATAATCGGACCGGATGTCTTCATTCCCGTCGCGGAAGACATTGGAGTCATCGGACGATTGTCGGAACAGGTCATCGGCGAAGCTCTGCGCCAGGCGGTCAAATGGGATCCGTCCATCAAGCTTTCCGTCAATATTTCGCCGACGCAATTTGCCGACAATTGGCTATCCCAGCGCATTGTTCGGCTCCTTGCGCACACCGGATTTCCGGCCGATCGGCTCGTCGTTGAGATCACGGAAAGTTCCGTCTTTGCCGATCTTGATCTCGCGCGTTCCATCGTGGCGAGCCTGAAGAATCAAGGGATCAGGTTGGCGCTCGACGACTTTGGCACCGGCTTTTCGTCACTTTCCAGTTTGCGCTCTCTGCCGTTCGATATGATCAAAATCGATCGGAGCTTTGTGACGAACGTTCATCGCAACAAGGAAAGCATGGCGATCGTTCGGGCAGTGTCGACGCTCGCGAGCGCACTTTCCGTTCCGGTGTGCGTCGAGGGCATAGAGAGCGAGGCGGCCTATGACGCCGTCGTCATGCTTGGATGCGGCGTTGGGCAAGGTTGGTATTTCGGCAAGCCTATGC
>JBKPLG010000019.1:0-8100 GCA_046731515.1 Pseudomonadota bacterium | reverse complement strand
TCTTCCTCACACTCGCGGTCATCAATCGCCATCGGCCGGAGAGCCACAAGAGATACATTCTGCTCGCCTCGATCGACCTGCTAGGCGCACCGATTGCGCGGCTACCGCTGATGATCCCTGCGATCCCGTTCTGGATCGATTCAGTCGTATACAGCGCGTTTGTCGTCGCGCTGGGATACTGGGACCTGCAGACGCGCGGGAAGCTGCGACCCGAATCCATGTTTGGGGGGCTGGCGCTCGTCACGATTAATTTGGCCGCGCTTCCGATCGGATCAACGATGCTTTGGCAAAATTTCGCGCGTTGGATGATGAGCTTCACGGGACCACCTTGAGGCGACCCGAGAAGGGAGCCAGCGCCAGCGCGGCCGGCCTTCCCGCGAAAGCCTTTCACTTCATTTTGAAAGCACGACCACAATAGGGGGCTGTTTGCCGTTCGAAATCGCGTCGCCGGCGGGCGCCGCCCGTGCCTCCGTGGAAATTCGGGAGATCGGAACACGCCGTGCAAGGAGCTCAGTGCGAATGCGTGCTGTCCTCTTCTCGGCCAGCTGCTCGTCAGAACTGCCCACGCCGTCGGTGAATACGAACACGCGCGCCTTCACGCGCGAATCCGCTCTCATCATTCCGGCAAAGCGTTCGAGGCGAAGCACGCCCAACTGGGTCAGTTCATCGGACCCCTGCCGAAAGCTTTGGTCGCCGACGTCGAAGGCGCGGGTCCCGGTGTCTCCAGCAGTAAGCCAGGAAACGATCGTGCTTCCAACAGATCCGCTCGGCACGACCATCGTTTCCTTGCCGACGAGTACGAGCTGGTCTTTGCTGGTGTCCGGCGCAGCAACTGTCTGCTCAGGCGTGAGCGCGACGACACAGCTCCTGAGCCCGAGCCCGGCGATCACAACAAAAATAAACATGGCGGCCGCGATTGCCGCTTTGGCTTTACGATCCAATCTTGCTCGAACCGCCATTCAATCAGCTCCGATGAGGTTCATCCTTTCAAACTGCACTGACCCTCTACCCGACCGGCTCACATCGGGGATTTCACCCATCTCAATCATCCTCTTCACGCTCGCGCCGTAGGGAACCGAGATACTGGGCACTCGTTTGGTAATCATTGCGTGTGCCTTCTGCCTCGACCTGGGTAGCAACACGCACGAAGCGGGTTCGGCTTAGGTCTCCGAGCCCGCTTCGCTTATCGCCACCCGTTCGAATGGTGCGCTCATTGCCCTGCCGTGTCCGTTCCCGCCCCAAAGCGGACGCTACGGGATTGTCCGAATTCTGCCGCCTACATCGCTAGCCTATCGATCAGAGTTAGAGTGCAAAACGAAATAGGAAGCTGGTTTAGGACTCCTTAGGGGCAGCCCATGAGCAAAGAGCAAGAGAAAGAGCGATCCGACGTCTTTGCAGATTTGGAAGGTGAAATCCGCCGGGGCCGTAAGTTTACCGCGAAGGAAGCCATGGCGCGCCTAGCTGGTCCGGGCGCGATGAAAGGCGCCTCTCCGGTTTCTCGTGTGCAACAGGCCCAGATAGAGGTCGGAACTTGGCTGAGGAGCAATGTAACGGATGCAACGGGGGCATTACAGCTTGTGTTGGACCGTCATGTCAGCGGTAGCGAGTTCCTGCTGCACAATCTCGATCGGCCGCTGGCCGGCTTAGCGGAATATTGCCAGCAGGCTCTCGCCTCCGATTACCTTTTGAAAGAGATCGTGCGCGAAGCCGATGTCGAATGGGGTCAAAGGATGGGTGAGCGGCCACATTTCGAGAGGGAATGCTCTCAGCCGGACTCCGCCGATCCTTATACGGTTAAATCGGTCCGCGACACTTTGGTCAAAGTTGTAAAGCAGCTCGCCGACGCAACCGGCTGAAGTCAATCGGCATGATTTAAAGTTCGAATGACTCTTTCCGGAAGCACTGTCTTTGTTCTGGGGAAGAACCCTAATGTGCCCAAGCAGAGCAAAACTCTAATCGAACTGGGCGAGATCGCGGAGCATACGGGTGGCGACTGCGGGGTCGATCGAAATACTGAGCGAAGCTCTTGTGCTTACCATCGGCACCCTCTTGCCGATAATGAATCCCTTCAGCACCGCGCCTTTGTTCATTTCACTTACCGTCGGCTATGGGGACGAGCGACGGAATCGCCAGGCACTGCTCGCCTGCCTCTATGCCTTCGGTCTCTTAGTTTCGTTTCTTTTGCTCGGCGCAGCGATCATTGATTTCTTCGGCATCTCCGTCCCTGGGATCCGTGTCGCCGGAGGACTGATCATCTCGGCGATCGGCTTCCGAATGCTCTTTCCGCGTCCCCCGCCAGCAAGCAATCCGAGCCTATCCAGTCGCGAAGATGAGATTGCCTTTACGCCGCTGGCGATGCCGAGCCTGGCCGGGCCAGGCTCCCTGTCCGTCGTCGTGACCGCGGCCTCCCAGATCAAGAGCAATCACCCGGAGCAATTCGTGTTCGTCTATGCAGGCGTGATCGTCGGAATGGCGATAACGGTCCTTATTGCCTTGATCGTGCTTCGAGGGGCGAGCTGGATGGCGCGCGTGCTCGGCCCGTCCGGCATCGACGCAATGACGCGCATTTTCGGCTTCCTGCTTATAGCAATCGGCATGCAGTTCCTGCTCACGGGAATTAGCGATTTCTTTCGGCTCGCGCACGCCTAGCCAGATGTTCCAGGGAAATACCGACAAACCCTGATGGCGGGGAATCCTCGGTCAAGCATAAGCCGCGGGGGCAGGGGGCACCGTTCGCTGCCCCTGCCAGGGCCGACAGACTGAGGTGTGCGCGCGTGGCCGCAGAAGGCAAGATCGACCCGATGCACCAGTTCACGATCGAGCCGATTGTGCCGCTGCATATCGGTCGATACGACGTCAGTCTTACGAACAGCGCGGTCTGGATGCTGATCGCTCTTGTGCTGATCTTCGGCTTCATGGCGGTGGGACTGAAGCGCGAGCTGGTGCCGGGCCGCTGGCAGGTCGCAGTGGAGGGCCTGACCAGGTTCATCGACGACATGGTCAAGGTGAATATCGGTCCGGAGGGACGGAAGTTCGTGCCCTACATCTTCTCTCTATTCATCTTCATTATCGTCGCGAACTTGATGGGCCTGTTGCCTCTGGCAATCATACCGGGTCTGCATCCCTTCACAATCACGAGTCAGTTCTCGATAACTGGCGTTCTTGCAGTTGTGAGCTTTTCGATCGTTCTGATCGTTGGCTTCTGGCGTCACGGCTTTCATTTCTTATCTTATTTCATTCCGCCCGGAACGCCGGGACCGATGATCCCTCTCATCGCGCCGGTCGAGTTCATCTCATTCATGGTCCGCCCCTTCAGTCTCGGCCTTCGACTGTTCGTCGCCATGATCGCCGGTCACATTCTGATGGAAGTGTTCGGAAGCTTCATTGTCAGTGGCTTCAGTGGTGGCGGGATCGGCTGGGGCATCGGCATCTTCAGCTTCGTCTTCGTCATGTTCGTCGTCGCTCTCGAGCTACTGATGTGCGTGATCCAAGCTTACGTTTTCGCGCTCCTGACGACTCTGTATCTCAACGACGCAATTAACCTGCACTGATGCCCCAGATCGCCCAACTAGCCGATGTATTCGCCTCACAGCTCTTCTGGCTCGTGGTGGTCTTCGGCCTCATTTTCTTCGGCATCGGTCTCGGAATGCTGCCGAAGATCAATTCGACGGTTGATGCCCGCGACGCGAAGGTCGCGGAGGACCTTGAGAAAGCGAAGGCCGCCCAGGAGCAGGCCACAAAAACTGAAGAAGATTGGCGCGCTCGAATGGAGGCCGCTCGGCTCGAGGCAGCCCGCGTCTCGCAACAAGCCAGGCAGGAGAGCGCCCGCGAAATTGACGCTCGTCTCGCGGCGGCTCTCAAAGAGATTGACGCAAAGGTCGAGGCCGCAAGACAGAGAATCTCGACTTCGGTCCAATCGGCACGCGCCGAACTGGAAGAGACGGCAGTCGAGGCCACTCGCCAAATCGTCGAGGACCTTACAGGCTTGAAGGTCAGCAAAAATGAAGCAGCTAGAGCCGTAGCCGCGGATTTCGAGCTGATGACCACGACTGGACAGAGCGCGCAAACTGCGCGCATCAAGAAGGAAGCTAGGCGAACGGCATCAGGAGCGAGGTGAGCCAATGGGGGACCGCATTTTCGGCGACCGCGAAAAGGCGATGGAGGATGCTTACTTCCGCGATCAAAACGCGAAGCTCCTGGAGAAGCTGCGCCAAAAGGCGAACCTCGACGAAATTGCTGTCGCGCTCGGACAGAAACTCCAGGTGGATAATCCAGATCTTCTGCTCAAGGTCAGGGAACTCGGGATCAAGCTGGACACCGCTCCCGCATTCTTTCTTGCGCCCCTGGTGCAAGTAGCCTGGGCCGAGGGCAAGGTTTCGAAGCAAGAGCGCGAAGTAGTCCTGCGCCTCGCTCGCCAACGAGACATCGATCCGAACTCTCCCGCTTACGCGCAGCTCAACGAGTGGCTTCGAGTTCGCCCTTCCGATGCGTTCTTCGACACGGCGGTCGAAGTCCTGAAGGCCGGTTATTCGGTTCTGCCGCCTGCAGAGCAAGAGGAGCGCATCAAAGCCGTCGTGCACGCGTGCCACGAGGTTGCCGAGGCGTCAGCGGGACTTGGCCGGTTGCTTGGTCTCGGCGACGGCGTTTCCAGCGTCGAGGCATCGACTCTCGACGACATTACGCGGACGCTTCGAAGCCACTAATCGGACTCGAACCAATCCCAGATATTCTTGCTTGAGAACGACCATTTGAAGCTGGTTTGAACGCGCGCATCGGTGCCCTTGTCGCCGTCGTTATCGGTCCTCTTGCCCCACAGGAATTCAATGCCGGCCAGGACATTGTCGGCTGGAGCATAGAGCAAATTCGCCGACGCATAGTCGCCCCGGTGGAAGGCGGTCGGCTCCTGGAAATTCGTGTTATCGACTTTGGCGAAGCTATAGCCAACCGCTGACGACCACTGCTTCGACCACTGGAAATCGACATAAGCGGAAACGCCGAGCAGCTTTACAGCTTCTGCGCGCGGGACGAGGATGATGTTCGGCGGGACTAATATAGTGGATACTGCAGGCGCCAGGTCCATGCCGCCGTCGTTCATGTAGGTTGCAATTCCCCGTCCGTAGACGACGCCCAGCCGTGCCGTGGCCAGCGAAACCTTGATCGCGGAGGTCGCGTTCACGCCCCAACCAGTGTTGTGGCCTGAAGGCTCGTTATCCTCCGTGCCGCGTGTCTCATAGCCAATCTTGCGGAGGATCCCCGCAAGACGCACATGCCCCCAATCGCCGCCATAGCGGATCGCAGCGGTCAAATCGGGAAGTTCCTCGTTGGATTGGATGTTCGCCGCAATATCGGGATCGATCAGTCGGATATTGCCCGGATCGATATCGTCACTTGGATGTTCCAGGGCGACGGCTGCTTCCCAGCCGCTGCGATTGAGGAAAGTCCAGCGAAGCTGCGGGTTGCGCACGAAGACCATCCCGATCGGGCCCCAATAATCGAGCACGTTCGGGAAAATGTCGCCGTCCATGAACAGGGTGTTCGTCTGACCCGCGAGGAGCGGTCCCCATTTCGCGTACATGTGACGCACGCGGAAGGTAGTCTGGCCAGCATCGACCCCGGTTCCAAACAGGTCGAATTCGAACTTGGCTTCATAGGGCTTGCCGGCGAGCATTCCCGTGGCCTTGGCGCCGAGCCTTGATTGGCGGACACTGAATATCGATTGCCCGTCACCCCCGAATTGGCCCTTTTGAGTGGGGATCCGCGAAGGTCGAAGCGTTGCGTCCCAGTCCGGGTCGACCCGTTTGAAGTCCTGGATCGCGTCGAGCTGTACGAAGCCGTAAAGCTCGAGATTGTGATCCTTTGTCCGTTTCTCCGCCGCAGGGGTATATTGAATTGGCGGAGGCGCGACGCCTAGCCGGTTTTCCAGCGCGGTGATCCGGGCGCGCATCTCTTGCAGCTCCTGGATTGCCTGTGCGCGCTCAGCGTCGGTCAGTGGAGGCTGCTGCGCTCCCTCGGCGCTCGAAACCGCCCCCGCGGTGACAGTTGCTTGCGCCTCGTCCTGGCCGCTGGCGGCGACAGCAGGAGAGGCAATGAGTATGGCTGACGCGGCAATCAGACCGTGGCGCATCGCTTGGCCCCTGCTTCCTGTTCGAGGCAATGCCTTCGGTCACGAATATGCATAAGGGGGCCGGGACGATAACTCGGGGAAATCCCCGAATTACGGCCGTAAACTCCCCGCTGCTGTAGCCGCTGGGCGCGCAAACGCCTCAATCGGCGTCCAGCCCGGCCTCGCGGAAGATTGCGACTGCTTTCGCGACGCCTTCGCGCGTCGGCGGCTCGACGGCAGCGAGCGCGTAGTCGAGCCCGAGCCGCTCCCATTTATATTTGCCCATTTGATGGAATGGCAGGATTTCGACCCGCTCGACGACCCCGAGCGATGCGCCGAAGTCCGCTACAGCCTCCATCTCTTCCGGGATGTCCGTCAGGCCCGGGACGAGTACGTAGCGAAGCCACATCGGCCGCTTGAGCGCGGACAGGCGATTGCAGAACTCGAGGACGTCCTCGTTGTGCATCCCGCCGGTGACGCGTTCGTGCTGCGTACGCGTGAACGCCTTCATGTCGAGGATCACAAGGTCGATGTTGCCGATTTCGTCGTCTGTTAGGTGATCGCCGTAATAGCCATTGGTCTCTATCGCAGTGTGAACACCCATTTTCTTGACAGCGTCGAAAAGGCGTGCCGCGAAACGATGCTGCATCAGAGGCTCGCCACCCGAAAGCGTAAATCCTCCGTGCATGGTTTTTAGCCCATTTGCATATTTACGAACCTCATCGATCGCTCGGTCGAGGGTTACGGGAATGCCATTCCTCAGGGTCCACGTGTCCGGGTTGTGACAATATTGGCAGCGGAACATACAAGAGGTCGTCCAGGCCACGAGACGAATGCCGGGGCCGTCGACCGCAGAACCGGTCGTGAACGAATGCAGGAACCCAAGATCGCCCGTCTTGAGCGCTGTCTTGACGTCCATCTCGGGCACATCGTCGCCGAGATGCACGCGCATTTCGAATGGCGACTTAGCCTCCAGCGAAGGTTTTTGCTCGACGGCCTGGACCGACATCTCAATCTCCGTGGAAGGTGCGGTTGATCACGTCCATCTGTTGCTCTCGCGTCAACCGCACGAAGTTCACCGCGTAGCCGGACACCCGGATCGTCAGGCTCGGATACTTTTCCGGATGATCCATCGCATCCATGAGCGTGTCGCGGTTCAACACATTGATGTTCATGTGATAGCCCGTCGTTCCGAAGAAGCCGTCAAGGATCGAGGTCAGGTTCGTGATCCGGTCCTTCTCCGTTCGGCCGAGCCCGGTTGGTACGAGAGTCGTCGTCAGCGAAATTCCGTCCTGCGCATCGCGATACGGAATCTTAGCCACCGACGCGGCTGAAGCATGGATGCCGTGGCTGTCGCGGCCATGCATCGGGTTCGCTCCGGGCGCGAAAGGCTCACCCTTGCGGCGCCCGTCCGGAGTATTGCCGGTCGCCTTGCCGTAAACGACGTTTGACGTGATGGTGAGGACCGACTGCGTGTGCAGTGCGTTCCGGTACAGCGGATATTTGCGAAGCTTCGACATGAATGTTGAAACAAGCCACGCGGCCATTCCATCGACGCGATTGTCGTTGTTTCCGAACACGGGGAACTCGCCTTCGGTGACATAATCGGTGATCAGACCGTTCTCGTCGCGGACGACTTTCACCTTGGCATATTTGATCGCCGAAAGGCTATCGGCGACAACCGACATTCCGGCGATTCCGAACGCCATCGTCCGCAATGGCGCATAATCGTGCAGCGCCATCTCGATGCGCTCGTACGCATATTTGTCGTGCATGTAGTGGATGACATTCATCGCGCTCGCGTAGGTTTGTGCGAGCCAGTCCATCAGCTTGTCGAAGCGATCGACGACATCGTCGAAGTCGAGATAATCGCCTCGCACCGGCTCGGCCGGCGGAGCGACCTGCTTGCCGCTGACTTCGTCGCGGCCGCCATTGATCGCATAGAGCATCGCTTTCGCGAGGTTCGCTCGCGCGCCGAAGAACTGCATCTGCTTGCC
>JBKPLG010000018.1:0-10975 GCA_046731515.1 Pseudomonadota bacterium | reverse complement strand
GTCGGCGTAAGCCTTGCGGATTTGCGTCGAACCGATGGCCGCCTTTACCCCGGGTGCGATGAAATAGGCGTCATCCGCATAATGTGAGTTCAGCGCGTGCAGATCCTTCGCCTTGAATTCGTCGTTCCACTTCTTCTCGTCTGCTTTGATCGCGGATTCGATGGCCTTGATGTCGACGCCGGCGCCATCCCGATTCTCGCAGCCACCAGCCGCGAGTACCAAAGCGGTCGCGCCGACCACTGCAAGTGACGGACCCATTCGTGTCATGTTCTCCTCCCCCTGGCGCGGAGCGGCACACACACCATGACCGGCTGAGTCGCGCAACCTTTCCGGATGCCACGCGCGATTTGGCCCACCGAGGGACACTTAGCGCCCAAATGTCCCGAATTCGCGCCGAGTTGACGAAAAGTTACCGTTCCCTAGTTCGTGACTAGAGAATATGCTTCGGCCGACTCGAACAGGGGTGGTCACTTCATGAAGCCAGTTCGCAAATTTCTGCTCTGCGTTGCAATCGCCGCGGCGATGCCGGCGGCCGTTCCCGCGGCTCCAAACGAGCTTCTCAACGTATCCTACGATCCCACGCGCGAGCTCTATCAGGAGATCAATGGTGCGTTCGCCAAGAACTGGGGCCAGCCGGTCAACATCCGCCAGAGCCACGGCGGGTCGGGCAAGCAGGCCCGTGCGGTGATCGACGGCCTTCCCGCGGACGTCGTTACGCTGGCGCTTGCCTACGACATCGACGAGATCGCCCAGCATGGCTTGATCGCGAAGAACTGGCAGACGCGCCTGCCTAACAACAGCGCGCCTTATTATTCGACGATCGTTTTCCTGGTTCGCGCCGGCAATCCGAAGAACATCAAGGATTGGGACGATCTCATCCGGCCGGGCGTGAAGGTGATCACGCCCAACCCCAAGACCAGCGGCGGCGCTCGCTGGAACTATCTCGCCGCTTACGGCTACGCCCGCCGCAAATTCGGTTCAGACGCCAAGGCCAATGGCTTCATGGCCAAGCTGTTCCGCAATGTTCCGGTCCTCGACTCAGGCGCGCGCGGATCGACGACGACATTCGTCGAGCGCGGCCAGGGCGACGTCTTGATCGCTTGGGAGAATGAGGCGCTCCTTTCCGTCAGGGAGCTGGGGCGCGGCAAATTCAACATCGTGATCCCGTCGGTATCGATCCTCGCGGAACCGCCCGTCGCCGTGGTCGACAAGAACGTCGACAAGAAGGGCACGCGCAAGGTCGCCGAAGCCTATCTCAAATACCTCTACTCGCCACAGGCGCAATTCATCATCGCCAACAACTATTTCCGTCCGCGCAACAGGGCCGTGGCCGCCAGGTTCAGAGGCCAGTTCCCCAACGTGCCATTGTTCACCGTGGACAAGAATTTCGGAGGTTGGGCCCGTGCCCAGAAGACTCATTTCTCTGACGGCGGCACGTTCGATCAGGTCTTCGCAGCAGCGAAGCGCTGACGAACGGCGGTAGTCGAAGGAATCGTGATGTCCAGTGTCGTGAGCAACCGCAGCTCCCCACTCCCTGGCTTCGGTCTGACGCTGGGCATCACGATCCTGTGGCTGTCGCTGATCGTCCTCATCCCCCTGACCGCCGTGTTCCTGAAAAGTGGCAGCGAGGGATGGCACACTTTCTGGTCGGCCGCCGCATCGCCGAGAGCGCTTGCCGCTTACAAGCTATCGTTCGGCGCCGCGGCGCTCGGCGCTTTGATCAATTGCGTTTTCGGCTTGCTGGTTACCTGGGTTCTTGTCCGTTACCGTTTCCCGGGACGGCGCCTGCTCAGCGCCCTCATCGATTTGCCGTTCGCGCTTCCGACGGCGGTCGCGGGGATCGCCTTGACCGCGCTTTATGCGAACACCGGCCTCATCGGCAGGATCCTTGAACCGGCCGGCTTTCCGGTGGCCTATAAACCTGCGGGCGTAGTGGTCGCCCTCACCTTCATTGGCTTGCCCTTCGTTGTCCGTACCGTTGAGCCCGTCCTTGCCGAAGTCTCCAGCGAGGTGGAGGAAGCTGCGTTGACCCTCGGGGCAACGCGGCTCCAGACATTTTTCCGGGTCATTCTGCCGACCATCGCGCCAGCGCTGGCCACCGGCTTCGCGCTGGCATTCGCGCGTGGTGCGGGCGAGTATGGTTCGGTGATCTTCATTGCCGGCAACATGCCGTTCAAGTCGGAGATCGCGCCGCTGCTGATCATCACCCAGCTCGAGGAATATGATTATGCCGGCGCCGCGGCGATTGCCGCGGTGATGCTACTCATTTCCTTCGCTGTGCTTCTGCTGCTCAATGTCCTTCAGCATTGGCAGCGGCGGAGGCTTGTCTGATGGCTTCGGGCCTGCGTGAACCGCCCGCCGCAAAGGCCGTGCTGATCGTCGTCGCGGTCGCCTACGTCGCGCTGATGCTTCTGCTGCCGCTTGGCGCAGTCCTGATTGAGGCCTTGCGCAAAGGATGGGATGCGTGGTGGGCGGCAGTGACGGAACCGGACGCGCGCTCGTCGATCAAGCTGACTTTGATCGTCGCGGCCATATCGGTCCCGCTCAACACTGTGTGCGGAATGGCTGCGGCCTGGGCGATCTCGAAATTCGATTTCCGGGGGAAGACCGCTCTCATTGCCTTGATCGAACTGCCTTTTTCGGTTTCGCCGGTAGTGTCCGGCCTCGTCTTCGTTCTGATCTTCGGCGCTCAGGGCTGGCTCGGGCCCTGGCTTAGCGAGCACGACATCCACATCATTTTCGCACTTCCTGGACTGGTGCTCGCGACCATGTTCGTCACCTTCCCCTTTGTCGCGCGCCAGCTCATCCCGCTGATGACGGCCCAAGGCCGCGCCGACGAGGAAGCCGCGCTGACTCTCGGCGCATCAGGCTTGCAAACCTTCTGGCGAGTTACCCTGCCGAATATCCGCTTCGGCCTTCTCTACGGCGTGCTCTTATGCAACGCTCGGGCGATGGGAGAGTTTGGAGCGGTCAGCGTAGTTTCCGGTCACATTCGCGGACAAACCAATACCATGCCGCTCCAAGTGGAGGCACTGTACAATGACTACGATTTTGTCGCCGCCTTTGCCGTTGCATCGCTCCTCACCTTCCTCGCAATCGTTACTCTTGCGCTCAAGTCCGCGCTCGAGTGGCGACACCGGGATCAGCTCGCAGCCGCGCACTGAGATGGGAATCCGTGTCGAGCAGGTCTCGAAGAGCTATTCTGCTTATCCTGCCCTCGAGGATGTCTCGCTAACCATCGGCGACGGCGAGTTCGTCGCGCTGCTCGGGCCATCGGGATCGGGCAAGACCACCCTGCTCCGTATCCTTGCCGGACTCGAAGTGGCTGAAGGTGGAAAGGTGTGGTTCGGGAAGCGCGAAGTCACCAGCGACAAGCCCTCCTCGCGAGGGATCGGCTTCGTATTCCAGCATTATGCCTTGTTCGGGCACATGACCGTTGCTCAGAACATTGCGTTCGGTCTCGATGTGATGCCGCGAGGTTCGCGTCCCGGGCGCGGCGAGATCGGCAAGCGGGTCGACGAGCTCCTCGAGCTGGTCCATCTGCCGGGTCTCGGCAAGCGCTATCCAAGTCAGCTGTCCGGCGGCCAGCGCCAGCGCGTCGCGCTCGCCCGCGCCCTCGCCCGCAATCCGCGTATCCTCCTGCTTGACGAGCCATTCGGAGCGCTCGACGCCAAGGTCCGGCGCGAACTCCGCGGAGCCCTTCGCACAATCCACGACGAGCTGGGCCTCACCTCGATCTTCGTCACCCACGACCACGAGGAGGCATTCACGCTCGCCGACCGCGTCGCACTTCTCAACCAGGGCCGAATCGAGCAATTCGCTCCGCCCGCCGAGATTCAGCAGGGTCCGGCGAGCGAGTTCGTCCGCGCGTTCCTCGCCTAAAAGAACGGGAGCCCGCCGTTTCCGGCGAGCTCCCGACTTGGTGAGCAGTTGATTTAGCGCTTGTAGTTGCGGTCGAGGTCGATGTCGCGGACGAACCCGCGATAGTCGACCTTGCACTTGAACGAGATATCCGCCGGCTTGGCATAATTGTAGCCGAGGGCCCCGTAAGCGCCGACGCCATAAGGTCCGAACGCGCCGCTATTGGCGATGCCCCACACGGTCACCAGGTTTTTGTGCGGATTGACCTTGGTCACAGCGAGGACCCGTGCGTCCGAGCCGCTGCGGGCGTTGAGCCTGTCCTGAACGGCCGCAACGCAGCGATCGGACGCCATACCGACTTCTGTTTGCGCAGCAGCAGGAACGGTAGCCGAAAGCGCGGTCAGCGTTCCGGCGCCAATGAGAAGCTTCATCATGGTCATGACCAGTCCTCCTTTGGGGTTGATTGGTCTCCCGCGATTCAACGCCGCATGGCGAATGGTGGTCCGGCACTCGACGCGACGCACGAACAGCCAATCGCTTCGGGTCAAGCTGTCTGGTTGATGAACGTCGTTATTTCTCAGTAACTTATGTGCAATGCCGGAAGTATTCGAAGAAGCAGACTGGGTTCTTCAGGGCCTAGTGGCTCCGTCTCTGCTTTATTGCGATTCGCAAAAAAGCGCTGGGACCGTCTGGCGCCGTTCGAACAATTGCCTAGAAGCCGCGCACAACATGCCGAAACGCGAAGCACTGACGAAAGTCCCGGCCGTCACCCTGGGCTTCTGGATCATCAAGATCCTTGCGACCACTCTGGGCGAAACCGGCGGCGACACCGTCACCATGACCTGGCTCGGCGAAACGACTCCGCACCCGCTGCCTTACGGTTATCTGATCGGAACCGTCATCTTCGGCATTCTGCTTGTCGGTCTCGTCATCACCCAGGTTCGCGCGCGGGCCTTCAATCCGTGGCTTTATTGGGCGACCATCGTCGCCTCGACCACCTGCGGCACCACGCTTGCCGACTTCGCCGATCGCTCGCTCGGGATCGGCTATCCGGGCGGCTCGCTCCTGCTGTTCGCTTGTGTGCTCGCTTCGCTGTTCGCCTGGTACAGGACGCTTGGCAGCGTCGATGTGAACACCGTTTCCGGGCCGCGCGAAGAAGCTTTCTACTGGATCACCATCACCTTCTCCCAGACCCTCGGCACGGCGCTCGGCGACTGGATCGCCGATGCGGGGCTCGGCTATTCGGGCGGAGCGCTCGTATTCGGAGCGGGACTGGCGCTGCTCGCGATTCTCTACTTTACGACGAAGGCCAGCCGCGTCGTCCTCTTCTGGGCCGCCTTCATCCTCACCCGGCCGCTTGGAGCAACCGTTGGCGACTGGCTCGACAAGCCTCTGGACAAAGGTGGCTTCGAAATGAGCCGGCCGCTCGCTTCGGCTGTGCTAGCGGTCGTGATCATCGCGCTGATCCTGGTCCTTCCGCAGCGCCCTGGCCGCCATACGGTTCAAGACTAGCCCGCTTCTTAGGGCACGGGTTGCCGGGTCGCCGCCGTCCGTGGCATGGGCGCGCCCGGGAGAAGCTCCGGATGAACCTTAAGAAGTTCGCGTTCGCTGTTGCGTTGCTCGCGTTTTCTACTCCGCTCATCGCCGAAGCTCATGTTCAGCCGGCTGTTCAACCGGGCGGCGACATCCCATCCAAATTTCATCCGATGGTTCCCGCCGTTCCCAAGGGCGGCGACATTCCCAAGAGCTTCAAGGCGCCGCGCGCCGAATTTCAATACATCCGCCGCGAAGCGATGATCCCGATGCGCGACGAGGCGAAGCTCTACACCGTCCTCATCATTCCGAAGGGTGGCGGCAAGTTCCCGATCATGCTCGATCGCACGCCTTACTCCGCCGAAAAGGGAACATCGCGTGACGGCCAAGTCGGACCCTGGCCGGAGAACATCCTTTCGCAAGCCTACGCCGAGCTCGTCCGGGCGGGCTACATCGTTGCGGTCCAGGATGTTCGCGGAAAGTACAAGTCCGAGGGCGACTATGTGATGAACCGCCCGTTGCGGGGGCCCTTAAATCCCACCCGCGTCGACCATTCGACCGACGCCTATGACACCATCGACTGGCTGGTGAAGAACGTTCCGGAATCGAACGGCCGTGTCGGCTCGATCGGCACCAGCTACGACGGGTTTACGGCGCTGATGACGCTCGTGAACCCGCACCCTGCGCTGAAGGCCTCGGTGCCGATCAATCCGATGGTCGATGTGTGGAAGGGGGACGACTGGTTCCACAACGGCGCTTTCCGGCAGGAGATGATTAGTTACGTCTACGGCCAGACCGCGACCAAGAAGTCCGACGAGGACTGGTTCAGCGGCACTTATGACGATTACACCACCTTCCTCCGCTATGGCTCGCCCGGCGCCTACGGCAGCGCGATGGGAATGGACCAGCTGCCCTTCTGGGTGCGCCTGACCCAGCATCCCGCCTATGACGAATTTTGGGAGTTGCAGGCCGTCGATAAGATTCTGGCGCGGACTGCGCTGACCGTCCCAACCCTTCTTGTCGACAGCCTCTGGGATCAGGAAGACATCTACGGCGCTCCGGCCGTCTTCGACGCGGTCAAGAAAAGCGATAACGGCAATGCGCACCTCGTGCTCGGTCCCTGGCATCACGGCCAGGCGAACGGCCAGGGGACTTCGCTCGGCCCCTTCGATTGGGGCAGCGATACCGGCAAATGGTTCCGCCAGAATGTGATGATGCCGTTCCTCGACGAGCATCTGAAAGGCGGCCCGCCCTCCAATATCGCGCGCGTAACCGCGTTCGAAGGCGGCGCCAATCAGTGGCGACAGTTCACCGACTGGCCGCAGTCGTGCATGCGCTCGTGCCCGGCGAACCTCACGCCGCTCTATCTGACGGCGGCGGGCCGCGTCTCTTTAGAAGCGCCCGGCCGTCAATCCTTCGACTCCTATGTCTCCGATCCCGCCAAGCCCGTCACCTACCGCGCCCGTCCCAATCTCTCGCCTTGGGCGCAGGGCTCGACCTGGCGCTATTGGCTCGTCGACGACCAGCGCTTCGCCGAGGCGCGCCCCGACGTCCTCAGCTATTCGAGCGCCCCGCTTGACCAGCCGCTGAGGCTCGCCGGCACACCGCTGGTCCATCTCCTCGCCTCGACCAGCGGAACCGACAGCGATTGGGTGGTGAAGTTGATCGACGTCTATCCCGATCAATATCCGCAAAAGCCGGAGCTTGGCGGCTATCAGCTGGCGATCGCCATGGACGTGATCCGCGGCCGCTACCGCGACGACCCCACGCGGCCGACGCCCGTCCCCGCCAACCAGCCAGTCACTTACGAATTCGCTCTTCCAACCGTGAATTATACGCTCCAGCCGGGTCACCGCCTGATGGTCCAGGTCCAGTCGAGCTGGTTCCCCCTCTACGACCGCAACCCGCAGACCTACGTCCCCAACATCTTCTTCGCGCAGCCCGGCGACTACCGGGCCGCCACCCAACGCGTCTTCACCGGCGCGGACGGCTCGTGGGTGGGGCTACCGGTGGTGAAGTAATCTGTTCCCCGGCGAAGGCCGGGGTCCAGGCGGCAAAGCCGTTGCGACGCTTTCAGGAAATGGCAGGAGTGGAGGGACTCGAACCCCCGGCCCTCGGTTTTGGAGACCGATGCTCTACCAACTGAGCTACACTCCTATGGCCGGTCCGCGAGTTAGCTACGCGCAAACCGCTTCGCAACCTTGAAGACTCACCCAACCGCCGCTAAGTGAGCCGCAGCCCCGCCGGCCCGAGAGGTCCGCGGGGCGCTTTTCTATCCGCAAGCGAGCAGACAAAAACGTGGCCAAAGTCTCCCCCGGCGAATTCATCCGGCAGGTCCGCAGCGAGACCGGCAAGGTCCACTGGCCGACCCGCAAGGAGACGGTCGCGACGACCATCATGGTGATCATCATGACGCTCCTGCTCGCTTTCGTCTTCTTCGGCGTCGACGCCTTCTTCTCGAGCGTCGTCAAATATCTGCTGAGCCTGCTCGGCTAGCCTCTCTAGCCCCTCTCCCTCAAGCGGGAGAGGGGTTGGGGAGAGGGGTTACAAAGGTAAGAGATCACATGTCCCGCTGGTACATCATCCACGCTTATTCCGGCTTCGAGAACAAGGTCCGCGACGCGATCAACTCGGAGGCGACCCGAATGGGCCTCGAGCGCTTCGTCGACCAGATCGAGGTTCCGACCGAGACCGTGACCGAGATCAAGCGCGGCAAGCGCGTCGAGACCGAGCGCAAGTTCATGCCCGGCTACGTCCTCGCCAAGCTCGAGATGAACGACCAGGTCTACCACCTCGTCAAGAACACGCCCAAGGTCACCGGCTTCCTCGGCCCCGGCGGCAAGCCCCAGCCCATCCCCGACGCCCAAGCCGCCCGCATGCTCTCGACGAAGGAGGAGCAGGCCGCCCTCGCGCCCAAGCAGAAGATCAGCGTCGACTATGAGATCGGCGACGCGGTGAAGGTGCTCGACGGGCCGTTCGCCAGCTTCAACGGCGTTGTGGAGGAGCTGGATTTCGACCGTGGGCGGGTGAAGGTCAGCGTTTCGATCTTCGGCCGCGCCACGCCCGTCGAACTCGAATTCGAGCAGGTCGAGCGCGTCAAATAACGCGCTCTCCCCTCTTCCCTCCGCGGGAGAGGGCTAGGGTGAGGGGATGTCTTCCAACCGCCAGCCCCCGAACAGCGCGCGGTTCGGATGATGCGCCTTCTTCGCCGGGTCCGCCCGCGACCAGCCGGTCACCTGCGCCAGATCCGGTAGGCCGAAACGCCCGTCCTGAGCCTGTCGAAGGGCCTCCCCCGCCAGTCCCCACGCCGGTTCGCCGCGCTCCCAGCGCTCCGCCTCGGCTACCTCGAACTCCCCCCGCGCCCGCCGGTTAAGGTCCGCTGCTACTTCTTCCGCGGGTCGTCCGCCGGGTTGGCGTAGATGATCGCGAACGGGCCGGCGCCGTTGACCTGAACGGTGACCGGGTCGGTGGTCGTCACCCAGTGGTTCATGTTTGCCTGCATGGTCACGTGATAGCCCTTCTCGAGCTTGCCCGAGCTTGCCGCGTCGACCTTGTCGCCCATGCCGTAGGTCAGGGCTCCGGCCGAAACGACGCGCACCACCTCGTCGGCCGGGTGGTGATGGGGCGGGACCGTGTAATTGGCCGGCATCTGGATGCGGACGGTGAATGGGCCGTCCTTGGCCGGGTTGCCGGACACGACCGCCATCTTGGCGCCCGCGGGCAGGCCGGCGCCGGTCGCGTCCATCCATTTCATGCCCTTCGCCTGCGCTGGCGAGGCGGCGATGACGAAAGCGGCGGCGGAAAGAAGAAGAAATTTGTGCATCTCGAGACCCCTCATGCACACCTTCCCGCCGCGGCTGTTACTACAAGTTGCGGGTGGCGCTCAATTCATGTAGGGGCGCCGCCTTCCAGCGAAATCTGGAGCCGTTGTGGGAGGTGAGCCTCAAGCGCTCCCCGTTTGCACCACTAAACTTCAACCCGGTGCAAAGTACCACTTTGCGCCGAATTCGAGAGTGACATGGCAAAGAAAATCACCGGCTATATCAAGCTGCAGGTGCCGGCCGGCACTGCAAACCCCGCGCCTCCGATCGGCCCCGCCCTCGGCCAGCGCGGAGTGAACATCATGGAATTCTGCAAGGCGTTCAACGCCGCCACGCAGGAGCTCGAGAAGGGCGCTCCGATCCCGACCGTCATCACGGTCTATGCGGACCGCTCGTTCAGCTTCACCACCAAGACCCCGCCCGCGTCCTTCCTTCTGAAGAAGGCGGCGCGGATCCAGAAGGGCTCGTCGGAAACCGGCAAGGTCAGCTCGGGCACCATCCGCCGCTCGCAGCTTCGCGAGATCGCGGAAGTGAAGATGAAGGACCTGAACGCCAACGACCTCGACGCCGCGGCGAAGATCATCGAAGGCTCCGCCCGCGCGATGGGCCTCGAAGTGCGGGAGGGCTGAGGCGATGACCAAGCTTTCCAAGCGTCAGAAGGCGCTCACCGCGGTGGACCGCGAGAAGTTCTACGGCGTCGATGAGGCGATCAGCCTCGTGAAGGGCAATGCGACCGCGAAGTTCGACGAGACAGTCGAAGTCGCCCTCAACCTGGGCGTCGATCCGCGCCACGCCGACCAGATGGTCCGCGGCGTCGTCAATCTGCCCAAAGGCACCGGCAAATCCGTCCGGATCGCCGTGTTCGCGAAGGGTGCGAAGGCCGACGAGGCCAAGGCTGCGGGCGCGGACGTGGTCGGCGCCGAGGATTTGATGGAGACCATCCAGGGCGGGCAGATCGACTTCGATCGCGTTATCGCCACGCCGGACATGATGGGCGTCGTCGGCCGTCTCGGTAAGGTCCTGGGCCCCAAGGGCCTGATGCCGAATCCGAAGCTCGGCACGGTGACGATGGACATCACCAAGGCGGTCACCGACGCCAAGTCGGGCCAGGTCGAGTTCCGCGTCGAGAAGGCGGGCATCGTCCACGCCGGGATCGGCAAGGCGTCATTCTCCGAGGCGGATCTCAAGGAGAATTTCACCGCGTTCATGGACGCGATCATCAAGGGCAAGCCGTCGGGCGCCAAGGGCAAGTTCGTGAAGAAGCTGAGCGTTTCTTCGACGATGGGCCCCGGCGTGAAGATCGACCTCGCGGAAGTCGCCGGCGCTTAGCACCTAGCGCTTAGTCGAACGGAATCGCCCGGTCGCAGGGAAAGCTGCGGCCGGGCCTTCCTCCCTCGGGCCGTCTGCGCTAGCCAACGGCCGCGGCTGCGTTTCGCCGCGTCTCGAGGGATGTTCATGAAAATCGCCGTTGCCCTGTTCGCGTCCGCCGCGGTCGCGCTCGCTGCTCCCGCTTCGCTTTCGGCCCAGCAGGCCGACACGGTCGACACCAGCCTCCCGTCGCAGCTTCCGCGGACCGCGATCCCGCGTCATTATGACCTGACGGTCACGCCGCATGCTGATCGGCTGAGCTTCGACGGAAAGGTCGCGATCGACCTCGACATCGTCAAATCGACGCGGCAGCTCGTGCTGAACGCGGCCGACCTCAAGTTCGCTTCGGCGGCGCTGCGGCCCGCCACGGGCGGCGCGGCGCTGACCGGCCG
>JBKPLG010000017.1:0-14538 GCA_046731515.1 Pseudomonadota bacterium | reverse complement strand
TTAGCCTGGCCTTGGATGCGAGCTCAATCGCTCCCCGAGAGCGTTCTGAGCGAGGAAGTCCCGCATCATCATGGAGACGATTTCCTGCCGCCCGAGCCTGACCGAGGCCTCTGTCTCCGGCCAGCTCGCCCAGACAAATCCGTCCCGCGAGCTGAAGATTATTCCCAGCTCAGGTTCCCACCGGCCACCCGAAAGTGAGGAAGCGTTCGGTCCAGTCATCGGCCTACCGCCTCATCATTTAATTCATCTGGCGTTCAGGAAAATCAGGAGGATTCTGGATTGGACCCTAGAGCTTGGGTTAACCACGTAGAGGGCCGTACGGGCTCCAACCGCGGGTATGTCCGGAACGGACCGAAAGCAGACACTCGAGCCAATGTCCGTAATGGGTAGAGAGCGGCCATTCTTGCACAAGAGCGCTTGGTGACCTCGGTCCACGACTGCGGCATCAAACTACACGGCCCCACGTGTATGACGTTTGCAAGACTGACGGAATCCGACGGCCGAGTGAGTCCAGCGCCGGACTGAAAAGGAGTCTTTTCTCAACGAGTCCGCAGGTGCGCGCTTCAAGAGCACGGTTGCGAGTGCTCGAGGACGCACGACAGCCAGTCACGCGACCGTTTGTCTGAACGGTGAACTGCACGTAAACAGTCCCCCGGAACCTACCACCAGGATTGTCGCTGTTCACCAAGCCACCGGCCAACCACTTCGCTGGTGTTTGACGATAGCGGTTTTGCCCGCGCGGAATGCGTGCCATTTGTCGATAGGTACTTTGCTTGGCCCCAGGGCGTGTCACCTGTCCATAGGTCCTTTGCTGCGTCGGAGTGGCAGCTTGCCTATAGACAGCCTGCTGCGGCGGAGTGCGTGCGGCTACTTGAGAGATCGGCCATTGCGGGGGGGTGCGTGCCGCTTGTCGCTCAGCCCTCTGCGGCCGCGAAGAGCCAATTGGTCCATGAGCGGTTGGCTGCGGCGAAGCGCTCGCGGCTGCTCGAGAGACCGGCTGTAGGCGGGGAGCGACTGCAGGCGGCCGAACGGCTTGCGGCACGGGCGGGCGGGCTTGTTGAGTGGCGGATTGCCGGAAGGGGGTGGCTGCGGCTTGTCGGGTGGCATTCGGCTCAAACTGAAGGTCTGTTGCTCGTCGATCGACAACTTGCTCGAGAGGAATGCCTGAAAACAGATTCGCCTCCGGTCGAAGGTCATTTCCAACTTGGGTTTCCTCGGCCAACTGAGGGGCTAGTTCCACGAAACCAGACGAGCTCACTTCAGCCGCGACCTCAGACGGCGGTGATGCCCCTCCACCGTCGACAACATCAACGGCTTTAGCAGTGGCAGAAGGTGCGAAAATTCCCGCCACCGTGTTCATGGTGCTCATCTGAAGCGCCGGAACGGTCACTGGTGTATTCAGGTCGTCCGTCGGGAGGGGCGCTGCTTCCTCGGTAGGAACTGCTTGCTCAGCCGCCGGCGCAGCCCTCCCAGTTGAGTGAACTGGTTGTTTGGCCGTTAGTACCGTCCGCTGAGGCGGTCTTCGGACGTGGTCATCAGTTCCCTTTATTAGCGATACGACCAGAGTCAGAACCCCCAACGTCGCGATGAAAACACCGGCTCCTGCTCCGTCATAGTTTCGTTTGAGCGAACCCTGACTCGCAGGAACTGATTTTGCTTGACCAGGGCGGGGCTGGACGTCCCCTCGAAAGTCTTCGCTGATGGCCTCGGCCTCGGTCGGCGCAGCTGCGCTCGTCCGTTGCTCGGCAGAATGCAGACGTTGGCGATCAATCGTCGGTTTGTCGTCCGGCCGTGCCAGCCGTCGATCCCTCTTTGCCGATCGAGATGTGCCACCGACCACAAGGTGAGTTGCTGCTCGGTGCACGAAGCTTTTCATTCTCGGAACTGGCCACTCAGTTGCTGCTTTGCTGGCTCGCCTTGCCCGGCTCGGGTCCCTTTTTACTGGGTTGGGTGTGATCCCGGGTGAGGCGGCATAGAGTCCGTGCTCCGGCGATTGAGGTGCCCCGACGCCGATGATTGGTTCTGGTTTTTGCTTTGCATCTGCTTCCCCGTCCCAAAGGCCAATCGCAGCATCGTAGGCCCGTCGCTTGATCGGATCTCGCAGCGTTTCGTACGCAATATAAATTCGATTGGCGTGCTCGACTGCCTCTTCGGGACTTTCGACGCGTATGTGGATCAGTTTGGCGAACGCTTCCGCAACTTCGTCAGACGTGGCTGCAGGCGTGAGGCCCAAATTCTCGTAATGGGTAAGGCGCGATTTGACCGGACTGACCATGGGCATGCCCCCAACGCCGGGTCTTTACTTAATCGTCGATAATGCGCTTATATGTTGAAAGAATCTAGCTGCGTTGTCGAAAGCGGCCGATGCGGACGATAGGCCAATGTCCGCAATCGGTGGAAAGCGGACACTCGGCTGTCGTTAATTTGGCCAGTAGACATATTCCTGGCCAGGCTTCCACGGCGCGTCGGCGGGGACGTCGATGCGGATCGGTTCCTCAAGGAGGGCGGGCCATAAGGGCTTGGCGAGCTCCTGATCGTGAGCGGCAATGTCGGCACGAAGGCGCTCGACCACGTCCGGTCGTCGAGCTGAAAGGTTGCTCCGTTCGGTGGGGTCAGCCGCAAGGTCGAACAGCCAGACGCGGGGCGGATTGCGAGAGATCTGGAGCTTCCAGTCACCGTCGCGGACGGCTTCGTAGCTGCCTGATCGCCAGAACAACGTCCGCCCGACGGGTGTTTTCGCGCGCTGCGTCAGGAACGGCAGGAGGTTGATGCCGTCGATCCGGTGTCGCGCAGGGAGGGACGCAGCTGCTGCTGCAGCGAGCGTCGGCAGGATGTCGATATGCTCGGTCGGCAACGTTAGGCGCTGTCCGGGCGCGATCCGGTCGGGCCAGCTGATGAAAAGTGGGACGCGGATGCCGCCTTCGAAGAAAGTGCCCTTCCAACCACGATAGGGTTTGTTGATGTCCGGCAGACCCGCGTACCAGGCGCCGCCATTGTCGTTAGTGAAGACGACGATGGTGTTGCGATCGACGCCTTGTGCCTTCAGCGCCGACATCACCTTGGCCACTCCCCGGTCGAGTGCTCGGATCATTGCTCCGTAGACGCGGACGCGGCCGTCCTTGACTGATCCAAGCGCGTCATAGTCGGCTTTCGTTGCCTGGAACGGTGTGTGGGGAGCATTGTAGGCGAGGTAGATGAAGAAAGGCCTATTGCGATTGGCCTTGATCGCCGCCGCCGCCTGATCACTGAGATAGTCGGTCATATATTCTCCGGCGTGGAAGGGTGGACCGCCGTTGAGCTGGACGCCGTCGGCGAGCGCCAGCCAGAGAAAGCGATCCAGCGGGTAGCCGGGGAGCTTGGCGTCGATTGATGCGGTGTCCGGCTCATATTTGGACGCTCCCGCCATGAAGCCGAGGCTCTCGTCGAAGCCCTGATCCTCCGGGCGCATCCCGCGCGAGTCTCCAAGGTGCCATTTGCCGAGATGTATGGTGTGATAGCCACGAGATTTCAGAATTTCGGCGATGGTTACCTCACTCGAGGGCATGCCCATTTTTTCCATCGGCGGCGCCTGTCCCTGCAAATCTGCATGGTAGATCGTCGGATAGGGCCGATTGTGTGGGGAATAGCGCGGGACGTACTTCGCAAGCAGGTCGGGGACGGCTGTGAATTCGAAGCCAAAGCGCTGCGGATAGCGGCCGGTCATCAGCGCCGCGCGCGAGGGGGAGCAGGTCGCGTCGGCAGAGTAAGCGACGGTGAAATCAGCACCTTCGCGTGCGATAGCGTCGATAGCGGGTGTCGGGACCAATCCACCGGCGGCGCCTCTGCCGCGACCTTCAGTGGTGATGTCGTTGATGCCGAGGTCGTCGGCAACGATGAGCACGATGTTGGGCGGGCGCCCCCCGGCCGGAGATCTTGCCGGGCCTTCCGCCCAATGCACCGCGCGGCTGGCAGCTACCGGATGTGTAAAGCGGTAGGCTACCAGCATGATCTGAACAGGCCACAGCTGCCACGCGGCCCAGGCTGCGAACATGACTGCCACCAGAAGGACGCAGAGGGTCTTCAACCGATTCACCGCCAAATCCAAAACGGTGGGTCGCTCTAATTCAAGTTACAACGATCGCCCGGCGGCACGCATTCATCAGGCCTCATAGGGCTTATTCTTCGCCGTAGTTTTCGTCCTCTGTCCGCTTGCGCGCACCGGTGATGATACCGATGAGCTGATCTAATCGATTGACGATCGCAACAGCGCAAAATGCAACAACGACCGCCGCCACGCATGCTACGCCTATAAGAAAGTTCATTTTGTTCACGTGGGCTTATTCCGCCTGCCTTGTTGAGGTTGGTTCCTGTGCGGTTGCGGCTTCTTCTAGATGCTTTCCGACCGTCGAAGACGGCTCAAGCCGCCTTCCTTCCGGATCGACCAACTCAACACGGCTGTCACGATCAATCGGCTTTTCGGCGCACTTATTCTGGAGCAATCGGTCGGCCAACAGCCATGCGCTGGCCTCCGTATCGGCTTCGATCAATCCGAGTGGGCTGGCCGTCTTACCGGGTGGTGTCACCAGAAGCCGGAAGTGTCTGAGCGGCGTTTTGTCGTCCATGCTCGCCTCCTGGCTTCCGAACGCCCAGCGGCTGATGCGGTTGCGGCCGGATCGCGACCCACACGAGATGCACCAATAGATACGGTGCTGCACTCAAGGAGATGGGTGAGCATTGCCGCGTCCCAGGAGCACATCAGCTTGTCATGCGATGATGTGACCAACAACGGCTGCAGCAGTTGAGACTGGAATGGGTGGAAGTCGACGCATGATTTGCAGCTCTTTCGAAGTACCTAGCGTATCGGATGGCCGCTCGATGGCTTCCGATACGATCCTGTGCTAAATTACTGAACGCCCACGGAATAATCGAGGAGGAGGACGTCGGAACGGCGCGAGCGACTTCGAGTGCTCATGGCATTCAGCACGATCTAAGAACATTCTTGATGGCTGCACTTCTGTGCGCTTTCGTCCTCCTCCTATTCAATTTCTGGCTTTTCTATCCGGGCCTCGTCACGATCGATTCAATTCGCCAGTATGAACAGGCATTGAGTGGCCGTTTCACGGACGTACACCCACCCCTGATGGCGGCGGTCTGGGGCGTCCTTTATCCCATCTGGCCGGGCGCACGTCCGATGCTCGCCCTGAACCTTTTGCTCTACTGGGGCTCGTTTGCCGCGCTCGCCATCTACTGCTTCCTATCAACGGGCCGTCGATGGGGCCTTTTCGCCGTCTTCGCCGGTCTCTTTCCGCTCCTTCTGTCTTTTTCCGGAGTCATTTGGAAGGACGTCACGCTCGCCGCATCGTGGGGTTTGAGTTGCGGGCTGTTGCTGTTGTCCTCCCGATTCCCGTGCAAGCGCCGGGTGTTTTGGACATTGTGGAGTGCAAGCGCAGCTTTGCTAATCTTCGGGTCCGCAGTGCGACATAATGCGCCTCCTGCCGCGATCGTGTTGGCGGTGGCGCTGGTCCAGCCGCTTCGAGTGGGCCGGCCGACTCGCTTGCTCACCTTTGCAGCGATCGCTGCCACAGCAGCATCTGCAGTGCCGCTGTCCGTCCTCGCTTTGGATGCAACGGAGATGGGCGCGGCTTCGAACCTCATTCGATGGGATTTGACGGGAATGTCTTACTTCAGCGGGCGCGATCTTCAGGCTAGCCCGCCTCAGATGCTCTCTCCCGGCGCTCTCGAATGTTATTCGCCGCGCGTGAACTTCTGCCCGCGCAGGCATTTCGAGAGCCCCCGCGAAGGCTTTCGCAAATGGCGGGAGGCGATCGGCACGGAACCGCTGGCCTACTTGAAGCACCGATCGCTCGTGTTGGGGATGCTTCTTCGTGTCGGCTGCAAGCGCTGTAATCCGTATATCTGGGAACGGGGCAGCAAGCACAATCCGCCGGGCCTGGATTACCAGCCGAATCGAATACGCATGTTTCTCGGCTACGTCGTGCAGCGACTGGGTAAAACTCCGCTTGGTCGTCCCTACGTCTGGTTGATTGCTTCTCTAGGATTCGCGATGATGCTGTGGAGGCGACCAGCGGTTGCGCAATCGCCGATCTTGTCCTTGATCGCTTTATCGGGGGCGGTTTACGCGCTTACTTACTCAGTCGTCACCGTAACCGACGAGTTTCGCTACATATATTGGGTGATTTATTCCGTCGTCGTGGTGGGCACCGTGTGGCTTTTCAGCATGAGTGCCGGATGGCGCGATTTACTAGCGTGGGTAGTAGCGCCCGTGCTCATCGCGATCGCTGGTGACACGATCGTGCAATTCGCTTGGGCGACAGATGAGATCGCTCCATCCATGGCCGCAATCTATTGACGGCGCCGATGGAGAGGGGACATTCCAGATCGCGTGCGTGAGGCGCGGGAACGACCGGATGGAGGGGTGAACGCAAGTTGCGGATTGCTGTCGCGCCGCCTCAGTTCACCTGGTGCGTCAATCCTGGACATTAGCCTTTATTGGGCTGGACTTTAATAAATGGAGAATTAACGTTATCCCTCAGAGTCTTGATGGGGATCGCGTGTCAGCGGAACAGCTCTACAGGGTTATCACGGTCAATGACGAGAGCGGCGACGAGCTTGCCGTCTATGACTATTTGCTAGCCCGAAAGCTCTTCGACAGGGTTGCCCAAAGGCGGCTAAAGCTGCCCTCAGGGCAGCAGGTCGTTCCCGTGGATGACGGCAGCTTCATGATCGCAGCGACCGGCCAGAGGCTAGTGCCCGTTAACATCGTTTCAGCAACTGCTCCGGCTCAACCAGATCTGCCAGATGTCATGCCAGACTGGGGGCATTCAATCATTTCGAGACTTTTCGAAATGTGATCGACGTCGGCAACGGGTCGAAACCAGAAATCTGCGATGGACCACGCGGGCGCGCAATTCCTGGGTAAGGATGTTGTAGAATTTACGGACATTAAGCGTCGTCTTTACGCTCGCTTCCATTGAAGCAATGCGGCATGAATGCTGCAACGTCGGCTCGAATCACGTCATGCAGGTCGAGTTCCTAGAAGAGGGGCAGCGTTTGATCGCTCGGCCCCAGGGTCGGATGGAAGCCGCCGATGGGAGCAACTTCGCTTCGGCCGTCGAACAGCGCCTTCACGCCGGGACCAAAGCGGTGACGATTGACCTGGAAGGGCTGGACTTCGTTAACTTCGGAGGCATTCGCGCCATTCTGCGGCTCGCCAGGTCCTTGAAGGGCGGCCAACAAAACCTCGATTTCGTGCGTGGCGGCGAAACCGTGCGCGAAGCTCTCGACCAGGCCGGGCTGGATGACTTCTTTCCCTTCACACCGCCGTATGTTCAAACAAGGGGAGACCAAGATGAGACGTCGTGATTTCCTTGCCTCGTTCGCTATCGGCCTGTCGCTCATCACGCTTGGCGCTTGCGGAAAGGAGCAAGCGAACAAGCAGGCGCCGAAGGTCATCGAAGTCGCGGTAACCCCGGCCTCCCCACCCAATCTGTTCGAGGAAAATGGCAAGACGCAGGGCCTCGATTACGATCTGTTCGATGGCTATTGCAAAGCGCGCGGCTGCACGATGAACATCACCGCATATGACTGGCAGGGCATGCTCGGCGCAGTCGTCAGCAAGAAGGCGGACGTCGCTTTCTCAGGCATATCGATCACCGAGCCCCGCAAGAAGGTCATGGATTTCTCCAAGCCCTACATGGACAACAGCTGGAACCTGGTGAGCATGAAGGATCGTAACATCAAGCTCGCCAATCTCGACACGCTGAAGAAGTACACGATCGGCTTCCCGCGCGGCATGGCTTACATGGATTTCATCAAGACCGACCTTGAGCCCAAGGGCATTTACAAGACCGACCAAGTGAAGCTCTACCCGAGCTACAACGAAGCCCTGACCGACTTGCAGAATGGCCAGGTCGATCTGGTCTTCCTCGACGGCACTGTGGCCTCGGTCTACCGCAAAAAGCTGCCGATCCAGGACAGCTATGTCTTTGAGGGCATCGATAAGCTCGGCTTCGCATTCCCCAAGGGATCGACGCTGCGCGCCGACTTCGACAAATATCTCGATGAGCTGGGGCCCGAAAAGCGGCAGGCGATTATCGATAAATGGATGAAATAGGCTCTTAGAGAGAGCCGCGTGACGTTCGTCGACATCCTGCTGACGCTGCTTAGGGGCGCCGGCTACACGCTCCTGATCACCTTGAGTTGCGCCGCGACGGCTTTCGTCGTCGGCCTTGCCATCGCGATCGCTCGTGAGCTCGGGCGCGCCTGGTTGTCTGGGGTGCTCTCGGCGTTGGTCTATGTGCTCCGCGGCGTTCCCATGTTGGTGTTGTTGTTCGTCGTTTTCTTCGGATTGCCGGGGATCGGGTTCGACGTGCCGCCACTGCTTGCGATGATGCTGAGCCTCGGCCTGATTTCGGGCGCTTATCTGTCGGAGGTGTTCCGTGGCGCCTTGGCGGCCGTAAACCCGAACGAAGTCCTCGCCGCTCAATCGATGGGCTTCACCCCCCTGGAGACGCTACGGCTGATCAAGATTCCCCAGATGATGCGTTTTTCGGTGCCAGGCATGGTCAACGAACTGACGACCGTGCTCAAATATTCGCCCTTCGCCTATACGGTGGGCATCCCGGAAATCACCAAGCAGGCGATGGCCCTCGTCGCCACGACCATGCGGGGGCTCGAAATCTATGCCGCCATCGGTCTCATCTACTTTGCCATTTACCGGCTGCTTCTGGCCGCCGTCCGGTTGATCGAAAAAAGGTACAGCATCTTTGGCTTCGCGCAGGAGTGAGACGTAGACGAGGATGGCCCTTCTTGAAGTCAAGAACCTGGTGAAATCCTACGGCGACCGGACCGTGCTCGACGGAGTCAGCTTCGACCTCGAGGAAGGTGAGGCGAAGGTCGTCATGGGGCCGTCGGGCTGCGGTAAGTCGACGTTGCTGCGTTGTCTCAACCTGCTCATCGAGCCGACGTCAGGAGCGATCCTGTTCGACGGAGAGGATGTCACGCGTCCGGATGTCGACGTTCGGGCACTGCGCAGCCGCATCGGCTTCGTTTTCCAGAATTTCGCGCTCTACCGCCACATGTCGGTGCTGGATAATGTGACGCTTGCCCTCATCCGGTTGAAGAAGATCCCCAAGCGCGAGGCGGAGGAACGGGCCCTACGCGAGCTCGACCGTATGGACATGGCCGGCAAGCGCGACGCCTATCCGGCAGCGCTTTCGGGCGGACAGAGCCAGCGGGTCGCGATCGCGCGCGCGCTGGCGATGGATCCGAAGGTCCTGTTCTTCGATGAACCGACCTCCGCGCTCGATCCGATCATGGTGCGTGAGGTCGTGACTTTGATCAACCGCCTCTACCTCGACAATGTCACGATCCTTTGCGTCACCCACGATTTGAGCCTCGCCAGGTATATTTCCGACCGCGTCGTGCTTCTCGATCACGGCAAGGTCTACGTGGAGGATCTCGTCGAAAACCTGCTGGCGATGGACGGCGATCCGGTCATCGACGAATTCTTCTTCGGCGAGGGCTGAAGGTGCCGCTCGACACCTTTCCCTTCTTCGCCGACCTGATCAGTTACGCGTCGCAGATCCTCAAGGGTCTGCGCGATACCATCCTGCTGTCCGTCACGATTACGGCGACTGGCCTCATTGGCGGGATAGCGGTTTTCGGCCTTGTTCTCAGCCACAACAGGGGCGTCCGCTTCGTCACACAAAGCTATATATCCCTGTTCATCGGGACGCCGCTGATCGTTTTCCTGTTCCTGCTCTACTACGGCCTTCCCAACCTGGGCGTGACGCTGTCGCCGTTCGTGATCGCGGTGTTCGGCTTCACGCTCAACGTGTCGGCATACAACGCGCGGTATTTGACGATCGCGTACAGGGGTCTCGATCAGGCAGAATTGGAATCCGCCCGCGCGCAGGGCTTCTCTCGTTTCCAGGTTTTTCGCCTGATTACGGCACCGCAGTCGCTGCGGATGTCCGTTCCGTCTCTGACCAACCAGGCGATTCAGAACGTCAAGGACAGCTCGATAGTATTCCTCATCCAGTACATCGAATTTTTCGCGCAGATGCAGGAGGTTGCGTCGCG
Source organism: Pseudomonadota bacterium (assembly GCA_046731515.1). GTDB lineage: Bacteria > Pseudomonadota > Alphaproteobacteria > Sphingomonadales > Sphingomonadaceae > Sphingomicrobium. Next base: position 4,455 of record JBKPLG010000017.1, on the reverse strand, counting down.
CACCTTCCTGTTCTTCAAGACCTACCTTTTCACGGCCTTCGTCTATCTAGTGCTGGTTTCGGTGGTCGTCATCGCAGCGCGGCGGCTGGAGCGCAAGTTGGCCATTCCGGGCATGGGATGACAGCTCATAGCAATTAGCGGTTTGGAGCCTGTCGACCGAGCAACCCCAGTGCGAACTCGGAAGGCGGCTTGCCAAGCAACGGGCTAAGTAGGCTTCTCATGATTCTATAGGGGGTCTTCCTGATTTCTATTGTCGCTCAATCAGTTGATTGGGCGGAGAGGGGGTCAGCCATGCGCGGTTACCGCTTGTACCGATTCGACCAGGCCGGACACTTCAATTCGTTTGAAGTCATTCCGGCCGAATCCGACACAAGCGCGTTGAGGATGGCGAACGAGCTGCTCGCGGGGAAAGCCGGCGAGCTCTGGCTTGATGAGAAGTTGATTTCACGCCTCGATACGAAACCGTCGGAATAAGATGGCGGTGGGACCCGGTAGCGGAAGTGATCTTAGCTCGGTTTTCTTAGCAGAAACGGCGGCGGGTCGCGATCCGCAGCCGCCTTTTCGAACTCAGCAGCCATTCTGATGAGCATTTTCACCGTACTTTGATTGGCGAAACCGCTGGCAAGCAAGCGACACCTGTCCGCTTCAGCTCTGAGTTGGGCGGCGTTCATTGGGGCGAAGCCCGGGTCGAGGAAGATGGTTCCACCAGCCACTTCAACCATTGGAGAGACACGTCGCACATGCTTTAATGATAATCGATCGGAAGTCTCGCTGCGCGTTTCGCGCCGAAGACCACCGCAAGAGCTTCGTAACTGTCGGCCATCTCGGCATGGGCTGCGGCTGCGCGCCAATCCCGCGCGTGGCGAGTCATCTCTCGCTCGTGTCCTTCGCGCTCCGCGAAGTATAGACCGTCGGGTTCGTCCAGCATGGGCGATTAAACGCACACCTTCGACGGTGGTTTCAGCAACCAAGGCAAACTCAGAAAGAAAGTCCGGGAAGGTTTGGAAAGCCGACTTAGCGGCCGCCGGGCTTCAATAACTGGTCCAGCAACGAACGATGCTTGACACCCCATGTATAAATTGCGCGCGTCTCGTACGGAATGGCCCGACCTTGCCAGTCCAAGGCCGGACTGAATCGCAGCCGTTGTTCGACCAGTTGACACGTGCGTGCGTCAAGCGCGGTGTTGCCGCTACTGACGGCCGCTCGGCAGCCGCTCACTCGACCGTTCGGTTGGACGGTGAACCGCACGGTCACAGTGCCGCGGAATCGACCGCGCGGATTATCGCCTTTGACCAAGCCACCGCTGATCCATCGCGGCGCGGCTGCCCGATTGACGACCGGTGTGGGTCGAGCCGCTGGAGCGGGACTCCCGACCTGGGCGATCGCTGGGGGTGAGGATTGTGCATCCGCAACAGGTGCTGCTGTCGGGGAATCGGTGGAGTTTGGACTCCCCCCCGCTGGCGTTGGTGCCAGCGGATTGACCGACCCCGCGGCGTTAGCGGATTCCGGCTGCTCCGCGATTTGACTTTCCGGCAGCCCACCGGCCGTTGGCGCCTCAGCTGCGCGACCCATTGCTGAGCTTTCCCCAGTCGGAACTGGACCAACGTCGCCCGGCTTCACGGGCGCAACAGTGGTTCCAACTGGGAGCGGGGTCGATTCATCCTCTATCGGTGCAGCTTGCTTCGACGTTGGCCTGACGGTGCCAGGTCTGGACGAGCTTTGCGCGACATCTGCTGCAGCCGGCTCGTGTGAGGCTTTGAGCGGACGACCAGCATTTCCCCAAAGCCCGATCACAAGGGTCAGGATCCCAAGGCCCAAGATCGCGGCACCAGTCGCAGCGCCAGCACGGTTCCACTCGCTCTGCCGTTCCCGCACGTCAGGAACCGAGGTCCCGTGTTCCGTGGGGGTGAAAAGATCATTTTCGGCGATGAACGGCTCCGGGCTCTCCTCGATTGTCGCTTCCGGCTCATCAGGATCAGGCAATAATGTGAAATTCGGAGTTTTGGCCTGTGCGGTCCGCGCGGCGGGATCGCGCAACGCTGCGGCGATGAATGGCGCCACCCTCTGCTCGGCCGCTGATTCCACGGAACGGTTCAGCGTGGGCTCTGGCTGCGGCTCCGACGCACGGCGAAGCTCGGCATCGTAGATTCGTCGCCAGAATGGATCGCGGAGCGTTTTATAGGCCGCACGGAGTCTCGGCCCATAGTCGTCAGCCTCCTCGGGACTGTGGATACGCTGCATTCGACTGGCGAACGCCTTGTCGATGTCGTCGTCCGTTGCTGATGGCGTGAGCCCTAGAGTTTCATAGTGGTTGGGCGGCGTCTTCACTGAGCCGAGCATTCGCGTTCCCGCTATTTAATTGGCTAAGTATCGGAAGATAAGCCATTTTTAGAAAGAATCCAGTGTTCCCCAATGAACTCAAAGCTGCGCGACAACAATCGCCTGACGCCTCGCTCGCACCGGAAGCGAGATACGGCGAACCGGTCGCCGAAAATGAACCGAGGTGCTATCGTAGGCCGCCTATTTCTATTTGGGCTTCGCAGCGGCCTCGATTTCCGCCTTGGTCATCGCAAGCACCAACCCCTTGTCGTTCTTCGCGAAGCTCGAGATTGGCAGTTCCGCTTTTACCTTGCCGGTGCTGACAACGGCGTTCTCTCCGCTCACCGAATCAATTTGCCCGATCAGCTCACCATTACTATCGAAGACCGACACGCCTTTCTTTACGTCCGCAGCAGTCGCAGCAGTCGCAGCTGTCGTGGTCGTCGTAGTGGTGGTTGAGCTTTGAGCCGGCGTCCCCGTCGTGCCTTCGGCCGGCGTCGTTGTCGACGTCGTGGAGGTGCTTTGCGAAGTGGTGGACTGCGTCTGCGCGGGTGGCGGCTGCGTTGTGTCGGGTGTTGTGCTCGTGGTGGTTGTGGTGTTCGTTTGCGCGGGACCCTGTTCCGACGTCGTGGATGTCGTCTGCTGCGTCGAAGTCGTCGTAGCTGGCTGCTCGTCTGACGTAGCGCAGGAACAAAGCACTAACGCCATCACACCGGCGAGTTGGTTAGCTTGGAGTCGCATACGTTGTCTCCAAAAGAATGACCCCGTGAGTTTCAACGTAGAGCTGGGCCGAACGGGTGCAGTCCGCTCGTCGAGGCGTGAGCGGGAGTCGATAAACCGTGTCGTGGCTGCGGCCTCTGGAAAATTAATGAAGTGCCGGCTTTGGCTGGAAAGCGGACCTACCGCCTCATGTACCCGTCACTTCGATGAATAGAGAAATTAGGCAAAGACCGGCGGCCAGGCCAAGGAGACCGATGCCGGTCCAGAAAACCACCGGGGCTTTTTGACGGCTAAATAGGCCAATTCGACCAAGCCTCAGGCAGGCAATGATGAGTGCAATCGATCCGGCGGCGAAGAGTGCCATAACGAGCATGCCGGTGGTTTAGTCAGGTGAATGGTTTTCGCAAAGGGTGGCGTTCTCGGCGGTAGGTAATTCACCCGATTTGTCCCTAACCTCCTCTAGCCTACTGCGGCGAAAACCTGCGGGAGGAGCGTAAATGGAAACTCGCAAACTCGGCTTAACTGCGATCGCCGCCATCTTCATTTCGAGTTCCGCTTTTGCCGAACCCATCAAAACAGAGGCCGTCATCACCAAGGTGGAGGGGACGACCATCAGCGCCCGTACGGTGAACGGGCCGATCACCGTCGTCGTGACGCCTTCCACGAAGATCGTTCAGACGAGCGGCATCGCCTCTAAAAAGACCCGCGACGCGAAGGCCTTGATCCCTGGGCTTATCTTCACGGTCCAGGGGGACATGCAAGGACAGATGGTGACTGCGAAGGATATCCGCTTCAAGGAAAAGGACTGGCGCACGGCGATCGCCACCAAAGCAGGCACGACCGAGCAGTTCGCAGAGCTTCGCAATGCGATAATCGAAGGACAGGAATATGTGATCCGCGAGGAGGCAACGGTCTATTTCCCGACGGGAAGCGCAGTCGTCGGCACGAGTTACAAGGAGAGACTGCAGGAGCTTGCGAAGAAAGCTCCATCCTACGGGAACTACCGGATCTCGATTCTTGGGTTTGCCGATAAGAGGGGCAATGCGGCAGCCAATGAACGCCTGAGCCAAAAACGCGCCGCAGCGGTCAGCAACTACTTGCGTCAGACCGGTCACATTCAGCCGGGACGTGTGCTGTCACCGTCCGCCATGGGCGAAGGGACGACCGCCCCCGGCGAAACGGCTCCAGCGGGCAATGACGAGGCTCGTCGCGTTGTGGTCCGGGTGGTCACTCCGAAAACGCAGCTGGCGCACTAGATATCACTGGCGGCCGCAATTAGCCTGGCCTTGGATGCGAGCTCAATCGCTCCCCGAGAGCGTTCTGAGCGAGGAAGTCCCGCATCATCATGGAGACGATTTCCTGCCGCCCGAGCCTGACCGAGGCCTCTGTCTCCGGCCAGCTCGCCCAGACAAATCC
>JBKPLG010000016.1:0-22804 GCA_046731515.1 Pseudomonadota bacterium | reverse complement strand
GATCAACGCAGCGAGCACCGGCGATCCCCCCGCACGAGCAAGCATCGCATTCGTTGGCGCCTGAAGTGAGATCAGTCCGCCCGCGCCGAGCACGAGCAGAATTGGCACCAATACTGCAGGATTCATGATGGTTTTGCTCCTTATCCCGAGCGGATCAGCCCGACGGCCTGGTCGCGTTCGAAGAGGTAAAGGCAAATACGCGCCGCCTGACCGCGAGGTCCGGCAAGACCATCGTCGCGGTCGAGGAGGAGCAAGGCATCGCTTTGTGCCACTGGCGCAAGCTGTTCGACGTCTTCGGGCGTCGCCACACGGAACGCCTCCTCGCCGGATTGTCGAGTCCCGAGGATCTCGCCCGGGCCGCGAAGACGCAGGTCCTCCTCGGCGATCCGAAAACCGTCGTTGGTCTCACGCATGAGCGACAGGCGGGCACGGCCGACGTCGGTTAAGGTCTGCCCGCGGACGAGAAGGCACGTGCTCTTCCCTGAGCCGCGCCCAACGCGTCCGCGCAATTGATGCAGTTGCGCAAGACCGAACCGCTCAGCGCCTTCGACGACCATCAACGTGGCGTTCGGGACGTCGACCCCTACTTCGATTACGGTGGTGGCGACCAACACCGACAACTCGCCGGATATGAAGCGCGCCATCACCGCGTCTTTGTCCGGACCCTTCATTCGGCCGTGGACGAGCCCGACTCGATCTTCACCGAAGCGCAACTTGAGGACACGGGAGCGTTCCTCCGCCGCGGCGGCGTCGGTCTTCTCGCTTTCCTCGACCAGCGGACACACCCAATAAGCCTGACCCCTGCCTGCAAGATGACGGCCGAGCCCGTCGACGACTTCGGGCAGACGTTCTTCGCTGATCACTCGCGTTTCGACCGGCGTTCGGCCGGGCGGCATCTCGTCGATCCGGCTGACATCCATCTCGCCAAACATGGTGAGCGTCAGCGTTCTCGGGATTGGCGTCGCGGTCATGACCAACAGGTGCGGCGGGCGCTCGGCCTTGGAGGAGAGCAGCAACCGCTGGGACACACCGAAGCGATGTTGCTCGTCGATCACCGCCAGGCCCAGGTTCTTGTAGGCGACCTTCTCCTGGAAGATCGCGTGAGTGCCGACCAGAATGTCGATCGAGCCGTCCGCGAGACCCATAAGGACACTGTCCCGGGCCTTGCCCTTCTCCCGACCAGTGAGGATCGCGACACGGACCCCGATGCTGTCGAGTTGGCCGAGTAAGGTCGCATGGTGCTGTCGAGCGAGGATTTCAGTCGGAGCGAGCAACGCCGCCTGGGCCCCCGATTCGACCGCGCCGAGCATGGCCATCAAAGCGACCAGCGTCTTGCCTGAGCCGACATCGCCCTGAAGCAGACGCAGCATGGGCGCGGATTGCGCCAGGTCACCGCGAATCTCCTCGATCACTCGCCGCTGCGCGCCAGTAAGCTGATACGGCAGCCGCAATTTCGCTGTGAGTTCGCCCGTGCCCGCCAGAGGAAGGGTTCGGCGCCGTCGCTGCGACTGACGGAGCAGCAGCAGTGCGAGCTGATTCGCGAAGATTTCGTCATAGGCGAGGCGCCTCTGGGCGCTATTGGTGCCAGGTTCGCGGTGGGCTTCAGCAAGCGATGCATTCCAGGCGCGCCAATGCTCGCTCGAGGTGAGGCTCCGCTCGATCCATTCGGGAAGTTCAGGCACCCGCTCAAGCGCCTCGCGCGCGAGCTCGCCCATGCGCCGATTGGTAAGCCCTTCGGTTAGCGGATAGACCGGCTCGCGGATTGCGGGGGCCGGGCCCTTTCCTGGCTCCGCCACCTCCGGATGGATGATCTGCCATTCGTCGCCGTAAGCTTCGAGTTTGCCCGAGATGATGCGCTTCTGACCGTTAGGTAGGCTGCGCTTCGCCCAGCCCGGATTGTTGAAATAGACGAGGCTGATCGTGTTGCCCGCAGAGTCAGCGGCGAAGATCCGGGTTGGCCCCCGGCCCGAGCGGCTTCCCCGCGTGTCGTACGGAGTCAGTTCCAGGATGACGTTCCGGCCAAGCAGCTCCGCGCTTGCGGCGGACGCTCGGACGCGCTCGATAGCGCCGGTCGGCAAATGATAGAGGAGGTCGACGACGCGGGTCAGGTCGAGCCGCTTCATCAACTTTGCGATCTGCGGCCCCACTCCCTTTAGCACCTCGACCTCGGCGAAGAGCGGGTTGAGGATATCCGGACGCATCAGCTTCCAACCTTGGCGCGGGTCATGCGAGTTGCTTGGGCCCGTAAGGGATCGGCTTGGACCGGAGCCATTGGGAAAGCACCCACTTGCGGCCACTCGTCGGCGGCAAACCGCAGTGCCGAGTATTGTAGTCAGGACTTCCGTCCCTCAGCACATTGGCAAAGGCGATCGCGTCTCCGGTTCGGCCGCGGAACTTTACATTCGCATCAGGGAAAAGCGTTTCTGCTCCTTCAAAATCTTCGTTGAGATAGGTGACGATTGTCGCCGTTCGCTGTCCGATTTTGCGCAGCTCCGCTCGAAATTCAGGCACGTTTGGATCGACATAATCGCTGTGAAGGCCGAACTCCTGACCTGGTTCATAGCTGATCACGTTCGGGGGCTCATGCATTTCGATCGGAACTCCAAAGAGGCGCGCCGCGCGCTCCTGAAGGATTGCGAGCACTAAGTCTCGCTCCTGTGGACCGAAGCCGCAATCGCGAGCTGTGCGCACCGCGCGAGCGCCGCAACCTTCATTCACGCGCGCAGGACCCAAACGGGCGATCGAGCGCTCGATTAGCCATTCGGAGAATCCAGGCGGCGCAAAGCCTCGACATGCACAAATCGCCGAGATCTTCGTCAGCCAATCCGGATCTGGTGGAGTAAGCAGCTCGTTGACGCTCGCCTGGGTCACCAAATCGAGTTGTCGTTCCGCGTTTGGCTCACCCGCAGCGGCGGCCCTCGCGAGCAACGCCAACGCCTCTTCCCAGCTTTGCGGTCTCCCCCAGCCGTAAGCCGCCCGCGCCGCCTGCTTGCTAAGCGTTTCGTCTGGCATCTTGCTGGCTTTGCACGACGCTGAGCGCCGAACAAGCAAGACGCCCTTCCTTCCGGCCGTTCTCAGCCCTAAATGCTACCCATGCCTTCCGATCCGGATCTAAAGCGCCTTGCGTGGCGCGCGCATCATCGCGGCACCAAGGAGGCCGACCTGCTGATCGGCGGCTTCTTCGACGCGCACCATGGGTCGTGGGGCGCAGGTGAGCGAGCGCTGTTTGCCGAAATGCTCGAGGAACAGGACGTCGACATCATGGCCTGGGCGCACGGAACCTGGGAAGCGCCGGAACGATTCAAAGGGCCCATGATCGAGGCGCTTAAGAAGCTCGATTTCATCCGGATCGCGCGATGAGCAGCCCCGACCTTGGGCCATTGCAGCGGGTGCTGCGCGGAAAGCAGCCTGTAACCCTCGCAGGCGTACCCACGGGTTTCTTGCCATGGCTCGCAGCCGACTTGGCTCGCGCGGCCCATGGCAAGGGAAATGGCGGCCGTGCGGTTGCGATCGTCGCCGACGAAGCGGCAATGCGCGCGCTCGCTGACACGGTCCCGCTATTCGCGCCCGAGGTCGAGGTCTTGACCCTGCCCGGCTGGGACTGCCTGCCCTACGACCGCGCTTCACCGGCGTTGCGGGTGATGGCCGAACGGCTGGCAACGCTCAGCGCGCTCCAGGCGAAGCGCGAGAAGCCCCAGTTGCTCGTGGCGACCGCGAGCGCGGCGACGCAGCGAGTCCTGACGCCGTTCCGCATCCGCGCGCTCACCCGGCGCATCGCCGAGGGTGAGCGGATCGAGCGCGAAGCCTTGGTCGAGCAATTGAATGGGCTCGGCTACCAGCGCACCGACACTGTCGCGGAGCATGGCGAATATGCCGTTCGCGGCTCGCTCATCGACCTTTTCCCGGCCGGCGAGGAACTGGCGTTGCGCCTCGACTTCTTCGGCGACGAGATCGACAGTCTCAGACGTTTCGACCCCTCCGACCAGCGCTCGACCGACAAGGCCAAAGCCTTCACTCTGATGGCGGCGTCCGAGGCTTTGCTCGACGAGGAGACGATCAAACGCTTCCGCTCGCGCTATCGCGAGACGTTCGGCGCCACGGCGACCCAGGATCCGCTCTACCAGGCACTCTCCGGCGGAAGGCGGATGGCGGGCATGGAGCATTGGCTGCCGCTTCTTGAAGAGCGGCTGGAAACCCTGTTCGAACATCTCGGCGAGACGGACATCGTCATACGTGACTCCGGCGCGGACAAGGCGCTCGAGGCGCGCCGGGAAGCGATCGACGATTATTACCAAAACCGAGTGCGGGCCATGGAGGCGGAGCCCGGCAGCTACCGCCCGTTGGTGCCCGGTGAACTGTACCTCGAGAAGAGCGATTGGGACGAGGCTGTCGCTAACCGACCGATTCATCTTGCATCGCCCTTCCCCGAGCCCGAATCCGACCACATAATTGATTTCGGCGTGGAGCCCGCGCGCGATTTCGCGCCGGAGCGCGCGCAGCAGGTTAATGTCTATGAGGCTGTGGCCGCGCACGTCGCCGAGCTTCGCCGGGGCGGCCGCAAGATCGTTCTGGCGAGCTATACGAAGGGTGCCCGCGAACGGCTTAGCGGCCTCCTCGAGGAACATGGCCTTAAGGCGCAGAAATTGGTCGAGAGCTGGCAGGACGCACTCGGCTCCAAGGTCCAGCCTGCGCTTCTCGTTCTTCCGCTGGACCATGGCTTCACTACCCCCGATGTTGCCGTGCTCACAGAGCAGGACATGCTCGGCGACCGCCTCGTCCGCCGTCGCAAGAAACGCAAAGGCGCAGCAGCGTTCCTCGAAGAGTTGTCGGCGCTCTCGCCAGGGGACCTCATTGTCCACGCCGATCACGGAATCGGCCGCTACGAGGGCCTGACCCAGATCAAGGTCGCGGGCGCTCCACATGATTGTGTCGCGCTCGAATATGCGCGGGGCAACAAGCTTTATGTGCCAGTCGAGAACATCGAGCTCCTCTCGCGCTATGGCAGCGAGAGCGAGGGCGTCACTCTCGACAGCCTCGGCGGAGAGGCCTGGCAGCGACGCAAGGCGCGGATGAAGGACCGCATCCGCGAGATCGCGGGCGAACTCATCAAGACCGCCGCGTTACGCCTCACCCGACCCGGCGTGGTTGCCGAGCCGGACTCGAGCTATCCAGCCTTTGTCGATCGCTTCCCCTACGAAGAAACGGACGACCAGGACCGGGCAATCGCGGAGGTGCTTCAGGACCTCGAGGCGGGAAAGCCGATGGACCGGCTGGTTTGCGGCGACGTCGGTTTCGGCAAGACGGAGGTCGCATTGCGCGCCGCGTTCGTCATGGCGATGTCCGGCAAGCAGGTGGCGCTGATTTGCCCCACCACGCTCCTGGCTCGTCAGCATTATGCCAACTTCGCCGAGCGCCTCCAAGGATTCCCGATTAACGTCGGCCGGCTGTCACGGCTGGTCCCCGCCGCCGAAGCGAAAAAGACCCGCGAAGGCATTGCCGACGGCACCGTGGACATCGCGATTGGCACACATGCGCTCCTGGCAAAAAGCATTCAGTTCAAGCGGCTGGGCCTCGTCATTGTCGACGAGGAGCAGCATTTCGGAGTCGCTCACAAGGAGCGGCTGAAGGCTTTGAAGGCCGACGTCCACGTGCTGACCCTGACCGCGACGCCAATCCCGCGAACGCTGCAGATGGCGATGTCCGGCCTTCGCGACCTCTCGGTTATCCAGACTCCGCCGGTCGACCGCCTCGCCGTACGAACTTACGTAACTCCGTGGGACGGGGTGGTGCTTCGCGAGGCGCTGCTTCGCGAGCATTATCGGGGCGGGCAAAGCTTCTTCGTCGTACCGCGCATTGCCGACCTTCCGGACACGGAGGAATGGCTGAGGGCGCAAGTGCCGGAGGTGAAGTTCGTTACTGCTCACGGACAGTTGAGCGCGGGTCAGGTCGAGGAACGAATGAGCGCTTTCTACGACCGCAAATACGATGTTCTGCTTTCAACGACGATCGTCGAGAGCGGTCTCGATATCCCAAGCGCGAATACGCTCGTGGTTCGTCGCTCCGATCGCTTCGGGCTCGCTCAGCTTTACCAACTTCGCGGGCGTGTCGGCCGGTCCAAGACGCGCGCTTATGCATATCTCACCATGCCCGTGGATCGATCGATTACAGACGCAGCCGCGAAGCGGTTGCAGGTGCTCGCTGAACTCGACAGCCTGGGCGCCGGGTTCCAGCTAGCGAGTCACGATCTAGACATCCGCGGAGCCGGCAATTTGCTTGGCGACGAGCAATCCGGTCACATCAAAGAGGTCGGCTTCGAACTCTACCAGTCGATGCTGGAAGACGCGATTGTCGAGATCAAGGCCGGCGGAGTGCCGCAGCGTGAGGAGTTCACGCCGCAGATCAGCGTCGACGCGCCGATCATGATCCCCGAGCATTATGTGCCGGACCTCGACCTCAGAATGGGCCTTTACCGCCGGCTCGGAGAGCTCGACGATCGCGACGCGATCGAAGCGTTCGCTGCCGAGTTGATCGACCGCTTCGGAGCGCTTCCCGAAGAAACGGCGAACCTCATGAAAATTGTTGAGGTGAAGCTCAACTGCCGCGAAGCATTCATTGCCAAGCTCGACATCGGTGCTCGCGGCGCAGTGGTCACTTTCGTCGACAGCGGGTTCCCGGATCTTGCCGCTCTGCTTGGCTACATCGAACGACTGAAGGGTTCGGCGAAGCTTAGGCCGGACAGCAAAATGACCATCGCGCGCAACTGGCTGACCCCGGATGCGCGGCTGGGCGGCGCGCTGCAGCTGTCTCGCGGCCTGGCTCGAGTAGCTGCGGCGAAGGAAAAGAAAAAAGAGCTGGTAGCCGCCTAGCTCGCCGGCTTCACAAACTTGTAGGCGAACTGGCTCGTGTGCCCCCGGATCGCCTTTTCGAAGACCGGGATGTCGAGCGGATCCGCGGCATTCTCCAGCGCTCTGCTCTCGCCTGCAAAGCGGAACCCTGCGGCCTCCGCGATCTGGCGGACCGTCGCCGGATCAACCCGATGTAAGGTGTCGGTCTCGGCGAGTCCCCTGCCCGGCTTCGCCCGGTGATCGATGACGAAGAATGTGCCGCCGGGCTTCAGTAGCTTGAACGCGTCCTTCGCCAAGGCCGAAGGATCGCCCTTTCCCATGAACTCGTCGGGATAATCGTGGAAGTTCTGTGACGTCCAGACGACGTCGAGCGGTTCGGGTGCGGTCAACGTCGTCGAAGGCTGCACCTCAGTGACGATATTACCGTAATATTTGTCTGCGGACATTTTCCGAAGGTCAGCGACATTCCCCATCGCCTGGCGCGCATAAGCCTGCGGCCAGACTGCATAGACCTTGCCTTCCGGCCCTACGATCTTGCTGAAAATTCGCGTCCAATATCCGTTGCCTGGAATCAGATCGAGAACCTTGTCGCCGGGCTTCACTCCGGCGAGCGCAATTAACGGTCCCGGCTTGCGGCGGGCGTCCGCAGCTTCGCGCTGATCCTTGCGCCCAGGATCGGCAAGCGCCCTGTCGAGCGCTTCCTGCGAAAATTGGCGCGGCGGTTCAGCCTTCTGGCAGCCGCTGAAGAGGGAAGCCGCGATCGCGACCGCCAAGCCGATTTGCTTCATGCCCACCTCACGCCAGCGTTTCACCAGCATTTTGGTGCGAAAGCTACTAGTTTTTAGTGGTGATTAAGCTGCTTCGACTTGTGCGGCCGAAACGAAGCGCCACAACTCTTCGTGAGTAAGGGCGCCGGCGCCCAGAAACCCCTGATAGAGGTCGCAACCCCACTCGGCGAGAAGCGCGAGTTGATCCGTGCTTTCGACGCCTTCCACGGCAACCTTGAGATCGAGATCGCGCGCGAGACGGATCATCGCCTTGACGACAATGCGGTCGCGAACACCGCCGACGATGTCAGCGACAAGCGCTCGATCAATCTTGAGCATGTCGACCGGCAAGGACGTGAGATAAGCGAGATTGGCATAGCCGGTGCCGAAGTCATCGACCGCTATGGTAATCCCCGCCTCGCGAAGGCGGGTCAGTCGCTCGGCAACGACATGCTCGTCAACAATCAAGGCACTCTCAGTGATCTCCGCGGTCACGCGGCTGGGATCGATGCCTGCAGCCGCAATCTCTTCGAGCAACCAGTCGTCAAACCCTTCGCGAGAAATGTCTTCAGGCAAAACGTTGATGGAAAGGATGAGATTGTTGAGGGGCTTCTCCCACATTCCGGCACACCGAAGCGCCCTGCGCTGAACCAGTCGCGAAAGTCGCTCGGCAAGCCCAGCGGCGGCGGCACGTTCGAACAGGGCATGCGCGGATTCTGTAAGGTCTGAGCGAGCGAGAGCTTCGGCGCCAACGACATCTCCTGTGCGAGGGTCGATCAGAGGCTGAAAGAGAACCTCCACCCGCTCATGAGCGATCATGTCTTCGAGCAGATGATCGGACGCGCGAATTGCGGGCGCCGGAACCAGCTGGTCCGACGCCCGCCTCCCCCACTCAAGCTTACTCGTGCATTTGAACATGAGCGGCATGCGTAACGCTCTGCCGCGAAGGGCGGAAGCGCAGCATCAGCGAAGACCCGAAACGGGACAGTGACGCGCGCCGGCAATCCCCTTATGCTTCGGACCAGTTCGAGGCTGCCGAGGAAGATTGCTTGAGCGCGGACTTACCCCATCAATCCGTCACCGAGCCGCAGGATCTGACGCAGCTCCAAATCGGCCTCTTGTCTTCGCGTACAGAGGCAGCGAGCGCAGCCGAGGCAATTCTGCGCAGCCGCTACCTATTCGCCGAAGCGAGTCAGGTGAAAACTTTTGTCGCACTCGGGGGCGACGGGTTCATGCTCCACACCCTTCACCGGATGCTTGAAGGCGACTGCCCGCACATGCCCGTGTTCGGAATGAACCGCGGCACCGTCGGTTTTCTGATGAACGAATGGCGGCTCGACCGTCTCGCCGAGCGGATCGCCGGTGCCAAGGCGATCCGTGTCGCACCCCTCGAAATGCGGGCGACCACCGTATCCGGCACAACATTCACCCACGCCGCGATCAATGAAGTGTCCCTGCTCCGCGAAACGCGGCAGACGGCCAAGATCGAGATTTCCGTGAACGGCCGAGTCGCGCTGCCCGAGCTCGCCTGCGACGGAGTGTTGGTCGCGACTCCGGCCGGTTCGACGGCCTATAACCTCTCGGCCCGGGGGCCGATCCTGCCGCTTCAGGCCAAGATGCTCGCGCTGACACCGATCAGTCCGTTCCGTCCCCGCCGCTGGTCGGGGGCGATCCTACCGGATGATACGGCAATATGCCTGAGCATCCTGGAAGCCGAGAATCGCCCTGTTTCGGCGGTCGCCGACCAGATCGAGGTGCGCGACGTCGCTCGCGTCGAAATTCGGCTCGATCGCGAGAAATCGCTGACCCTGTTGTTCGATCCGGAACATGCGCTCGACGAGCGGATCGCCATGGAGCAATTCGCCACCTAAGCCCTTGCCTTTAGGGTCGGCTTCGCTATCTAGCCGCCCTGCCTCGCAGATACGAAATGTGGGGCCGCTCCCCGGTAGCTCAGCGGTAGAGCATCCGACTGTTAATCGGACGGCCGCCTGTTCGAATCAGGCCCGGGGAGCCATTCTCCTAATCGAATCGACGAAGCGGCCGAGAGGAGACCCGGCATGGACCAATTCACAGGCGGTTGCCTCTGCGGCGACGTCCGAATTGTGGCGTCGGGTCTCCCATATCGGGTCGGCATTTGTCACTGCCTCGACTGCCGCAAGCATCATGGGGCCCTTTTTCACGCCTCCGCGATATTCCCCCAGGATGCGGTCACGATCGATGGCGAAACACGCGACTACGCCGGCAGGTTTTTTTGTCCCCGCTGCGGCTCATCCGTGTTCGGACGCAGCGCAAACGAAATCGAAGTGAATCTGGGCGCGCTGGATGCGCCTGACCAACTGACTCCAACGTACGAACTCTGGACCATCCGTCGCGAATCCTGGCTGCCTCCGTTTCCGCTCAAGAGGCGATACGAGCGCGATCGTGACAACGAGGGTCGCTTTAGGGAATGACGCCACGAAGCCAAGCTCTATGAACCGGCGGCACCAATAATGAACGGAGCGGCCAAAGCCCGGGGGGTCCGACCGCTCCGGCGAGGTGCGTTCGTGTCTCGCTAAAAGACCACCCCGCACGCTTATCAACTCTACTGCAGGCCCTCCGCTCCACAGTGGATCTGCGTGCGTTTCACCCTGGGACAACTCACCCCTCAAGCGCCGCCATTAGAGAGGCGTTCCCGCCAGCAGCGGTGGTGTCGATGCAGGTGACCCGCTCGGTGGCAAAGCGGGCGACATAGTGAGGCCCACCGGCCTTGGGACCGGTTCCGCTGAGGCCCTCGCCGCCGAACGGCTGGCTTTCGACCACTGCTCCGATTTGATTGCGGTTGACGTAGAAATTGCCAACGCGGGCATGCTCTTCGACGTAGTCGCGGACAGTATCGATGCGACTCTGCAGACCGATCGTCAGGCCGTAGCCTGTTGCGTTGATGTCCTCTACCACCCGTTCGAGACCATCCGCAGGGAAGCGAATGACATGAAGGATCGGACCGAAATTCTCGCGATTCAACTGACTTAACGACTGAATTTCATAGAAACTCGGAGCAACGAAGGATCCTTGCTTTGCATCCTTCGGCGGTTCCAAGCGGCAGATGAGTTTCGCATTTTCGTCGAGCCACTCGACGTGCTGATCCAAGTCCTTCTTCGCCGCATTGTCGATTACCGGCCCGACGTCGGTCGCAAGGTCGCGCGGGTCGCCAACCTTGAGTGCCTCCATCGCCCCCGCGATCATCCTGATCATCGCATCTGCGACATCTTCCTGAACGAACAGGGCCCGCAAGGCCGAGCAGCGCTGGCCCGTGCTCTGGAATGCCGAGGAAATGACGTCGCGCGTGACCTGCTCGGGCAGGGCCGATGAATCGACGATCATCGCATTCTGGCCGCCGGTTTCGGCAATGAATGGAATGATCGGCCCATCGCGCTCGGCCAGCGTTCGGTTGATCATTCGCGCAGTCTCGGTCGAGCCGGTGAAAACGACCCCCGCGAGCAGCGGATGCGCGGTCAGCGTTCCGCCGACGACCCTGCCTGCGCCGGGTGCGAGCTGGGCAATGTCCTTAGGGATGCCCGCCTGATGCATCAGCTCGACCGCAAGTGCGCCGATCAGCGGCGTTTGGCCGGCCGGCTTGGCGATTACGGCATTGCCCGCGGCCAGCGGCGCCGAGACAAGGCCGGTGAAGATCGCCAGAGGGAAATTCCAGGGGGAGATGCAGGCGAAGACTCCGCGGCCGTGCAACCGCAGTTCGTTCTGCTCGCCGGTCGGTCCCGGAAGTGGAAGCGGTTTTGTGAACTGGCGTCGCGCTTCCGATGCATAAAAACGCAGGAAATCGACCGCCTCGCGCACCTCCAGGATGGCGTCCGGCAAAGTCTTTCCACCCTCGCGAATGCAAAGCGAGAACAGCTCCTCGCGATGATCTTCGTAAATATCGGCGGCACGTTCTAGAAATTGAGCGCGGGCCTCACCCCCAATCGCATCCCAGTTTTGCTGTGCCGCGTGGCCGGCATTGACCATTTGATCGACTTCCTCGGCGCTTGCCTCGAAGACCGTGCCCACCTCGATCCGGCGATCGTGGGGCGAGGTGACTGCCCTGCCCTTGCCTTTTCCGATCGTCGGCTTGGCGATCCAGTTCCGTCCTTCGAGCGCCTTCAGGCGCTCCAGCAATGGCTCCCGGATCAGCGGATCGGAAAGGTCCACTCCGGCGCTATTGCGGCGCGCAGATCCGAAAATCTCAGGCGGAAGGATGATTTTCGAATTGCGCTTAGGATTTAGCGCCTGTAGCTCCGCAACCGGGTCCTTGATCAACTCGTCGATTGAGACCTGCTCGTCAGCGATTCTATTCACGAAGCTCGAATTGGCTCCGTTCTCAAGCAACCGGCGCACAAGATAGGCAAGCAGCTCCTTGTGGCTGCCAACCGGCGCATAAATTCGTACTGGCGTACGAGTTTCGCCGATCCCCTGCTCGAGCCTCGCAAGTTCCTGGTACAGCTCCTCGCCCATGCCATGCAGGCGCTGGAACTCGAACGGGCGTCCCTTCGCCAGCGCCTTCACTTGGCCGATCGTGTTGGCATTGTGCGTCGCGAACGCCGGGTAAATCACGTCGCTCGCTCCAAGCAGCTTCTTGGCGCACGCGAGATAGGAAACGTCAGTCGCAACCTTGCGAGTGAAAACGGGGTAATCGGTGAGGCCGCCCACCTGCGCAGCCTTGATCTCCGTGTCCCAGTATGCACCCTTGACCAGGCGCACCATCAGCTTGCGCCCGTGCGCCCTCGCCGCCTCGACCACCCAGTCGCACAGAGGCGCCGCTCGCTTCTGATAAGCCTGGATAGCAATCCCGAAGCCGCTCCAACCGTTGGCGAACAACGCGTCATCCGCGAGCAAAGCCTCGAACACGTCCATCTGTAGCTCAAGCCGATCGGCTTCTTCGGCATCGATGGTGAAATGGACGTCGGCCTTGGAGGCCTTGAGCGCGAGCTCGCGGACAGTCGGCAGCACTGCCGCGACCGCTTCCGTGGCGTGCGAATATTCGTAGCGGGGATGAAGCGCCGTGAGCTTCACCGAAATGCCCGGCGATTTGCGAAAGCCGTCCCGCGCCTCCTTGGCGATACGGTTGAGCGCGCCGCGATAAGCATCCGCATAGCGCTCAGCGTCCGCAAACGTCCGCGCTGCTTCGCCTAGCATGTCGAAACTGTGGCTAAGCCCCCTCGCGCGTTCCGGCGCAGCACGTTTCATCGCTTCGTCGATTGTTCGCCCGAACACGAAATTGCGGCCAAGGATTTTCATCGCCTCGCGCACCGCAGTACGGACGACCGGCTCACCGAGCCGCCCCACCGCGCGGCCAAGCGCGGCCCGCCAATTATCCGAGCGGTCCTGTGCGCCCTCCAACACCTTGCCCGTAAGGAGAAGCGAAAAAGTCGCCGCATTGACGAAAGAGGAATCGGACGTGCCGAGCTTTTCCGACCAGTCCGGGCCGGCGAGCTTGTCAGCGATCAGCTCGTCGGCGGTATGGGTGTCGGGAATGCGCAGAAGCGCTTCGGCGAGGCACATCATCGCAATGCCCTCGTCCGAGCCGAGGTCATAAGTCTGCAGGAAGGCATCGACGCCGGAGGGCTTCTGGGCGCGAACGGCTTTCACGAGCGTCCTGGCTGTCGCAGTGGCTTCACCGATTTCACCTGGGTCTAGCCGCGCCTGATTCAGGCGCTCTTCAACGACCTGGTGCTCCTCAGGCCGATAGGCGAGTCTCAGCTGGGTGCGATCGATGGGTGCCACCCGGCTTCCGGGCGACGGAGCTACGCGAACTGCCCGTGGCAATGCTTGTACTTCTTGCCAGAGCCGCATGGGCAAGGAGCGTTGCGGCTCACCGGGGCTTCCACGACGCCGCCTTGAGCCTCACCCCGGGGGATGGGCTGTTGCGGGATATTGGCGAGCGGCGGCAGGTTCGACAGCACGGCGCCGGTCGCTGCATCGATGTCCGCCGTGTCGTCATCGCCGGAGAAGGGATCGAGGTGTTGCGTGATGAAGTCCGGGAGCACCGGCGGCGGACTCTCGTCAAGTTGGACCTGCGCTCGCATCAGAACGCGAGTCACTTCTTCGCGAATGGCTACGAGTAGTCGCTCGAAGAGTAGGAATGCCTCCTGCTTGTATTCGTCGATCGGCTTCTTTTGGGCGTAGCTGCGGAGATGGATGACCTGGCGGAGCGCATCGAGCGTCGCAAGATGCTCTTTCCAATGATGGTCGAGGGTTTGGAGAAGGATCTGCTTTTCGACATCGCTCCAGCGATCCGCCTCAAAGCCCACAAGCTTCGCGGTCATCGTCTCCTCGGCCAGGCCCAATAGCCGATCCGCGATCATTTCCTGATCCACGGACTCTTCTTCCAGCCAGTCATCGATCGGCGGTTGCAGTCCCAGCACCTCGTCGATGCTCTCCTTGAGGTTCTGAACGTTCCACTGCTCCGGATACGTCCCCTCGGGACAGTTCACGGCGACGATGGCCGAGATGGTCTCGATGCGCATGTCGGTGATTACGTCGCTGACGCTCTCTGCATCCATGATGTCGGCCCGCTGCTCGTAAATGACCTTGCGCTGGTCATTCATCACGTCGTCGAATTCGACGACCTGCTTGCGAATATCGTAGTTGCGCGCCTCGACCTTCTTCTGGGCGGTCTCGATGGCCTTCGAGATCCACGGGCTGACGATCGCTTCGCCATCTTCAAGGTTCTTGTTCATCAGACGCGCAAACATCGTCTGCGGACCGAAGATGCGCAGCAGGTCGTCATCGAGGCTCAAGTAGAATTTCGACAGCCCCGGATCGCCCTGGCGACCCGAGCGGCCGCGCAGCTGATTATCGATACGGCGGCTCTCATGGCGCTCAGTGCCGAGCACGTACAAACCGCCGGCTTTAAGCACTTGCTGCTTCTCTTCCGCGACTTCCTGCCGGATGCGTTCGATCGCTTTCTCGCGTTCGGTCCCCTCCTCCAGGTCGCTGAGTTCATCCTCGATGCGGAAATCGATGTTGCCACCGAGCTGAATGTCCGTGCCGCGGCCCGCCATGTTGGTCGCGATCGTCACCGCGCCCAACCGTCCCGCCTGGGCGACGATATGCGCCTCCTGCTCATGGAAACGAGCATTGAGGACTGAGTGCTTGATGCCCTCCTTCTGGAGATATTCGGACAGCATCTCTGATTTTTCGATGGAAATGGTGCCGACCAAGGCGGGCTGTCCGAGCACTTGCTTCGCCTTCAATTCCTCGGTGATCGCAGCGAACTTCTCGACCATTGTCTTGTAGAATACATCGTCTTCATCGGCGCGCTGGACGGCAACGTTGGTCGGGATCGCGACGACGTTCATTTTATAGATGTCGAAGAATTCCGGTGCTTCCGTCATGGCCGTGCCGGTCATGCCCGCAAGCTTGGGGTACATCCGGAAATAGTTCTGGAAGGTGATCGAGGCGAGCGTCTGGTTCTCGGGCTCGATTTCGACTCCTTCCTTGGCCTCAACCGCCTGGTGCAGACCATCCGACCAGCGCCGACCCTCCATCATTCGGCCGGTGAACTCGTCGATGATGACGACTTTCCCTTCCTTGACGATGTAATCGATGTCCTTCTTGAACATGACGTTGGCTTTCAAAGCCTGGTTCAAGTGGTGGACAACCTGGGTGTTGGCGATGTCGTAGAGGTTGCGCCCTTCTATGAGACTGGCTTCCTCAAGCGCGCGCTCGGCTTTTTCCGTGCCCTCTTCCGTCAGGACGACAGTTTTCTGCTTCTCGTCCTTCTCATAATCCTCGGGCTGGAGGCTTTTCACCATTTTGTCGACGGCGATGTAAAGGTCGGACTTGTCGTCGGTCGGACCCGAAATGATCAACGGCGTTCGAGCTTCGTCGATGAGGATTGAGTCGACCTCGTCGACGATGGCGTAGTGGAATGGTCGCTGAACCATCGCGGCGCGCGAATATTTCATGTTGTCGCGCAGGTAATCGAAGCCGAATTCGTTGTTGGTCCCGTAGGTGATGTCGGAGCCGTAGGCCTCGCGCCGCTGCTCATCGGTGAGGTTCGGGATGATCACACCGACGTTCATTCCGAGGAAGCGATAGATCTGACCCATCCAGTCCGCGTCGCGGCGGGCAAGATAGTCGTTGACCGTGACGACGTGTACACCCCGGCCCTCGAGCGCGTTCAGATAAACGGCGAGCGTCGCGACGAGCGTCTTTCCCTCGCCGGTCTTCATCTCGGCGATCTCACCACGGTGAAGTGCGATTCCGCCGATCAGCTGGACATCATAATGCCTTTGGCCGAGCGTGCGGATCGCGGCCTCGCGCACAGTCGCAAAAACCTCGGGAATCAAATCGTCGAGTCTCTCGCCATCGGCCAGCCGCTGCCGGAATCGCTCCGTTTGGCCGCGCAGCTCGTCGTCTGACAGTCCGGAGATGGTCGGTTCGAAATTGTTGATCGCATCGACATATTTGCCAAGACCGCGGACATAGCGGTCGTTGGCCGATCCGAAGATGCTCTTTGCCAGTCCGGCGATCATGAAATTCCCTTAAAAACCCGCGCGCTCAAGAAAGGCGAAAACCCATCGCCGACGCTCTGGGAAACTGCGCCGGGCGATGTAAGGAGCGCCCTAGCCGTAGTCAATTAAAGGAGCCGGCTTGTGACAGAGTTAACCGGCGGATGCATGTGCGGCAGGGTCCGCTATGAGCTGAAAAGCAACCCGTTCGATTCCGGCTGGTGCCACTGCCGGACGTGCCAGCTGTTCAGCGGCTCGCCGGCGATGGCGTTCGCCAGCATTCCGGAAGGTGACTTCTTCTGGAGCCAAGGCGAACCGCAAGTGCGCTGGATCGAATCATCGACATTCGGCCGCCGTGCATTCTGTAGCGAATGCGGGACACCGCTGCAGGTCGTGGTCGATCATCAACCGGAGACGATCGACTTCCCCATTGTCACCTTGGACGAGCCGGACCAGGTGAGCCCGGAATTCCACATTTTCTGGGGAAGCAAAGTCGACTGGTTCAATCCCGGCGACGATTTGCCGAAGCATGACAAGTTTCGGCCCGACACTCGTGGGCTCGAAGGCACCGAACCGCCCGACGATTCCTCTCTGTCAGGCGGCGGAGGATGACTGAGAGGAAGCGTCCAAGGCCCCCTCGAGCCACTGCTGAATCTGGCTACGGGGGGCAGCGCCGACCTTCTGCGCGACCGGCTGGCCGCCCTTGAACAGCAACATTGTCGGGATTCCGCGAACGCCGTAGCGGCCCGGCGTATCGGGATTCTCGTCAATATTGAGCTTTGCGACGGTGACTTTCTCGCCAAGTTCGATCGCAATTTCCTCCAGCGCCGGAGCGATCATGCGACAGGGTCCGCACCATTCAGCCCAGAAATCCACGAGAACAGGCTCGGAAGCTCCGAGAACGTCGGTGGCAAAGCTTTGATCGGTGACCGTCTTCGTGGCCATGGCGGGCGAATCTCCTGCGAAAGGTCGAAAAGTTAACGACCATATGGGGTGTCGTTCGTCGGCCCTCAAGCCGGAAGTTCGAAGAGTTTCGGACCGGCCGTATAGAGCAGGGTCGCAACCACATTTCGGCTTGGGAAGATTACCCGCAACGCCTCGACATACGCCGCCATTTGGGCCCGATGGGCCTTGGGGATGTCTCCTTCGGATGCGGGCACCCGGCCGGTCTTAAAGTCGATGACCGAAATCCGTCCCTCTTCGACCAGTAATCGGTCGACCGTACCCGCGATCACTCGTCCGTCGGGCAGCGTTGCGACAAGCGGTGCCTCCGCTAGCGAGCCCGGAGCGAATAGAGCTGCGAAATTCAGGTCGGACAGGATCCCGCACACCTGACCGACAATCTCCTCCCGCATTCCAGAGTCCGAAAGCCTAGCCGAGCGTTCGAGCCACCGGCTTGCCACCATCGGCCGCTCAGAGGAAGGAACGGGCGCAAGCCGCTCCAGTAGCTGATGAATCCAAGTGCCGCGCTGCGCCGCAGCGCGCATTGCGTCGCTCGGTGGCGGGGCAGTTTCGTCATCGACGGCGATCGCGGAGGGCGCGAGCGGTCGTGGCGGACGCGCTTCAGGTGGCGCCGGCGATGTCGCCCATGCGGGGACTAGGACGGCAGGCATCTCGACCTTGGTCCTCACGCGTTTTGCCATCCTGGAAATCTCGGATCCGTACTGCAGAGAGACGTGCCCCTCGCCGGGCGTAGCGATTGGCATCATCGCCTGCTCGACGATGACGTGCCAGGACTTCGCTGGACGGGGATCGGCGCCGTCCTTGCGCTCCTTTGGCCTGACACCGCTCACGATCAGGCGGTCGGCCGCGCGGGTCAGCGCGACATAGAGCAGCCGCATATGCTCCTCGAGATCGCGCTTTTCCTCGTCGAGGATGATCTGCTCAAAGGGTGGGCCACGTTCCTCCTTTTTCGGTCGCAGCAGCGGCGCAGGCCCGGCTTCATCTAATTCGAAATCGACGGTTCGAGGGATCCGGCCGAGCCGCGCAGGATCAGCTGTCGCATCGGCGAGAATGACGACCGGCGCTTCGAGTCCCTTGGCCCCGTGGACCGTCATCACTCGGACCTCATTGGCCGGCGCGCCGGGGTCACGCTGGACATCCACCGTCCCGCGCGAAAACCAGGCAAGGAAGCGATCTAGGGACGCCACCTCATTGCGCTCGAACTCGAGCGCGCTGTTCATCAGTTCATCGATCGCATCGCGCGACGCCAATCCCAGGCGACTGTAGAGCTTGCGTCGGCCCTGCATCGGTCCCGACAGAATCGTTTCAAGGAATCGCGAGGGAGTGACGAAGTCGGCGATCCGAAGCAGATCGGCGAGCGCGTCATGCGCGTCCTGAAACTCCGCCGCGCGTTGTCGCAGCTTCCGCCATAGCGAGCCTTTTCTCCCATGAGCGAGCATCCGCAACTGGTCCTGGTTCCAGCCGATTAGCGGCGACACGAGGAGGCAGGCGAGACTGAGATCGTCGTTCGGTTGGACTGCAAATTTGATCGCCGCGAGCAAATCTTGGACCGCCAGCGGCTCATGCAGGTGCAGGCGGTCGACACCAGCAACCGGCACGCCGGCCGAGAACAGCCGCGCAACGATCAGCGACGCGAGCTCGCCTCGGCTTCGCACCAGAACAAGAATATCGCCCGGAGTCAGCGGACGCCCAGTAGAGGCGAGCACGGGTGCGTCGGCGACGATCGTTCGAATCCGCTCAGCGAGCGCTTGTGCATAGCGACGGTCGCGAAGGGATATCCACCGCTCCTCCCCTTCGTCGCTGTCATCGGGTGACTCGTCGACCGCGAAGGGTTCCCAAAGTTCGACTCTCCCCGGCCGATCGCGATGATGCGCCCGATGAAGCGGTGGCGGTTCAGCTAGCCCGAGCGCCTGCGGCTCGACGGTATTAATCACTGCATCGACAACATCGAGGACCGGCTGGGCGGAGCGGAAACTTGCCGCGATGGACAGGTCGCGAAATTCCCGAGCGTTTCGCTGATACGTGAACAGATCGTCGCCGCTGCTCATCGCTGCGGCGCGGCTTTTGAACATCTCGCGGACCTCACGAAAGCGCTGCGGATCCGTACCCTGGAATCCGTAGATCGCCTGCTTGAAATCGCCGACCATGAACAAGGTTCGGACCCGGTCCTCCGTCTCGCTCGAACCGTTGAAAAACTCGTCCACGAGCTTCTCGATGATCTCCCATTGGGCGGCGTTCGTATCCTGCGCCTCATCGACCAAAACATGATCGATCTGACTGTCGAGCTTGTAGCGGACCCATTCGCCCATGCCAGGTTCACGCAGCAGGCCACGGGTCCATTCGATAAGGTCATTGAAGTCGGCGACGCCCGCGGCCCGCTTGGCCTGTCCATAGGCCTTGGCGAACGCTTGGCCGGCGCGCAGGCCGGCAGCCATGTCGCGGGCGAGGCGGCCGCCATTCTGGATGCGGAGAAGCTCGCCAATGAGGTTCGCGAGACGGCCAGCATGGGATTCGTAGTGCGGCTCGGCTTTCGTTTGGCCGGCTGAAACGCGCGGCGTGCCCTTGTCCGTCAGAACCACCTTGCGTAGCTCGTCTAAACGTGAGGCGCGTTCGATCGGAGTGAGCGTAAGCCATTGCTCGATGACTTCCGCGTGACCGATACCGGTCTGCGCGCCCCACCTCCGGTTCGCATCGGCAACCGCACGCAGCAGATCGCAGTCAAAGCCCTCATCGCCGCAACGATGCGCGATATAGTCTTCGACAGATTCATCGGGCAGATCCATGATCCTTCGGATCTTCGTTTCGATCCATTCTGGCCGTCCCAAGGCCGCCATTGCGCCGGGCCGGCGCGCACAGGCCTGCAAATATTCGATGGCCGTAACTTCTCCGAGCCGGCGGCTTAGGCACTGAACGTCGCCGATCAACGCATCTTCGTCTTTGCTTTCTGCGTCCGCCAAAAGCTCGGCGAGGGTCCGTCGGACGAGCTCCTGCTCCGCCCTGCCCTCAATAGCCTGAAAGCCCGGCACAATTCCGGCTTCGACAGGAAATGCCGCAAGCAGTGACTGCGCAAAGCTGTGAATCGTCTGGATCTTGAGCCCGCCTGGACAGTCGAGCACCCTGGCGAATAGCTGCCGTGCCCGCTCGATCAACCGCTCGTTCGGTTGTTCTCCCAGGGCTTCGAGATCCCTCCACAGCTCGCTTCGTTTGAGACGGACCCATGCTGCGAGCCGTTCGCCGATACGGTTGGCCATCTCCGCTGATGCTGCTTTGGTGAAAGTGAGGCAGAGGATCGATTCCGGACGCGCCCCTTTGAGCAGCAGTCGCAACACTCGGGCCGTCAGAACCTGCGTCTTTCCGGTGCCAGCGGACGCCGACAGGGCCGCATGCACTTGTGGATCGGAGGCAAGTTCCTGCTCGCTCTTGAGCTCCGGGAAGGTCTTGAACCGCGAGCTCATGCGACTTCCCAACCCGAGCCGAAGGCCATAGAGACTAGCGCATGAGCGACAGCAACGACGACATCGACCGCGCCAACGAACAACGCCGCTCCAAGCTCGTGAAGGCGGGCATGGCCGTCGGAATTGGCTCGGCCGCGATCGTCGCCGCTCTGCTCTATGCTTCCAAGGTCAAAAAGAAGCCCCGCCGCTAAGGTCATTCGCGGCCGTACCATTCTTCGAGCCGCATCAGCTGGTCATAATCGCCATAAGGCGCGTACGCCGGGTTGAGCTTTGCCGTGAACGGCTCCTTACCCGTCAGCCAGTCAGAGGCCGCCTTCGCAAAATTTCGATAGGCATGATCGAGAAACTCGCCCGGTTGCATGTCCTTGTCGGGGCGCATCAGCCTGCCGAACTTCCCGCGATACCGTGCGAGCGACCAATATTCGAAATCTTCCGGATCGCCACTGATTTCCTCGAACCCACCTGCGCGGCCGATGAGGCCTAGCAACCCAAGCTGCAGCGCGAAGCCCTCATTCACAGTTTTCTGCGACGGCGGTTGGCCGGTCTTGTAGTCGATGATCGCGAGGCCGCCGTTCGGCAGGCGATCAATCCGATCGACGCGCCCTTGCACGGTCACCCCAGCCAGGATGGCTTCCCCTGTCACTTCCGCTTTGAGGGGACGCCGTCCCGCGGCTCGGTTTTCGCGTTCCAGCTGCGCGATCCAGTCGATCGCCTCCAAAAGCCGCGGTGCCCACAGCGCTCGCAGCATCGGGTGGATCGCCTCGTCTCCCAGCAGCGCCTCGGCTCGCGGACGGAGCTTCTCAGGATCGCACTGATCCTTCTGCAGCCATTCCTGCAGCACTTCGTGGACAGCGATTCCCTTCCATCGGGCGGTATGATCGTCGTCGACCGGATCTTTCTTGCGAAGATTAAGGATTGCCTGCGCGTAGAAAGCGAATGGATCGGCTTTAAGGCGGTCGACCTGCGTAACGGATATCGTATCGGGCCGCTCCTCAGCCGCTGGACACGGCTGCGGTTTGTCTACCGGGTGCGGCGGGCCAGGATCGTCCAGCGCGCCCACGAGCCGCATTAGCCGTAAATCGCGCGGCAGACCGCTGGTCATTGCGTCTAGCCGGAGCACGAAACGCGAGGCGACAGTCGGCGAGCGGTTGTCCCGCCGCGCGCGCGTGATCAAGACTTCGGGCGCTCCGAGCGCGCTGGCGAAGTCGTGCGCCGCGAGACCGATCCGCGTCTCAAGGATCGGCAAGCCGAGCCTCGCGCGCATTTTTGGCGGGAGCCAGGGATCAGGTGCCGGAACAGCCGGCCAAACCCCTTCATTGAGACCGCCGAGCACCATCAGATCTGCCCGCTGCAGCCGCGCTTCGAGCAGGCCCCAGATGAAGATGCGCGGATGGCCGCCGTAAGGTGGACGCACGGCTCGTTCGTCCAGCAATTGTCGAATTAACGGTACGGCGTCGTCGGACGAGACGATCAGGCCGCACGCCGCAGGCGAGGTTTGTAGCTCCGAGAGCAGGTCGGCTGCCATTCTGCCCGCAGGCCCGCGCCATGCAGCCTCACCCGTCAGAGCCATTGCCGATTGCGCAAGAGCGTTCGCAAGCGCACCCAAGGAGATCGGCTCACTAAGCAAGTCATTGACGCTTGCGATGCGCGGCCGCACGGCCTTCCATTCTCTCGCCGCTCGCTGAGCGAAGACGGCATCGAGACCGGCAATTCCGGCGGGAGGGCGTGGCCCACGTAGCGCGAGATCGAGTGCGCGCACGTTCTCGAGCCAATCCCGCCGATCCTCGCCTTCGCCGCCTACCAGCGGATGCTTGAGCAAGGCGAGCAGCGCGACCGGCGCCAATTCTTCCGCAGCAGCGCCAGCGATGCCCAGCAGCAATGTGCCGGCCGCCGACTTGGAAAGCGGCTGTCCTGCGCTGTCGTCCGCTTGAACATTCCATCTCGAAAGCAGCGCTGCCACTCGGCCCGCGAGTTGCCGGTCGGGGGTGACAAACGCCGCCGTCTTGCCAGGCGTTTCCAAGGCTTCACGGAGAGCAAGAGCAATTGCCTGCGCTTCCGCCGCGGTATCGGGAAGCTCCGCCAGTCGAATGCCCCCAAGACGCCGCTGCGTGGTCGCCAGGGTCTCCCACTTGTGAGAGAATACAGGAGCGGCCATGGCATTCGACACCGCCCGAGCCCGGGCGGGAGATGACGCAAAGCCGCCCGAATGGCGCCACTTCCCGACCTCTTCCCGGGCGATGCCCATCCTGTCGAGTAGAAGCTTCAGATGGAACTGCGGATGGGTGGCT
>JBKPLG010000015.1:0-46038 GCA_046731515.1 Pseudomonadota bacterium | reverse complement strand
CATCAAGAATGAGGCGGACATTATCGAACACACGCTGACTGCGGCGGTCCGCTGGTGCGATCACATTTACGTCTTCGACAATGGAAGTACTGACGGAACGTGGGAACGGGTCCAGGCAATGGCGACGGAATGTGCCGCGATCGTCCCTTGGAAGCAGGACCCGAAGCCGTTTCGGGACGTCCTCCGGACTGAGATTTTCTATAACTTCGAGCACAGGGCACGGTGGGGAGACTGGTGGTGCATCCTCGATGCAGACGAAATCTACGTCGACGATCCAACTGAGTTCCTGGCTGCGGTTCCCGACTGCTACCGTTCCGTGTGGCCGCAGCTCTACAGCTATGCTTTCACAGACAAGGATGCGGAGGAATATGCTCGCGATCCCGAAGGTTATGAGAAAGACCCCCCGCCCGAGCGCCTGAAATACTATGTCCTCGGCGAATATAGCTCACCCAGGTTCATTCGGCACACGCGGGATCTAAAGACCCACCCCGCGTGGCACCGACATCCGATTTACCCGCGTCGCATCAGGATGCGTCACTATTCCAATCGGTCGCCCCAGCAGATCGACCGCCGTCAGGAAACCCGGCGTGAGCCGATGCTTCGAGGCGAGTTCGTCCACGAGAAGCGCTCCAATTGGCGGCCGGGCGGATTTTGCGTGCCCGGACCGGCAGCGCTCACCGATCTCCCCGGCGGCTGGCATGAGCGCGTAGTGCCAAGTGAGGAATGCCAGCTCGATACGGGAATCGAATCACTTTTGCCGCCACTCCCCTGGGAAGGGGATCTGCTCGCATTGCCTCACCCGCAGCGTCGCGGCATTGCTGGCCGGCTCAAGCGGCTCGCGCGTAGCGCAGCTCGCTCGGTGCTTGGTGAGGTGGCGCTAGACCGCCTGGCGGGGTACGGCCGGGCGCGCAAGCGGTTGGGACAAGCGGTTGGGAGACGCCTTTCACCATGACGCGCCGGGGCACGACTGTCTAATGTCCGCTTTGGGTCGAAAGCGGACATTAGCATTTGGCAACCTGTTTCATTTGGGTGTACCCAAATCATACGTCTCATACGGTCACAAACGGCGGCTAAATTGGGTTGATTTCGGATTTATGAGACAGTATTCCTGTAAGCTCTAGACTCTAATGAGACGGAGGCATGCATCATGCTGGTCGGATATGCGCGAGTGAGCTCGGTCGGTCAGTCGCTCGAAGGCCAATTCGAGACACTCGAGGCTGCCGGCTGTAAGAAAATCTACAGCGAGAAAGTGAGCGGTCGCACAGCCGCTGATCGGTCACAGCTACAACGAGCTCTCGATCAAGTGCGCGGCGGCGACACTTTCATCGTGACCAGGCTGGATCGATTGGCGCGGTCAGTGACCGATCTTCACCGTATCATCGAGCGCCTAGCATTGGAGGGAGTCTCTTTCCGATGCTTGCAGCAGGGGGGTATCGATACCACGACCAGCACCGGAAAGCTTACGCTCGCGATTTTGGGCGCGGTTGCCGAATTTGAAAATGACATTCGCCGTGAGCGTCAGCGAGACGGAATCGAACGAGCGAAAGCAAAGGGGGTCTACCGGGGGCGACGCCGATCGATTGATCCCGGCGAGGTTCGGTCGCTGAAAGCGAGTGGTCTGGGCGCCGCGGCGATTGCGCGGCAGCTCGGGATAGGTCGGGCGAGCGTATATCGCGCGCTCGCCGGCTAATGGCGAGAACAGATGAACTAAGACGAAGGGTGGATCGATCGCTCGCGGGAAAGGGCACCGTCCGTGATCTCGACGTCCTATTCCTTTGGCTTCGTGAGCGGTCATATGGAAAGAGAGCCGTCGCGGACGTTGGCGATTTCGTCGCTCACTCGGATGAGCGCGAGAAAGGCATCGCGTGGCATGGCGTGCAGGATTTTTTCAACATGGTCGATTTCATGGTGCGAGTGATCGATCCCGATAAACCCTGTGTCGCGACATTAGACCAACTCAAGAACGCAGCGCGAAGTGCGTTCGATCTTCATTCGCCCACGCAAATGTGTGCCCAACTGAATGGGCAAGAACAAGGCGCAGAAAGTTCTAGAAACTGCGCTCGGTGCGCTGACCGGACTCAACGAAGGTAAGCTCTCGACAATCAGGCCACTCACGCCGACCGAAGAGAGGGTGCTCAAGCTTACAACTCCCTATTAATCTCGAAGCCTGCATTCAGCGACGATGACCTAATTGCGCAGCTTCTCGAATGTCTGGCAAACATCTGGGTCGCGAACGCGCGTGCCGAAAGACTGGAGCGGGCAACGGTCGAGAATTATCAGCGGGTTCTCGATCGCCATATTGCGCCCTTCATTGGCGCGGAGAGGTTGTCGCGACTTACGATGCCTACGGTCCGGGCCTTTGCCGACTCGTTGCTTGCGGAACGCTCTAAGGCGACGGCAAGCCGCGCCCTTCACCATCTGAGAATGATCGTGACAGAGGCGCGGAGGCGCGGACTGGTGGCTCAGAACGTCGCCGTCGGCGTTCGTCTGGGGAAGGGCGTTCGCGAGAAGGAGCGGGTGACTATCCCGACGAAGGAAGAGTTACAGGCTATGATCAAGGCCAGCGACGATGACCTCCGCGCGCTGGTCATGACTGCGATTTTCACCGGCCTTCGGGCGTCTGAGCTGCGCGGCCTGCCGTGGAAAGACGTGGATCTAAAGAAGTGCTGCATCACCGTCAGTCAGCGGGCAGACCGCTACAACGTCATCGGCCCACCGAAATCAGCTGCCGCCCGGCGCACAGTGCCGTTGCCCCCCGCTGTCGTAACAAAACTAAAGAAGTGGAAGCTCCGCTGCCCTAAGTCGGAACTGGGCCTAGCTTTCCCCGCCCCACAAGGCGGAGTTCTGCATTATAAGAATTTCATGATCCGGCGCTTCTTTCCGATGCAGGTTAAGGCGCGCGTCGAGGCCAAGTACGGCCTACACGACCTTCGCCACGCGGCGGCAAGCGCGTGGATCAAGCAACGGATCGACTTGAAGCGTCTTCAGACGTGGATGGGCCATTCCACCATCCAGGTGAAACTCAACATATACGGTCATTTGATTGAAGATGAGAGCGGCGACGCGGCCCTCGCGGCGGCGGCACAGCGAGAGCTACTCGGAGCCTAGCTGCAAACACCATGGCAACATGAAGCGCGAAAACGGCGCATTTCTGCGGCGCGCTGCCACACTACGAATCTGGGCGTCAGAGGTTCGAATCCTTTCGGGCGCGCCATTTCTCCCTAACAATTTGATATCGGCAGCAGAAAAGCTCCGTCAGTGCTTCGCGCGCTTGCATGCGCGCGCTGGAAACTGACGCTCTGCTCGGAGCCATGAACGTCCCAAGAGAATCCTAATCAGGACTATTTTTTCCGATTAGAAAATCATATGAGACCTTGGGCTCAGGGAGTCGGACCATGAAATTAAGAGCAGTAATCGTGGCGGCAATCGCCGCAGCTGGCCTTTGCTGGCCGCTGGCGTCGCAACAACCCAAGACCGTCGGGCCGGAGGTTCCGAAAATCACTACGTCCGATGCTGCGATGCCCGTGCCCAAGGCTCCGCAACTGGACGCTGCAAACGTGGAAGCCTGGCTGGACGGCTATATTCCCGCCCACCTGAAGCAGGGGAAAATCGCCGGTGCGGTGGTGTCGGTCGTAAAGGACGGCCAAATCCTTGTTTCTAAAGGCTATGGCTATGCGGATGTGGCCTCGAGAAAGCCGATGGATGGGCACCGTACCCTGGTTCGCATCGGATCGACGGGAAAGTTGTTCACGTGGACGGCGGTCATGCAGCTGGTTGAGCAGGGAAAGCTGGACCTTGACCGCGATGTGAATGCCTATCTGGATTTCAAAATCCCGCAGCGGTTCGGCCGACCCATCACGCTCAACGATCTGATGACTCATCGGGCCGGATTCGAAGAAGGACTGAAAGACGTCCTTGCAAACGACCCGGCCCATCTGAATTCGAACGAGCGAATCCTCAAGGAACACCCAAGGCCAGTGCTGTATCCACCTGGCGATGTTCCCGCCTATTCGAATTACGGTGCGGGACTCGCCGGATATATTGTGGAGCGGGTCTCGGGCGAACCCTACGATCAATATGTCGAAAGGCACATCTTCGCGCCGCTTCGCATGCAACGATCGTCGACGCGGCA
The DNA here is from genome assembly GCA_046731515.1 of Pseudomonadota bacterium. Taxonomy (GTDB): domain Bacteria; phylum Pseudomonadota; class Alphaproteobacteria; order Sphingomonadales; family Sphingomonadaceae; genus Sphingomicrobium. The sequence goes on along the minus strand of JBKPLG010000015.1, from coordinate 41,906 downwards.
GCCGTTGCCCGAGCAGTTCAAGGCGGACATGTCGCAGGGCTACATAAGTTCCATCGAGGCCCCGCGCCCCTACGAGCTAATCGCGACCATTCCTGCGGGAAGCGCCAGCAACACGGCCGCGGACATGGCGAACTTCATGGTTGCTTTCCTTCAACAGGGCGCTTTCGGCGATGGCCGGATCCTGAAGCCGGAAACGGCGCGTTTCATGCAAAGCCCCTCACTGGCGAGCAGGGAGGGATTTGCGACGATGGCGCATGGTTTCTTCTATGACAGGCGCAACGGCCGGCTCGTAATCGGCCATGGGGGGGACACAATTCTCTTCCACACAGACCTCAGCCTTATCCCGGAAGAGCGCGTCGGACTTTTCGTTAGCTTCAATAGTCGCGGCGCAGGGGATTCCGCTTATCTCCCGCGCGACGACCTCATCAAAGATTTCATCGATCGTTATTTTCCCGCGCCTGCTTCTGATCCGCCGACATTGCCGACCGCTCGGGAGCACGCCGCCGAAATCGCCGGGCCTTACGAAAGCTCGAGACGCGTGGAGTCCGGATTCCTCGCATTTCTCTACCTTCTGGAACAGGTCGGAATCGTCGCCAACGACGATGGAACGATCAGCTTGTCATCGGGGGATGGGGAGAAGTTCCGAGAGGTGGCTCCGCACGTGTGGCGTGAGACAGGGGGCGACCACCAGCTTGCCCTTACGCATGTGAACGGCCGCAAGACGATCTTGGACAGCGAAGATCCGACGGCGGTACTTCATTCCCTTCCTTTCTGGCGAAGCTCCCAGTTCACTATCATCATCCTGTTCGGATCGCTGATTATCTTGCTTTGGACCCTGTTGGCATGGCCGGGGGCGGCCATTCTGCGTCGCGTCTATGGGCAAGCGCGGGCGCTGTCGGGCCGAAGCCTTACCCTTTACCGGCTTACGGAGGTCGCCGTGCTGGCCGTCGTGATCTATGCGGCGGCGTGGTACTTCACCCTAGCTCCGATCCTCGACAACTGGCTAGGATTCTATACGTCGGCGCTGGATCCCTGGATCCGGACCCTGCAGATTGCGGCGATCCTCCCCGTTCTCGGACTGCTCGTCGCCAGTTGGAATGTGTGGCTGGCGATCGAGGAGAGGCGAGGCTGGCCGGCGATTATTGGCAGCATTCTAGTCGCCATGGCCATGAGCGGTTTGCTGTGGGTCGTCTATCTTGGCGGTCTAATGAGTTGGAACCTCAACTACTGAATTTGCTCGCTCAGACTTGGGATCGAAGACTAGCGGACAGGGCGGCTCAGCCTGAATGACGGGACGACTTCTTTGGGCGCGCGCCAACTGACGAACTTTCTCAATGCTCTGGCTGGGTTGTCAGCGCTCAGGCGGTCGGCGCATACGCCACGATACAGCCGCGTAGCATGTACACGCCTCACTTGCGGCATGTGGGTTGATTTCGATCAGGCGGTGATGGCGGTCTGGGTGGAAGTAGCGGTGGTGCAAGCGCTTGCCCGGGCAGCGAAATCGTCGGCGAGTTTGGCGTGCCAGGCTTTGGCTTGTTCGGTGATCGCGCGCCTTGCGGCCATCCGTTCCTCGACTGCGCGCCTGCGGTAGTAACGCTCGTTCGACTCCACTGGTCCACTCCGCTCAAGAACCTTCGGACCATCAATCGACAGTGGCTAACGGTTGGTTAATATCCACAGGCCTGTGGACAAATTGTGCGAGAATATTGAATCTGCCGCGACAGTTGTCCCGCAGTGGAACAGAAAGTTGCTGCGAGGTGACAGTCTCGACCTTTTCGCAGATCATCTTTGAAACCTAAACGACTCACGGGTCGTTGGACGCTGGAATTGGTTCAAAGGATGACACCATGTTGAGTTCGACCGAGTCCCGCCGCTTCCCGTTCAATCCGAGCGCTCGCGGCTATCACGCGGTCTATCATGACGGGGAGGTCAATCACTGCCCGGGTTGCGGCCGTACACATTGGCTGATCGGTCGCATGTCGGCTGAGTGTGCGTTTTGCTCGACCGCGCTTCCGCTCAAGGAAGCGTATAACCGTGGCCCTGCTCCGGCGCCTGTGTTTTGGACTTCGCGGCCGGACTATGGGGAGCTCAACGCCGCGTAATTGCTGCTGATTTTCGTTTCGGGCCAGCTCGCGCGGGTGTATATTCAGCGCATGAACAAGCTAGCCCTCATTGCGCTTCTCGTGAGCTCGTCACCAGTATTCGCCGGCGCGTCAAATTTCGCGCTAGTGAACGGAACCGGGGGAGACATCTCCGAACTGTCGATCAGACGCGCCGGAACAAGCGATTGGAAACCGCTCGGCAACGCTCCCGCTGCCGGCGCGCGCGGCAATATGACCTTCAGCGATCAGGATTGCGCCTTCGATATCCGTGCGACTGTTCCTGGCAGCGGTCCGGTGACCTGGGCCGGCGTCAATCTGTGCGATGTGAAATCGGTAATTCTGAATCGCGACGCAACGGCAGGCGCCTGGGTCGACTACGACCAGTAATCAAGCGCCGCCGCGCAGAAGCCTTATAGGGTCCCAGCGAGACAGCGGGAGCCGGAGTCCGGACAGAATCCAGGAGTTTCGCTCCAGCCAAAAATACGACGCCGGTGCAGGCGAGCGCCAGCACCCATCCCGGCCAGCCCGGGTAGCTTTGCAGATAATGTTGGCCGCGTTCGACAGCTCCGACGGCGATCGCATAAGTGATCAGCCACGCCTCCACGCGGGTCTTGATCGTGAACAGGCGACCTATGCGCTTTAACATCCTCATCAGTTAAGCAAACGTCGCGCCAATTGCGCAGTTCCGCCATTTTTGAATTAAGCAAAATGGTAAAGTGTCAATTAACCTTACACGAGCTCGCTTAAATCAAGCGCGTCGAGAAGGGCAGCACGCGCGGTTTCGATTTGGCCGATCAGGGTAGGCTTCTGGAGATCGTCGTGGTGGATCTGTTCGGGCCAGTGGCGACGAACGACGTCGGCAATCCAATCCAGTTTGGAATCGTCGACCATGAATCGCGGATCGACCGTCGCAGGATCCGCAACCACGCGGAGGCGGAGACATGCCGGTCCGCCGCCATTCGCCATCGACTGGCGCACATCGACCACTTCGACTCGACGGATCGGTCCGTTGCCGGCCACGTGTCGCTCGATCCAGCGCCACACGGTCGGCGTCTCGCGCGCCTCACTGGGAACGACCAACGTCGGTTGACCGTCGTTCGGAGTCACCAGCTGGGCATTGAACAGATAGGAGCGCACCGCGTCACCAAGTGGCACTTCGGCGGCAGGAACCTCGACATATTCGAAACCGGCGATGAGCCGCTCGCATGCAGCAAGCAGGCCTGTTTTGTCGGCGAAAGCGTGTTCGTGCGCGAACAGCACGTGCTCGTTTGCGACCGCGACAACGTCGTTGTGAAACGCGCCGGCGGCGATTGCCTGCTCCGACTGCTCGATGAAGATCACGCGCTCGCGGTCGAGGCGATGCAGACGGGCGATTGCCTTTGACGCCTCGACATGTTGACGAGCCGGGAAGGCGCCTCCCGAGACTCCATAAACGAAGACTTCAACGCCTCGCTCGCCGTGGGACGGCGTCAGACGCATGTGGTTGGCGGCCCCTTCGTCGCCGAAGGCCGGTGGAATGGGATCATGTACAGCGAAATGGTCCGCGTTAGCGAATGCCAAGCGCAGCTGGGCGAGTGTCGCGGGCCATTCGTGACTTCGGTGCGGCATCGTCTTCAAATTGGCCACCGTCAAATGGCATTTTCCGTCCGCCGTGTCCGGCGCGGGAGAAACGGTGGCTGCATTGGCTGCCCACATCGCCGAGGCAGAAAGGGCATTGGCGGCGAGGACCGGATCCGCCTTCTCGATGTCGGTCCCGAGCTCGTCTAACCAGCGGCGGTCGGGCCGCGGGTGGGGCAGAAAAATGCCTTGTGCGAGCCCGAGCGCGAGATTGGCGCGCATCTTGTCGAGGCCCTGAAGCGCGGCTGCTCGCGGCTCCGAAAGCTCGCCGGCGTTGCGCGTTGACGCGAGGTTGCCGAGACTCAAGCCCGCATAATTGTGGCTCGGCCCGACGATCCCATCAAAGTTGATCTCGACGCGCGGCATCAACGTGTCGCAGCGACCACCTGGTCGCCGATATCGACCTCGAGCAATTCCGCCGCCTCACGGTCGATGCAAATGCCCTTGCGCGGCACGCGTTTGACCAATGCGGAGCAGGCGCGGAAATCCTTGAGCCTTCCTCCTGCCAGAAGCATCTTGGTTCGACCTCCATCGGCGATCTCGCAGATGGTCTCGGAAGTGGACTCGCGCACCGTGCGAATGCGATCCGTTTGCACGGTGACCGTCGGACCGCCGTCGAAAATATCGATGTAGCGATCGTAGACGAAGCCTTCTTCTTCGAGCATGCGCAGTGCTGCTCGCCCGGTCGGATGGGGTTGCCCGATCACCGACTTCGCCCCGTCACTGAGGAACGCCACATAAATCGGAGTCCGCGGCATTAGGTCGGCGATGAACTTGGTGCCGTGCACGGCATTGAATTCGTCGGCCTCGGGGAAGCTCATGTCGAAGAACTGGCCGGCGAGCGCATCCCAGAAGGGTGCGTTGCCGGAATCATCCATCACTCCGCGAAGCTCGGCGAGCGTACAGTCGCCAAAGCGCGCGCGGTGCAGCTTTATGAAAAGATAGCGGCTGCGCGCGAGCAAAGATCCCCAACCGCCGGCACGCTGCTGCGGATGGAGGAATAGGCCGCCGACTTCCGAACAGCCTTCAAGGTCCGTGGTCAGAGTGAGCAACTGGTTGCGGAAAGTCTTGCCGAGCTCGAGGCTCGATTGGGTGAGCGTGCTCAGATGATAGCTGTAGAAGGGCTGGACGACGCCCACTTGCCCGAACACTTGGCATGTCCCGCGGATGATCCGGTCTTTGGGATCCTCGAGGACGAAGACATAGAGGTCGGCCGCCTGACTTTCTTCTTCGCGCGCGAAGGACTGTTCAGACCTCGCGAGCTTGGCGACGAGCGTCGCACGGTCGGGTGGCAGGTTGGTGAAGCCGCCGCCGGTCAATTTGGCCATTTCGTAAATCGCGGCGAAATCCTCGCCGGTTGCGGGTCGGACCCGGAAGCTCATGTGGCCTCCTGGACCAGACGCAAAATTGTGAGAGCGGACAATGCGGCACGCTCAGGCAAGCTATCGACGATCAGAAACTCCTCCATGCTGTGGATCTTGCCGCCGCGGACGCCCATCGTATCGACCACGGGGACTCCGCAAGCAGCAATATTGTTGCCGTCGCACACGCCGCCCGAGGGCTGCCACGCAATGGTCTGGTCAAGATCGGCGCCCACCTGCTTCACGAGATTGAAGAGCGCTTCAGCCTCCGACGTCAGTGGCTTGGGCGGCCGGCCGAAACCACCGGTCAGATCGATCTTCACATCTCGCTCCGCCGCGATTGCGGCGATCAATGTTTCGATTTCGTGGCTGACCGCAGCTTCGATCTCCGGTGTGCGTGGTCGCAAATTCACGCGCAGAATCGCGAGATCCGGCACGACATTGCTCGGGGAACCACCGTCGATACGCGATGGATTGACCGTCAGTCCGTCGCGCTTCAGTCCGTTAAGCCTCAGCGCGAGGTCTGCAGCAGCGAGAAGTGCGTTGCGCCCGTCCTCAGGATTACGGCCCGCATGGGCCGATCGGCCCCGAACGACGATGCTGAAGTTGCCGCTACCAGGTCGAGCGCCGGCGAGGGTTCCGTCAGGCAGCGCCGCGGGTTCGTAGGTCAGCGCCGCCCGCTTGCCTTGCGCCGAATGCGCAAGCAGCGCCGCGGATGCGGGGGAACCTACCTCCTCGTCGCTGTTGATAACGACCTCATAACCCATCCGATCGGCAAGTGGACTCCGCTCGAACGCTTTGAGCGCCGCGAGCATTACGGCGATTCCGCCCTTCATGTCGGCGACGCCAGGGCCATTGAGGACGCCGTCACTGAGCCAGCGCGCCTCCTGAAACGCATGATCCAACCCGAACACCGTATCCATGTGGCCGGTGAACAGCATCTGCAGCGATGCCGTCGGTCGGACCGTGAGATGGAGATGCCTTCCGTGCTCGACTCTCATCGGCTTCCCTGCGGAGTCGATCGACTCGACCGCCTCCGGTCGCTCCAGGAGAAGCACCCCGGGAAGTCCTGCAAAGGCGTCCGCGAGGAGGTCGGCCATCCGCTCGAGACCCGCAAGGTTGCGCGATCCGCTGTTGATCGCCGACCACGCCAGCACCTGATCGAGCATTGGCTCGGCGACTGCCCGTTCGATGGCTTCTCTTTCTATGGACGACAATCCCCCCATGGCTGGGGCTCCTAGCCGCGCCGCAAGAGGAACGCCACACCGCTACTGACTAACGACGACGGGTTCTCGACCAAGGGTTTCGGCCAGCCGCAACAGGCGCCGTTCGACGGCATCGCCGACCAAAGCCTCCTCCCCTCGGCGGACGTTGAGCTGAATGGCGCCATTGAGCGCACCGAGGCTCGTTCGTTTTAGAACGGCACCGACTCCGCCGGAAAGGCGCTGGCCGAGGCGCATTGCTACCCCCCAGCAATGGGCCCGCATCAGTTGATCTTCCTTACAGAGTTGCATCAACCGCGGATCTGGAAGCCGTTCGCGACCGAAGCTCGATGAAAGCGCTTGCGCAAGGATCACGCGCTGGGCTGGGCTTACCGCGACCCAATTGCCGTGCAGCGCCATCTCAATGGCGCGATCGGCACGGAAGCCCGCGTTCGCTTGCCAGGCGACGTCGGCGAGGAGGCATGCAGCGAGCCGCAGCCGCCGCATCGCGGGCGTATCGTCGAACAAAGGCGCGATCCAAAAGTCGAGCAGGTCGCCATGTTGACCGAAACGATGTTCGCCTCCGCCTGCGTCGCGCGCTTCCTCCGTCAGCGGATCGAGCTTTCGAATGCTCGGCTTCAGGCTGGAGTAAAGCAATCCCTCGCGAATTCCATAGGTTGAGACGACGAGTACGGACGGCTCCAGCTCTTGCACCAGCACCTCGAGCAGCATTGCTGCGGATGGAGACGTCGCCAGTCGCGGCGGCGCGGCAGCTGCAGAGAAGCGCGGATCGAGCGCCTTCAGCAGCTTTCGCAGGTCGCGCACTCGCCCGGGCTTCATCCGGTATTGGTGTGTGATCGGCAAAGGGAAGGCGGTCGCGAGCATGTCGATCCGAGCGAGCGCGCGCCATGAACCCCCGACCATGTAGAATGCCCGTCCGCGGCCACGATCCCGCAAACCCGATGCTTTGAGCGCAGCCCTCAATTGTTTGCGCACCGACCGCTCGCCGCTTGAGCTCGGGTCGATGCGGAGCACACCTAAAGGTAGCGAGATGCCCGGCAAGTCAGCACCGTCGCCGACTTCGACCAATTCGAGGCTGCCGCCGCCGAGGTCTCCGACAATGCCTTGCGCGTTCGGGATACCCGAAAGCACCCCCTGGCCAGCGAGGTGAGCCTCTTCCTCAGCACTCAGGACCTCGCACTCGAGCCCGATCCGCTCCACCTCCCGGACGAAATCGGCGCCGTCCTCGGCATCGCGGATCGCTGCCGTCGCGACGACGTGAACCCGCTTGACCTTCATATGGTCGATCAAAAGACGAAAGCGACGCAGTGCGGCTAGCGCCCTTTCGCGCGCCTCTTGCGGAAGGAGTCCGAACTGATCGACTCCCGATCCCAGCCCCGCGAGGATCTTTTCGTTAAAGATCGGGGTCGGGATCCGGGGCGGACCGGCGTAGACGACAAGCCGCACCGAGTTCGACCCGATGTCGATGATGGCCGCAGGTTCTGCCGTGATCACTCTTGCAGGCTACCGTCCCCGGTGGAAGCGCAGCTTCGGAACTTTCCGGCCTTTCTTTAGAGCTTGGCCACGCCCAGACAAGCTTGGGTTGGACATGAAATACGCGTGAAGATTGAACTCCTGTCCAGCCTTAGGCTGCAACCGCGTATAGGTCCCGTCCGGTTTGAGCCGCCAGCTCTGCGCATTGTCGATCAGATTGGCGACCATCACCTGATCAATCAGCTGTGCGTGAACCGTTGGGTTCTCGATCGGAAGCATATATTCGATCCGCCGATCAAAGTTGCGCGGCATCCAATCGGCTGAGCTGATGTAGACCTTCGCAGCAGGGTGCGGGAGTTCGTGGCCATTGGCGAAGCACCACAAGCGCGCGTGCTCGAGGAAGCGGCCGACGATCGACTTCACGTAGATATTCTCCGACATCCCGGGAACGCCCGGTCTAAGGCAGCAGATGCCGCGGATGACGAGATCGATCGATACTCCGGCGCCGCTCGCCTCATAGAGTTTCTCGATGATGATCGGGTCGACCAGCGAGTTCATCTTTGCCCAGATGCCGGCCGGCTTGCCGGCGCGGGCTGCAGCGATCTCCACGTCGACCAGCCTGATCAGCTCGGCCCGCATGTTCTGGGGCGAGATGACAAGCTGCTTGAGGTTTTTCGGCTCGAGATATCCGGTGATGTAATTGAATAGCTTTGCCGCATCGCGCCCGAGCTTGGAATCGGCGGTGAAGTAGCTGAGATCGGTGTAGATCCGCGCCGTGACCGGATGATAGTTGCCGGTGCCGAAGTGGCAGTAGGTACGGAAGCCTTTCTCCTCCCGACGCACGACCATCGAGACCTTCGCATGCGTCTTCCAGTCGATGAAACCGTAGACGACCTGCACGCCCGCACGCTCGAGCGCATTGGCCCACACGAGATTTTGTTCTTCGTCGAATCGCGCCTTGAGTTCGATGACCGCGGTCACGGATTTGCCCGCTTCCGCGGCGTCGATCAGAGCCCGGATGATCGCTGACTGTTTGCCTGCGCGGTAGAGCGTCTGCTTGATTGCCACTACGTCGGGGTCGGCAGCAGCCTGCTGGATGAATTCGACCACCACCTCGAAGCTCTCGTACGGGTGGTGGACAAGAATATCCTTCTCGCTGATCGCAGCGAAACAGTCCCCGCCATGTTCGCGGATGCGTTCCGGAAAGCGCGGATTGAAGGGCGTGAATTTGAGATCCGGCCGGTCCTCGTCGACCAGCTGCGACACGTCCGTCATCCCAAGGAAACCGCGGGTCTCCGATGTGATCGCGGTTTGCGCGCCCAGTCCCTCTTTCACCACGTTGACGAGGCTCTCGGGCATTCCGGGCTCGAGTTCCAGCCGAACCACACGCCCCCGACGGCGGCGTTTAATCGCGGTGCGGAAGTAGCGAACGAGATCCTCCGCTTCTTCCTCGACCTCAATGTCGCTGTCGCGGATGATCCGGAAAGCGCCGCCGCGCAACAGTTGATACTTCGGGAACAGATAGTCGGTCTTGCGACGGACCAGAGTCTCGAGCGCAACGTAGCGCCCGGTCGGTCCGGGAATGCGGATGAAGCGCGGTAGGCTCGACGGCGCCATCAACAGCTCGCGAACGTGGGTTTTGCCTTTCTTCAGCTCAAAGATGAGGCTGAGGCCCTTGTTGGGAATGAACGGAAACGGATGCGCCGGGTCTATCGCCTGGGGAGTCAGTACCGGGAATATCTGCTCGCGGAAATGTTGATCGAGCCACGCCTCCGCGGCTTCGTCGAGCGGCTCGTCACAGATGACATGCATAGCAGCCTGGCCAAGCTGGGCCTGCAGTTCGCCCCACACTTCATGCTGGCTGGTGACCAGCCGGTCCGCCTCGACCATGATCTCCGTGAGTTGCTGCGTCGGCGTTAGGCCATCGACGGAAAAATCCTCAACTCCGAGTGCCTGATGCGCTTTCAGCCCGGCGACCCGGACCATGAAGAATTCGTCGAGATTGTTGGCGGAGATCGAAAGGAAGCGGACGCGCTCGAGCAGCGGGTGGTTGGGATTGCAGGCCTCTTCGAGGACACGGCGGTTGAAAGCGAGCCAGCTAAGTTCGCGGTTGAAATAGCGCGCCTCGACTTGCGGCACTTCGACAGGCGCAGGTGCAGCAGCCGCGAGAGCTTCGCTGACTTGATCCATCAACTCTCCGCGGAGAGCGAGAATGCGGGCTTTCGGTGCCAAGGCATGTCGCAGAACTGAAACAGACGCATGTTACATTCATGTGACGAAAATTGGTATGATGCTGACGGCTCAAGAGTCGGAAAGGGTAAACGTGGCCAAAGACAAAAAGAAAAAGAAAAAGGACAAGAAGTCCAAGGCGGCTGGAGGCAGTACGGCCGCAAAGGGTGCGAAGAGCCTCAAGACGCTGAGTCAGAATCCATTCGTTGCCAACATCGTTGCCGCCGCTCTGGTCGGGGCCGCCGCCGCGCTGAAGGATTCCAAGAAGGCCCGCCGGCTTGCATCGGAAGCCGGCGATGAGCTCGACAAAATGTCGCGCAAAGGCGTCGAACGGGGCGAGCCTTTGTGGGATATGGCCCTGGATATCGGGCGACGGAGCCTGGAAGCGCTTTCGAACGACGTTGCGCCGAAGCGGGTGAAACGAAAGCCAGTCGCCGCGAAGAAGCCGGGAAAGAGACAGAGTCCGCGGAAGAGCAGCCGTTGACATATTCACAGCGTCGCCACCAAACGGCCGCTTCCGCAAAAGGGTTACCGCTCCAATGACAACGAGTCGGCCTGCTGCACTGATCATCGAAGACCAGCCATTCATCGGGCTCGTCGCCTCCGATATCCTCCGTGAATCGGGATTCGAAACCTTCCACGCCTGCGATGCGCGAAACGCTGCGCAGCTGCTTGAGGAGCATCCCGAGATCGAAGTGGTGGTGACGGAGGCGCAGCTTTCTGGTGGTGATGGGTTGGAGTTCGCTCGGCGAGTATCGCAGGAGCGGCCCGGCGTTCAGGTGGTCGTTACCGCGGTCGGCGAAGAGCTGAATTCGAGCGAGCTCCCACAAGGGGCTCGGGCCCTCCGCAAGCCTTATGCGAGCGGCGAGCTGAAAACGCTCGTCGCGGCCAGGAGCCTGCTGCAAGACGCTTGAGAACTACAGCAAGGTGGCGAGCTGACCAGCGCAGAGCCGAAGCGGCTCGCCGCGCTGTTCAACCTTGGCCATTGCCATGGCGCCGGAATATGCGGCGACCACCAGAGCCGCGAGTGCTTCCCCGTCGGTATGGCTGGCAAGCCGGGCGAATAGAGTCGATCGCCAGCGGTCGAATAAGCGCCGGAGCTCATCGCGAAAGTCGGGATCGGCAAATGCCAGCTCCAAGGTCAGGTTGTTGACCGGGCAGCCCCTTACCGACCCTTGCGCGTCGAGGTCGCGGGCGAGGTTCTCAAGAACTTGAAGAATTCCATCGCGCGCGCTCTGAGCCGACCGCACGGGCTTGAGCCAAGTCTCTTCGAGTGCCCGGTCCACCGGTTCCCTGATGACGGCTAAGCCGAGCGCTTTCTTGGTGGGAAAGTGATGATGCAGCGCACCGCCGGTCACGCCAGCCGCTGCGGCGATCTCGTGAACGCTGGTCGCGGAATAGCCTTGCGACTGGAATAGGCTGAATGCAGCATCGAGGACGCGTGCGCGCATTGCCGCCGGATCGTTCTTCCGGCGAGATCGGTCGTTCCCGCGTCGCTGCGGAGATCCCTCCATCCAGTCGGACATAGCGGCTTCCATCGCGACTGATTAGAGGGTTGACAAAAACAGGACAACCGGTTTGTTTTATATCCCGATAGCGGGTCGCGATGACGAAGCGCAGGAGTCAAAGCCAATGAGTCGCAGGCGACTGAGTGTGATGGGCATCGCGATCCTCGCCGCCGTCCTGCTAACCTCAAAAGAGGCCGGGGCGAAGGAGAAAGCAGTGCCGCAGACCTTCCCGATCATTGAGCTTCGCCAGTACACGCTGCACGAGGGAAAACGAGACGTCCTGATCGACCTGTTCGAGCGTGAATTCATTGAACCGCAGGAAGAACAGGGCATGAAGGTGATCGGCACGTTCACGGACCTCGACCGTCCCAATCGCTTCGTCTGGCTCCGCGGGTTCAACGACATGGATTCGCGCCTGGTCGGGCTGACGAACTTCTACACTGGTCCGGGGTGGAGCGCGCATCGGGACGAAGCCAATGCGACGATGATCGACAGCGACAATGTGCTGCTTCTCCGCTCGCCCGATGCGGGGGCGGAGTTCGCGCTACCAGCGACCCGTCCAGCGCCCGGACAACACGTGCCTGCCGGAATGGTGGTCGGAACCATTTATTATCTGAAAGTTCCTCCGGCCGAAGCCGTGCCAGCCTTTAAGAAACAAGTGATTCCGGCTTTGGAGAAAGCCGGTGTGCAACTCCTTGCCTGGTTCCTGACGGAAAGCGCCGCCAACAATTTTCCGCGTCTGCCGGTCCGCGAAGGCGAGAAGGTGTTGGTCTGGTTCACCGCTTACGCTGACGTTGCGGATCATGCCGCACATAAGGCCGCCGTAGACGCGGCTGCGGGCCCGCTCAAACAATGGTTTGTGAAAGCTCCGGAGACCCTGAGGTTGCAGCCGACATCGCGCTCGCTCCTTCGCGGCACGCCTGCGATTGCTCCGGCAGCCGATGGCTCCCACGACTTCGATTTCCTCCATGGTCGCTGGACTGTGAAACACCAGCTCCTAAAGACGCGCGGTGCCGGAAACGGTGAGTGGCTCGAATATTCGGGCACCGCCGACACTAGGCCCCTGCTGGGCGGCTTGTGCAACGTCGAGGAGCACCGCATTTCGGGCCGCTCCTCGGGCGTCGCATTGCGCTGCTACGATCTTTCAGCGAAGCGCTGGTCGATCTACTGGGTGGGTGACCGGGATGGCCTGCTTGGCCCGCCAGTCCACGGTCGTTTCCTCGGGAATGAAGGCATATTCGAAGGCGACGACACATTCGACGGCCGGCCAATCAAAGTCCGCTTCTTATGGGACAAGGGCTCCGGCGCATCGGCACAGTGGCAGCAGTCCTTCTCCTTCGACGGCGGGAAAAGCTGGGAAACCAATTGGGTCATGGATTTCCAGCGCAGCCGCTAAGGGATCGCGGCTCATTTTCAGGCGCTTGCAGCCTTCAGCCAGGGATCAAACTCCCGCAACAGCCGGCGATAGAGATCGCGCTTGAAGGGAACGATGAGGTCGGGGAGGTGGTGCGGCTCGATCCACTTCCAGTCGCGAAATTCGGGGTGATCGGTCGCGATGTTCACGTCTGCGTCCGTTCCGAGGAAGCGCGCGAGATACCAATCCTGGTCCTGGCCCCTCCATTTGCCGCCCCATAGCTTGCCCCGGAGCTCCTCCGGCAGATCATATTTCAGCCGTTCGGGGCAGGATGTGATCTGTTCGACGAGGCGCGGGGGGATTCCGGTCTCCTCCTCCAATTCGCGCAAAGCGGTCGCCCAAGGATCGTCCTCGCCTTTGTCTATCCCGCCCTGCGGCATCTGCCAGGCCTCGTCGGTATTATCGATGCGCGCGCCCACGAAGACTTTGCCCTCTCGATTGAGGAGCATCACGCCGACCGCGCGGCGGTAGAGTCGGTTCTCACTCATGGCACCGCCTTAACTTGCCGCGACCCCCCGGGCGAGAGCTTTACGAACCATTTGTGAGCGCGGGCGCCGACGGGTGTTTTGCGACGCGGCTCGCGGGAGTAGAATGATCGAAGCAAGCGGGAGAGACGCCATGACTCGCCCTTGGACAATCGCGACTGTCATTCTTCTTGGTCTGGCCCCAATCGCGCCACTCGCCGGTCACCACGGCTGGGCTTGGGCGACAGGCGAGGAGTTCGAGCTGACGGGCACCGTCAAGCATGTCCGTCACGGCAATCCGCACGGGATCATGCTTCTGTCGACCCAGTCGGGCGAATGGACCGTGGAGATTGGCCAGCCCTGGCGTAACGAGCAGGCCGGGCTCACCCCAGAGTTGCTACGCCCCGGGACTAGGCTGCTCGTCCACGGCCACCGCTCCGCGCGCGCGGGTGAGCGCCTCATGAAGGCGGAGCGAATCGTCATCGCCGGCAAGAGCTACAACCTGTATCCCGATCGCCCGAGTTGAGTATCGGCCTGACGTTTGACGGGGCGCTCGAGTCGATCGAACAGGCTGGGCCCATCGCCGCCTTACGCGAGTCCACCTACGTCTATCCGTTGGTCAACACCCTTCATATCATCGGAATCGCCCTATTGTTCGGCGCAATCGTTACTCTCGACCTTCGCCTGATCGGCTGGCGGCGCGAAACCGGGCCGGTCGATCGGCTCGCCAGTTTGCTGCAGCCGGTGGCGATTGCCGGACTATTCATCGCGATCCCCGCGGGGCTGTTGCTATTCGCGACCGACGCCCGCGCTTATGCCGCGTCTTCCCTTTTCCAGGCCAAGATCCTGCTTATCGGGCTTGCTATCGGCAACGCGCTCTGGCTTCGGGCGAGAGAGCGGCGCGGACCGCCACGCGAGTGGGGAGCGGCGATCGCCGGGGCGGCCTCGATCGCATTGTGGCTCGGAGCGATCGTTCTTGGACGGCTCGTCGGCTACTTTTAAGTTGGGGGCGAGAGATGACACTCAATGAGATGCGCCTGGACTTCATTACCCGGCGCAAGGGCTCGCTGGCGCTGCCGATCTGCGGCATCATCGTCTATTCGGTGGCGGCGGCGCTGAGTCTGATCGTCGAGCCGCGCTGGCATAATCTCGTTCTGACGCTCTGCTTCTTATCGGTGATGCCGCTGGGCGCGCTGATGATGAAGATACGCGGCGAGGAGCTTGGCGACCCCAAGGAAAACCCGCTGTTCGACCTGGCAGCGAAGGCGCGGTGGATGGCACTGTCCACCTGGGCGATTCACATTCCCGTTTGGATCTACGCGCCCGTGCTATTCCCGATCACCATCGGCATCTGCTTCGCTCTGCATTGGGTGATCTTCTCGTGGACCGTCCAGCACCCGGTGGGTTTCATTCACCTTGGAATGAGGATCGTCTTCGTGCTTTTGGCCTGGCATCTGGTCCCTTCAAACCGGATGGGCGCGGTCGCGGCCGGAATCGCGCTAGCCTATGCCATTTCGGTTTTTCAGCTGAGCCGAATCGACTGGCGCCGACATCTGGAGGCGGTCAACCACGAAACGGTAGCGAAAACAGCCTCACAGGCCTAAAGAGCCAGCAAGAAGAGACTCTCGGCGTTTGTGAAGGACTCGTCCGTGGCGACAGCCACCCATCTTCTCACTGAAAAGGAAGCAACGGCGCATCCGGCGCAGGAAGCGGTTGTTGTCCGCTTCGCCGGAGACAGTGGCGACGGAATGCAGCTCACTGGCGGTCAGTTCACGCTGTCGACGGCGCTGGCCGGCAACGATCTTGCGACCTTCCCCGATTTCCCCGCGGAGATCCGCGCTCCGCAGGGCACAACCTTCGGGGTGTCCGCCTTCCAGATCAACTTTGGATCGGCCGCGATCGACACGGCCGGCGACCAGCCCGACGTGCTGATTGCGATGAACCCGGCTGCTCTGAAGGTAAACGCGGGCGAAGTCCGTGAGGGCGGATTGATCATAGCCGACGAGGGCGAGTTCACCCCGCGCAACCTCGCTAAGGCAGGCTACGAGCAAAATCCGCTTGAGGATGGAAGTCTCGCCAAGTGGCAGATCGTCCACTTCAACATCTCGCAGCTGACGCTCGACGCCGTGAAGCCGTTCGGTCTCGGCAACAAGGAGGCGCTGCGCTGCAAAAACATGTGGACGCTGGGTCTGGCGCTCTGGATGTTCGACCGCGACCGCCAACCGATCGTCGATTGGCTAAAGATTAAATTCGCGAAGGCGCCCGAGCTCGCCGAAGCCAACATCGCGGCGCTGAACGCAGGCCACGCCTACGGCGAAACGACGGAAATGGGCGCTCCGTTCAAGCAGCATCATATCGCGCCCGCACCTGCCGAGCCGGGACTCTACCGCACCGTGACTGGCGCCGAGGCGCTGGCACTCGGGCTGGTTACCGGCTGTCAGCTCGCGGGCCTGAACATGTTCTTCGGTTCTTACCCGATCACGCCTGCCAGCCCTCTGCTCCACCATCTTGCGCGTCTGAAGGAGTTCGGGATCACCACCTTCCAGGCGGAGGATGAAATCGCGGCCATCTGTGCGGCGATCGGCGCGAGCTATGCCGGACAATTGGGAATTACTTCCTCGTCGGGCCCGGGAATTGCGCTCAAAACCGAGGCCCTGGGCCTGGCGGTGATGACTGAGCTCCCCTTGGTCGTCGTCAACTCGCAGCGAGGCGGCCCGTCCACCGGACTTCCGACCAAGACCGAGCAATCCGACCTTTATCAGGCGGTGTACGGTCGCAACGCGGATTCGCCGGTGCCGGTGATCGCCGCACGCTCGCCCGCCGACGCATTCGAATGCGCGATCGAGGCGTGCCGAATCGCCACCCATTACATGACGCCGGTCATTCTCCTGACCGACGGTTACATCGCCAATGCCGCCGAGCCGTGGAAAGTGCCCGACATGGGCAGGTACGAACCGTTCCCGGTGAAGTTCTTCGACACCCAGCCGGCCGAGGGCCAGGCGGTGATGCCTTACGCGCGCGGCGACGGACTTGCCCGGCCGTGGATCAAGCCCGGAACTCCGGGGCTCGAGCACCGCATCGGAGGGATCGAGAAGCAGCCCGGCACCGGGAACATCGACTATTCGCCCGCCGCGCATCAGGAAATGACCGAGACCCGCGTCGCCAAGGTGCTCGGCATCGTCAACTCCATTCCCGACCAGGATGTCTGTATCGGCCGCGAGGGCGCGGAGCTGGCGATCGTCGGCTGGGGCTCGACCTTCGGGCCGATCCATCAGGCGGTGCGCCGCGCGATTGCGGACGGCAAGGATGTCGCGCACGTCCATGTGCGCCACATCTGGCCCATGCCCAAGAATATGTCTGTCCTACTCAAAGGCTTCAAACGTATCCTCGTCCCCGAAATGAATATGGGACAGTTGAAGACCTTGCTTCGAGACCAATTCCTGGTCGACGCGAAATCGCTGACCAAAGTCTCCGGCCATCCGTTCCGGATCGCCGAGATCGAGGCGGCGATCGATGCGGCGCTTTCGGCTTAGCGACACGAAAATGGCGCCAAACCGCGTGACTTTAGTGAACGTAAGAGGATGAAACCGATCAACGTCTGGCCGATGCTGATCCTGCTGGTCGTCGTCGTGCTGCTCGTGATCTGGCTGAGGCCAAGCTGATGAACGAAATCACTCCAATCCCGACCACCACCGCCAAGGACTGGGCGAGCGACCAGGAGGTCCGCTGGTGTCCGGGCTGCGGCGACTATGCGGTGCTGAAAGCCGTCCAACGGACGATGCCGGATCTCGGAGTCGCGCGCGAGAATACGGTGTTCATCTCGGGCATCGGCTGCTCGAGCCGCTTTCCTTATTACATGTCGAGCTACGGCTTTCACACGATCCACGGGCGGGCCCCCGCCATCGCGACGGGCGTGAAGCTTGCCAATCCCGAGCTCGACGTGTGGATCATCACCGGAGACGGCGACGCGTTGAGCATCGGCGGCAACCACACGATGCACGTGTTGCGGCGCAATCTCGACTGCCAGATCCTGTTGTTCAACAATGAGATCTACGGGCTGACCAAAGGACAATATTCGCCGACTAGCCGCGTTGGCACCCGCTCGCCGTCGACACCGTTCGGATCGGTCGACCGCCCGGTGACTCCGTGCATGTTCGCGTTGGGATCGGGCTCCCGCTTCGTCGCTCGCGGCATCGATGTGCACAAGAACCTGCCCGAGGTCTTGAAGGCCGCTCATGCGCACAAGGGCGCGAGCTTCGTCGAAATCTACCAGAATTGCGTGGTCTATAATGACGACGTTTTCGCAAGCTTCACCGAGCGCGAGGTCGCTGCCGACAAGCAGCTGTGGCTCAGCGCCGGAGAAAAGATGCTGTTCGCCGGCGGAGCCAAGGGGCTGGCGCTCGACACCGAGCGGCTGTGCCTCAAGGTCGTCGAAGGTGAGGACCCGGCAGTGCTGGTCCACGACCCCAAGAACAAGGGCATCGCGGCTATGCTCATCGAACTGCCGCACGAAGGATTCCCGATGGCGCTCGGCGTCATCTACGAGGATCCTCGACCGACATTTGAGCAGGCGGTTCTCGAGCAGAACCGCGAAGCCGCGTCAGGCAAAGCGGCCGATCTCCAAAAGCTGGTCAGCAAGGGCCAGACGTGGATGGTCGAAAAGGAGCCGCACAAGCTTTGATCCGCGGCTACTGATTGGACAATCTGACCCACTCACTCGTCGGAGCCGTGCTCGGGCGCGCGGGTTTGAAGAGCCTCACTCCCGGGGCCATGCCCGCGCTGATCCTGTCGGCGAATCTCCCCGATATCGACAGCTTTTTCGCGCCGGCGTTCGGCTACGAGAGCATCGAGGCCCATCGCGGCTTCTCCCACGGGCTGGGCGGCCTCGTCACCGTGCCTTTTTTGGCTGCAGCAATCATTTTGTTTTTGGAAAAGTTGCTACCTGGCAAGGGTAGGTCGATTAAGCTCGGGGCGCTCCTCCTCGTCTGCTTCATAGGCGTCTTGAGTCATCCATTCCTAGATTTCATGAACACCTATGGCGTGCGGTTGCTCGACCCTTTGTCGCAGCGCTGGTTTTACGGCGACACGCTCTTCATTATGGATCCGTGGATTTGGATCATGCTGATCCTGGGCCTCGAAATGTCATGGCGGGCCGAGCGTCTCGGCCGGAGCTGGACGAGGCCGGCTTTATGGTCGCTGGGGGCGGTTCTTGGCTATATCGGCCTCAATGCCGCCATCAGCCTTCGCGCCGAGGCGGTAACGCGGCCTCTGGTCGAACGCGTCGCTGAGCCTCAGATGATTGTGGCGGGTGAGGTTCCACTCGAATTCTGGCGCCGCCGAATGATCTGGCGCGGAGACGGCGTGGGCGGGATCGGCAGCTACAATATCCTCAGCCTCAATCAAGCGACGCTCGATCCGGTTATCACTCCGTTGCACCTGGATGATCCTCGGCTTGCCGCCGCCGTCAATCGCGACAAGCGTGTCCGCGCTTTCTTATTCTGGTCGCGCATGCCGATTGTGATCAAAGAGAAGGGCCGCGCCTCCCTCGGCGACCAGCGCTTCACCTCTGGCCGGACGCGCAACACCTTCCTGATACCGCTCGATTGAGGATCCCCTCACCTATTGAAATAGGCCGGTTGACTTTCCGTTATACAATATAGTCATAATCGAAGAACTATTTCTGTGGTTACTTGGTTCGTTACTTACTGACAATAAGAATTAGGTAGCGCCGACGACTTGTTCAGTGGCGAATAAAGACTGACGCATACTTGTCCAAGGCGGTCATCCGCCCAGTCCTCGCCAAATCAAATAAGGAATCAGCCATGGGAGTGGAGTTGCTCGCGTTACCGATCAGACGGCCGAAAACAAATCGACAGAAATTGTATCAGTCATTGACCGGCACAACGGCGCTTTGCCTCCTATGGGCGTCCGCTCCGACGCCGGCTCAAGCGCAGACGACGCCGCCCTGGCCGACGAGTCCGCCGGCGCAGATCTGCGGCAACACCAGCCTTTTGAGCGGCCCAGCGAATCCGCCGGCGGGCTCCGTTGTCGTTCCTGCCGGAGATAATTCCAACTTCAATTGGGACCGACCAGGCGCGACCTTCTGGTTCGCTCCGGGCGTACATACCCTGGGAGATTCGGAATGGGCCCAAATCGCCGGCGGCGATAACACGACCTTTATCGGCGGGCCGGGAGCCATCCTCGATGCGCGAAATATCAACCGCTACGCATTCACCGGCGATGCGAGCGGTGTGACGATCAAATATCTGACGATCCAGAACTTTGTCAGTCCGATGAATGAGGGCGTTGTGAACCATAACGCCGCCAGCAATTGGACCATCGAATACAATACGGTGATCAACAATAAGGCTGCGGGTGTTTTCGTCGGATCCGGAAACGTCATTCGTTACAATTGCCTGAAAGACAACGGCCAGTACGGCTTCAGCATGTCTCGTCCTCAGATCGAGGGCCAGCCGGCGATCACCGACATTACGATCGACCACAATGAGATAACTGGCAACAACACGGGCGATTGGGAGAGAGAGATACCGGGGTGCGGCTGCACCGGCGGGGGCAAGTTCTGGGACGTACGGGGGGCCCGGGTCACGAACAACTGGGTCCATAACAACCGCGGAGTCGCATTGTGGGCGGATACCAACGACATCGATTTCCTGTTTGAAGGAAATTACATCGACGGGAACGATGCCCAGGGCATCTTTTACGAGATCAGCTACAACGCCACGATCCGCAACAACTTCATCCGTAACAATGGCTGGGTAGCGGGCAGAGACAATCTAGGGGCGCCCATACCCGGCGTCTACATCTCGGAATCCGGCGGCGATTCCCGCCTTCCGTACACGGTCAGCGGATCACCAAACCTGCGGATCTACGACAATCGGTTCGAGAATAATTTTGCCGGAGTGTCGATCTACGCAAGCTCCAATCGCTTTTGCAATTCGACCGGCAATACGAGTTCAAGCTACTGCACACCGTTCGTCTCGCCCACGATCATTCCGCCGCCCTATAACTTTGTCGGTCCGGACCCGATCAACGCGTCCCATCCCTGTTACGCCAACGTCTCTGAGGAGCCGTACCGAACCAACTGCCGTTGGAACTCGCAGAATATCCAGGTCTACAACAACGACTTCGTCTTCGATCCGGCGGTGGTGCCTTGCGCTGGCACTTATTGCGGGGTGAATGCGCTCTATGCGACGGGTGCGGACAACATACCCTGGTCGCCTTACACGATTGCTGAAATCCAAAACTCGGTGATGTTCGGGCCAAATAATCGCTTCTACAATAATCGCTACACGGGGACCTGGCGGTTCGTGAAGGGATTTGGCGATGTCATCAATGCTTCCGTTTGGACCGCGGCGCCGTTCAACCAGGACGTCGGAAGCATCTTCCCGCCGCGTGAGCCTGTCAGCAATTACTTGGACGCGAACTCATCCGGTTTCGAGGGTTCGATCGGAGAATGGCGACCGTGGTTTTCCACGTCGCTGTCACGGGACAGCAGTCAAGCCCATAGCGGAACAAGCAGCCTGCGCATCGATCTGAGCGATCGTTTCTGGGGCATCAACACCAACAACTGGCCTGGCTTTGAAGTCTATGCCGGTTTCAAGCGCATCAGCTATTGGATGAAGAGCGGATCTGCGAGCCTTGGTGACGCGATCTTGAAAGTTCGCTGGCTTGACAGCTCGCAACAGCTCATTCGCGATGATGATTTGCCTATCCAGCTGAGTCCGGAATGGCAGCAAGCTATTCGCGATTTGGACGCACCGGCTGGAACCAACAGCATGCTCTTCGAACTGTCCAGCGGCACTGGGAATCCCGGAGACCCGGTTTACCTGGACGATGTCGTGGTGGGCGACGCGGATGCCGGCGATCCGCCGCCACCGCCACCACCACCGCCTCCGCCACCACCGCCGCCACCGCCTCCTCCGCCACCACCACCGCCGCCACCTCCTCCGCCGCCTCCGCCTCCGCCTCCCGCGCCTGTGGCCAATTACCTCGACGCGGATACGTCTGGTCTCGAGGGGTCGCTTGGAGATTGGCAGCCGTGGTTTTCATCATCGATCACGCGCTCCAGCGCGCAGCACCACAGCGGCGGCTACAGTCTGCGCATGGCGGTTACGGAGCTCTACGGATGGGGCGTCACATTCGGCAGCTGGCCGGGCTTCGAAACGACCGCCGGTCCGAAGCGCATCAGCTACTGGGCCAGGCGCGGCAGCGGGGCGATCCCGAATGCGAAGGTGAAGGTCAAATGGTATGACGGCGCACGGCAGCTCTTGCAGGAGAATGACATACCGCCGCTGTCGTTGAGCAGCACCGAGTGGCGGCAGGGTGCGCTCGATGTGACCGCTCCCGCCGGCACTGCAACCGTGCACATGGAAGTCACCGGCCAGGGGAACGTCGGCAACGTCGTTTTCTTCGACGATTTCGTCGTCGGCGACGTGACCACGGCGGGAGGATTGGCCCCAATCAAGCGCCGGCGGCGCTGAGGTCAAAGGCCCCGGGCGCAGGTCGCCTGGGGCCTTTCCCCATTCCCGAAGGTCAGCGCGCTTCCTGATCCCGCTCGACAAGGGACGCGCGAATTCATAACTCGGTCGTCATGAGCACGCGCGGCGAGCATTTGGTGCGCGCGGACCGCCGCTTCGCGACCGGCGGCGGGGTCCTGGCGCGGCTCGCGGCTCCGGCGGTCTCCCGGATGCTCGATCTGATCGACAGCGGGCTGGATCGCGGCGGTCTCGAAGTGACCCTTCCCGGTGGTAACCGCCGCCGAATTGGTTTTCGCGAACCTGGTGCGGACGCTGCCGTACACCTTAATAGCTGGATGGCCCTGGTGCGGTTGGCGTCCTCGGGATCGGTCGGTTGGTATAAGGCGTGGACGCTCGGCGAATGGGCCAGTCCGGATCCGGTAGCGATCTTCGAGCTATTCTCCGAGAACGGGGTGCCGCTGGGCAACGTGGGCCGCGCCAAGGGACCGTTCCGCTGGATTAACGCCGTTGCGCACCGCTTACGCGACAATGCGCCTCACAACGCCCAAGCCAACGTCGCCGCGCACTATGATCTGGGCAACGATTTTTATTCCGCCTGGCTGGATGAGACGATGACCTACAGCTGCGCGCGGTTCGCGGACCCGCATGACAGCCTGGAGGATGCGCAAAGGCGCAAGGTGGCGACCTTGCTCGATCGGCTGAGGATCAAGCCGGGTCAGCGTCTGCTCGAGATCGGCTGCGGCTGGGGAAGCCTGGCGATAGAGGCTGCCCGGCGGGGCGCGGAAGTGGTTGGCCTGACTTTGTCCAAGGAGCAAAAGGCTTGGGCCGATGAGAGGATTGCGAAAGCAGGACTATCTGAGCAAATCGAAATCCGCTTGCAGGACTATCGCGACACGGCCGAGCAGTTCGATGCGGTCGCCTCCGTGGAAATGGTCGAGGCAGTGGGGCAGCGCTGGTGGGGCGCCTATCTTGATTCGATCGCTCGAAACTTGAAGCCGCGAGCCCGGGCGGCACTGCAATACATCAGCATCGATCACCGGCTGTTCGATGATTACGCGCGCAATCCCGACTTCATACAGACCTACATTTTCCCGGGCGGAGTGTTGCTCGACGAAACCAAGTTTCAGCGCCAGGCGGCGGAACGAGGCCTCTCATGGGACCATCGTGAAGCATTCCGCCTCGACTATGCCGAGACACTGCGCCGCTGGCGCAATCGCTATAATCTCGCGGTGGCCCGCGGCGAGCTAGACGACTTCCGCGAGGAGTTCCACAATCTCTGGCGCTATTATCTCATGTATTGCGAGGGCGGTTTTCGCGGCGGTGCGATCGATGTCGCACAAGTGACGATGGTGAAGCGCTGAGGTTCACCGTTAACCGATGGGCAGTTGGCGCAACAGAATTAGCAGTGCGAGCCAAACCGTGCCGATCGTCAAGGAAACGAGCGCCAGACTAATGAGAGTTGCGACCGCGCCAAGCAGCACGAGCACGCCGTCGCGGTAGATCAAAGCCAGCGCGAACAGGGCCATAGTTGCAGCCGGGGCGTGATTGCCGAGCGGAATCGGGAGCCAGAGAATCAAGGAAAGCAGCAGGCTCACTACGCCGATGACGCGGGCCGCCCGATGCTTGGTAAGACCGATCAGCCGCGGCTTGAGCAGGCGTTCCACCCGTCGCTCCCAGGGAAGCATCCTGCTGACCAGTCGCGCCACATCGCCTTTGGCTACGCCTCGCTCATCCATGCGCCGTGGAAACCACGGCGTTACCCGCCCGGCCGCCATTTGCGCAGTGAGGATGATTAGGGGCAAGCCGGTGATTGTCGTCGTGCCAGGCGGAAGTGGCAGGATGTTGATCAGTGCAAACATAAGGAGCAGGCCGCCCCATGCGCGATCGCGCAGCAGGCCCGAAAATTCGCTCAGCGTCAGCCGGTCCTCCGGCCGTCCCGCGCAAATTTGGGCGAGCAACTGCGACAGATTGAGCGGCTGCGTTTCGCCAAATCCTTCTACCGTCGCCACCAAAGCTGCTCCGCCCAAACTTGAGGTCAAGAAACCTTTGTTATCGAACTCGCGTCAATATTTCCCAAATTTGCGTCTAGCCGGCCTCTATCCGCACCTTTTCACCGGTGGGTGGATCGGCTGTCAGACGCTCGACGATGGCCTGTGCAACCACCTCGGGCGGCTTAACGCTCTCCGGCTCCTCGCCAGGAAAGGCAATCGCCCGCATTCGTGTGCGCGTTGCGCCCGGGTCGATGATATGGACCCGAATCCGATGAGTGAAGGCAGTCTCGTCGGCATAGGCGCCTAGCAAAATTTCGAGCGCGGCCTTGGATGAGCCGTAGGCACCCCAAAAGGCTCGCGGCTCTTCGCCGACGGACGAGGTTAGAGCAACGATGTCCGCTCGCTCAGCCTGCCTCAGTAGCGGATCGAACGCTGCGATAAGCGCCTGGTTAGCGAGCAGGTTGAGGCTCAGCAGCCGCGAATATTCCTTTGGATCGATATCCTGCACCGGTGTCAGCGAACCGAGCATCGCCGCGTTGAGCACAAGAACATCGAGCTTTTCCCAGCGCGCGCCGACCGCGACTGCTAGTTTGCCGATGGACTCCCCGTCCGTGAGGTCGAGCGGGGCGATGGTCGCGTTGCCGCCGGCCTGATGGATTCGCTCCTCGACGTCCTCGAGCGTTTTTGCCGTGCGGGCGACGAGCACCACGTGGGCGCCGGCCTTGGCGAGCTCTTCCGCGGTCGCGGCACCAATGCCGCGGCTCGCACCGGTGACAAGCGCTAGCTTGCCGGAAAGTGGCGTCGAATCACTCATGGAAGCCGCGTTTAGCGGCTGGCTACCAGCGAAAGCGAGGCTGCTCGCTCGTTTTCGGTCAAATCCGTCAAGGTCGTCGGATAATCGCCGGTGAAACAGGCATCGCAACGCTGCGGATGGACATTATCCCGCTCCTCGCCCAGCGCTCGGTACAGGCCTTCGATCGAGATGAAGGCGAGACTATCGGCATTGATATAATCGCGCATCTGCTCAACGCCCATTTGCGCTGCGAGCAGCTTCGCGCGCTCGGGAGTGTCGACCCCGTAGAAGCAACTGTGCCTCGTCGGGGGCGATGCGATCCGCATGTGCACTTCGCGAGCGCCGGCGTCGCGCATCATCTGCACCAGTTTCACCGACGTCGTACCGCGGACGATCGAGTCATCCACGAGAACAATGCTCTTTCCGTCGATCAGCGCTGAATTGGCGTTATGTTTCAGCTTTACGCCGAGATGGCGCACTTCCTGGGTCGGCTGAATGAAGGTTCGGCCCACATAATGCGAACGGATGATGCCGAGTTCGAACGGAATGCCCGATGCCTGGCTGAAGCCCAGCGCGGCCGGAACGCCGCTGTCGGGAACGGGCACGACATAGTCAGCTTGAACCGGAGCTTCACGGGAGAGCTCTGCGCCGATGTTCTTGCGCACCTCATAGACCGACTTTCCTTCGGCGATGGAATCGGGGCGCGAGAAATAGACATGTTCGAAGATGCAAGGCCGTGCCGCTGCCTTTTCGAACGGCCGGAAGGAGCGGATGCCGCTGTCACTGACCAGAACCACCTCGCCGGGCTCAACATCGCGGAGGAAACTCGCTCCGATCACGTCGAGCGCCACCGTTTCCGACGCAAAGATCGTCGCTTCGCCGAGCTTACCCATCACCAACGGGCGAATCCCAAGCGGATCGCGGCAGGCGACCAGACCTTCATCGGTCAGCACCAGCAGCGAGTAAGCGCCTTCGACCTGCTTTAGCGCATCGGTCAGACGGTCGAGCATATTGGTGAAGCTCGATGTGGCGACCAGATGGATGATGACCTCAGTATCGCTCGTCGACTGGAAGATGGATCCGCGGCGGTTGAGCGTCCGCCGGAGCTTCATTGCATTGGAAAGATTGCCGTTGTGCGCCACTGCGAAGCCGCCCTCGGCAAGCTCGGCAAACAGAGGTTGAACGTTGCGGAGCGCCGTCTCGCCAGTCGTCGAATAGCGCACGTGGCCGATCGCCGCGCGGCCCGCGAGCTTGCGCATGATGTCGTCGCGGTCGAAGTTACCGGCGACATGACCCATCGCGCGGTGCGAATGGAAATGCTTGCCATCAAAGCTGGTGATCCCCGCGGCCTCCTGGCCGCGATGCTGCAGTGCATGCAGGCCAAGAGCGACGAAGCTCGCCGCATTGTCTGCGCCCCAGATGCCGAAGATGCCACACTCCTCGCGCAGCTTGTCGTCATCGAAGGGATTAGTCGTCAGCATGGTCCTGTTTCCCCCGAGCGGTGCCGAACCGTACTTGTTGCGCGCGCCATATAGTGAGGACGCTTTCATTTGTCGCCCCCCGCCTGAATAAAGCGTGAAATCTTAACGCGTTAGCCTTTCCAAAGATTGGGATAATGGGCCTTCAGAAGCGCGACTTTCGGATGGTCATTGGCAACGATGTAAGGCTCGTTGGGGTGCCTGCGAGCATAGTTCTGATGATACGTTTCAGCCGGATAGAAGGCGCCTGATTCGACCCGCGTCGCGATCGGCTTTTTAAATACATGCGCGGACTCAACCTTTGCAAGGAATTGGCGTGCGATCCTCTCTTGGCTCGGATTTTGCGGGAAAATGGCCGAACGGTAGCTACGGCCGACGTCGGGCCCCTGGCGATTGACCTGCGTCGGGTCGTGAGCAACCGAGAAGAAGATGCGTAAAAGATCCACATAGCTGATCTGATTGGGATCATAGGTGATCCGGACAGCCTCCGCATGATTGGTCACCTCGGAGCTCACCCGGTCATAACGGGCGTCGCTTGCCCGCCCACCCGCATAGCCCGAAACGACGTCGGTCACGCCCTTCACATGTTCGAAGACTGCTTCCGTGCCCCAAAAGCAGCCGCCGGCCAATACCGCCGTTTCGGTTCGTGCCGGACTCCCGATTGCGCTTTGAGCGAAGAGTGCAAGCGTTCCAGTGACCAACAGCTTTCCGAGTTTCATCAGCGTTCCTTCCACTCCAACATTTATGCGCCTCGACGTCGGCGTACAACGCTGGACGACGCCAAATCACGGCCATAGGAGTGTACTGACACGGAGGTCAGTGAATGCCGATCTACACCGCGCCCGTGAAAGACACGCGCTTCATCCTCGAAAGCATCCTCGATGTTGGCCGCTATTCGAACCTCCCCGGCTTCGCCAATGCTTCGCCGGATGTCGTCGAAGCGATCCTTGAAGAGGCGGGCCGTTTCACGGAGAAAGTGCTGCAGCCTCTCAACCGCGTTGGCGATGAAGTCGGATGCAAACGGGCAGACGACGGCTCCGTCACCACACCGCCGGGTTTCAAAGACGCCTACAAGCAATTCTGCGATGCGGGCTGGCCGACGTTAACCGCGCCCGAGGAATATGGCGGACAGGGTCTGCCCCACGTCATTGGCACTGCCGTCAGCGAATATATTCTCTCCGCCAACCATAGCTTCGAAATGTACCAGGGCCTGACCGCAGGGGCGATCGCAGCGCTGCTCGTCAAGGGGAGCGATGAAATCAAACGAACCTACGTCCCGAATATGGTGACTGGTCGTTGGACAGGCACGATGAACCTGACCGAGCCTCATTGTGGCACCGACCTGGGACTCCTCAAGACCAGGGCCGACCCAAATCCTGATGGAAGCCATTCGATCACGGGCACCAAAATCTTCATCTCATCCGGAGAGCACGACCTGTCCGAGAACATCATTCACCTCGTGCTCGCCAAGATCGCCGGCGCTCCGGACAATGTGAAAGGAATCTCGCTTTTCCTGGTGCCCAAGTTCCTGTTGAACGAGGATGGTTCGCTGGGGGAACGCAACAGCCTCGGGTGCGGCGCGCTCGAGAAGAAAATGGGCATCCACGGAAATGCCACCTGCGTCATGAACTACGATGGCGCGAAAGGCTGGTTGATCGGCGAGCCGGAGAAAGGCCTGCAGGCCATGTTCATCATGATGAACGCTGCCAGGCTCGGTGTCGGACTTCAGGGTCTCGCGCAGGGCGAAGTCGCCTATCAGAATGCAGTGGCCTACGCGAAGGAGCGACGTCAGAGCCGCGCGCTCAAGGAATCCGACCGCGATACAAACGCGAAGGCCGACCCGATCATCGTCCATCCCGACGTTCGCCGAATGTTGCTGGAGGCGAAGGCCTGGAATGAGGGAGGTCGGGCCCTGGTGCTTTGGGGTGCGCTCCAGGTCGACCTTGCACGCCGCTCGCCCGACGAACAGGACCGGCAGCAGGCGGAGGACCTGCTCGGCCTGCTCACTCCCGTCATCAAGGGCTATCTGACCGACAAGGGCTTCGAGGCCGCAGTTCGAGCTCAGCAGGTATTCGGCGGCCATGGCTATATTCGAGAGCATGGGGTGGAGCAGTTCGTACGCGATGCCCGCATCACTCAAATCTACGAGGGCACCAACGGTATCCAGGCGATGGACCTGGTCGGGCGCAAACTTCCCAAGGATGGCGGCCGCGCGGTGCGCACCTTCTTTGAGTTGGTCGATGGCGACATCGTCGAAGCGAAGCGGGCGGGGGATCCGGCCGGCGTCGCCGCGGCGCTTGAGCTGGCGCTCGCCAACCTTCAGGCAGCGACGATGTGGCTCGCCCAGCATTGCTTGGCGGATCCCGATAACGCCGGCGCGGGCGCCTATGCCTACTTGGAGTTGATGGGTCTGGTCGCGCTGGGCTGGATGTGGCTCAAGATGGCCTCCGCCTCATCACTCGCCCTCGCCGACGGCAGCGACGATCGCACCTTCCATGAAACGAAACTTGCAGCTGCCCGCTTCTATGCGGCGCGCGAGCTGCCGCTTTCGAACGCGCTTAGAAGCAAGATCGAGGCGGGTGCTGAAACGCTGATGCGGGTGCCAGTTGACGCTTTTTGACGTTTGACAGCGTGCGTTAAGAACGTCGCGCAACTACCAGATCGCCCCTAATCCATGTTAGAAACTTGCGCGGGAAGGGACGGCTATGGCGCGTACCGGAGAGTCCAACAATCGCGCCCCTAGGGTCGATCTGCGCCGACCTGCCGTTATGATCGATTCGGACGGCGTCAAGACCGACGTCATAATCCTCGATGTGTCGAGCGGAGGTTTCCGCATCGAGGTGCAGGAACGCCCGCAGATTGGCGAATTCATCACCCTGCAGGTCGAACACAGCGAAAATTTCCGGGCCCAGATCCGCTGGGCACTGGGAAATGAGGCGGGCGGCGTGTTCCTGTCTCCCATCGATTATGACCGATGGATTACGTAGGGGCTGGAGGCGACACGATGGATGGCCAGGATGAAGATCGGGAAGACGATCGGAGGAAAGATCAAGATCGGCGGCAAGGAGAACGCCGACAGACCGGCGACCGCCGGCAAGGCGGGCTGCGCAGCGGCGATCGCAGGCAGGAAGATCGGCGCCAGGGCGACCGGCGCAATTGAGCTTTCGCTCATGGCTAACCCACTAGGTTAGTATCTCACGACTTGAACGAACCGTTCACGGCCAGTTCATGGGAGCGCGACGGCCTGAAGACTGGGTGCGACAAGCCGCCGAGCCGTGCCGTCTAATCACGCGTTTTAACCGGCGAAGGATCGAATCGCTTTGAAAGGAGATCCGAGTCATGCGTATGATCAAATTCCTTGCCGGTGGCCTGGGCTTCGCAGGGCTTGCCGCTGCAGCTCCGGCATCAGCGCAATATTATCCGTACGGCTACGGCATGTACGGGGTGAACGCCGATTATGCCGCTCAGCAGTGCACTGCTGCAGTGCAGAGCCGGCTTTATAACCGGACTGGCGTCAGTGGTGTGCTTGGAGCGCTCCTCGGTGCGAACACCTACAGTAGCGCGCGAGTCCTGAACGTGACACAGGTCGTCCCGCGCGGCGGCACCGTTC
This sequence comes from Pseudomonadota bacterium, assembly GCA_046731515.1. GTDB lineage: Bacteria > Pseudomonadota > Alphaproteobacteria > Sphingomonadales > Sphingomonadaceae > Sphingomicrobium. The sequence continues at coordinate 12,145 of JBKPLG010000015.1, read as the reverse complement.
GGGTGCGTGGCCTTGCCACGAGCGGACGCTACGCTAACAACGGTTACGGTCCGTACGGCGTCGGCGCCTATGGCGCGCTCGGCTACAATTATCAGCCGGACCTGTCATTCACGTGTGACGTCGACAATCGCGGCTTCATTCGCGACATTGACATCGACCGGAGATATTAAACTTTTGAACTGAAGACGAAGCGCCGGCGTTCAGCCGGCGCTTCTTTTTGGGTCCAGCGCAGGTGCTCGGCTGCCTTGAACCCGGACGCTTTACAGTTAGAGTGATCGGCGCCTCGGTGGAGTTTCAAGGAATATGAGCAGTTTCCGCAGCTTGCAGCTGACGAAAGGACGATGCGGGTTCGGCCTGGCCGTAGCGGCGATGATTGGGGTCGCGGCACCGGCCGTGATCAGCGGAACTCCGGCTGAAGGCGCGTCGGCTTCGGCATCCTATGCCGGCGACGTCGCCGACTTTTATCGGCAGCGTGGTGGAATGCCTTTGTGGTTTTCGCCGAGGTCAGGCGCCGCGGCGCAGCAATTGCTCCAGCTTCTGGCCACGGCACAGGCCGACAATCTTAACCCCAGGCGTTATGATGCCCGCCGCCTAGCGCGGATCGTTGGCGACGCGTCACGCCGCGACCCGGCAGCCGTGCAGCGGGCCGAAATGGCGCTCAGCCAGGCGCTCGTGGCTTATGCCCGAGATCTCAAACACGACCCCGGCATCGGAATTATCTACGTCGATCAGGAGTTGAAGCCCGCGCCGCCATCCGCCGCCGACATCCTAAATCAGGCTGCCGCAGCGCCTTCGCTAGGCGATTACGTTCAACAGATGGGTTGGATGAACCCAATTTATGCCCAGTTGCGTCAGGCGATTGCGAGCCGGATCTATCGCAGCGAGGCTGAGCGGCGTCTGCTGATGCTCAATCTCGAGCGCGCGCGGGTGCTACCCTCGGGTCACGGGCGCTTTGTCATCGTCAACGCGCCGGCCGCGCGGCTTTACATGTACGAGAACGGGCAAGTGGTGGACTCGATGCGCGTCGTCGCCGGACGGCCTGATCCGATCGCACAGACTCCGATGATGAATGCCTTCATCCGCTACATCGCGCTCAACCCGTATTGGAACGCTCCGCCGGACATTGCGGCGAGGAAACTTGCTCCGAACGTGCTTAAACGTGGCCGCGCCTATCTCAACGAGAAGGGCTACGAGATCCTTTCTGACTTTTCGCCGAGCGCCAAGGTGATCAACCCCATGTCGATTGACTGGCACGGCGTCGTCGCCGGTCGCGTACACGTCCGCATGCGTCAGAAGCCGGGCCCGGCCAACTCGATGGGTAAGATGAAGTTCATGTTCCCGAACGCGCAGGGGATCTGGCTGCACGACACGCCCGAAAGGGAAAAGATCGAGGAAGCGGCGCGGTTGCAAAGCAATGGGTGCGTCCGCCTGGAGGACGCGCCGCGCTTTGCCCGCTGGCTTTTCAACGGCCGTCCACCAAGCCCGAAAGGCGCGAGGCCCGAGCAGAAGGTCAACTTGCCGTCGCCCGTTCCGATCTATCTCACCTATTTAACCGCGGTGCCGAGCGGGACTTCGATCGTCTATTTCGACGATTTCTACGGCAAGGATCGCGCTCAAGTGCGCCGGATCGCAAGCCGCTAAAGGATCAGCTCGCCTCGCGTTGGTCTATATACCAGGGCCGAAGCATCGTCGCCTCGTTGGTGCGCTCCTTCTTCGGAGCGAGCCGCCCAAGGTTGAACTGCTCGGAGAATTGGACTCCGAATTTGCCGGCCTGCGCCCAGCGAACCGTGGCTCGGACCGGACCGACACCGACGATGTCAATCGCGAGCTCGGTCCCAGGCGAAACGGATAGGGGACATTCGACCTGCGCCCCCATCGACGAAATGTTTCTCAGCTTCACTTCGATCATCTCATCGTCGATTCGCGTAATGGCTCGGCGCATCAGCCGGTGGCGAGGCTCACGGATGCACTGGAAGCCGTCGGCTTCCACCGTCACGCGATTGGCAAGCTCGCGTGCCGTGTCCGCCTCGCTTGGCCGGCCGAAGATGTAACCCTGCACCATGCTGACTCCGAGCTCACGGATGAGCTGCAGGTCGTCGTGGGTCTCAACGCCCTCGGCGCAAGTGTCCATTCCCAGTGTTTCCGCGAGAGTGACGATGGCGCGGATGATTGCGGCATTGCGGTTGGTTGTCGAAGCGGCGCCGCGAACGAAGCTCTGGTCGATCTTGATCTTGTCGAACGGCGCTTTCTTGAGATAGCCGAGCGAGCTGTAACCCGTGCCGAAATCATCGAGCGCAAGCCTAACGCCGACCTTTTTCAACTTGGCAAAGGTCTCATCGGTGGAATCGCCTTCAGCGAGGAACACGCCCTCGGTGATCTCCAGCTCGAGCCGGCTCGCGCGCACGCCGTGACGTTTCAGCAGCGCCTCTACGAGATTGACGATGGCGGGGTCATTGAATTGGATCGGCGAGAGGTTGACCGCAACGCGCACTGCGTCCGGCCAACGCGCTGCTTCCGCAAGCGCCGTTTCCAATACCCACTCGCCGATCTTTCCAATCAGGCCTGCCTCTTCCGCGAGCGGGATGAACTTGTCGGGCGAGATTGCCCCGCGAGTCGGGTGCTGCCACCGGACCAAAGCTTCGAACCCTGAAATCTCCTCGCCGGCAGCGTGAACGATGGGCTGATAAGCGACCCACATCTCGCCGCGCTCGATCGCCTGCCGGAGATCGTTCTCGAGCATCTGGCGCTCCGCAGCCTCGCTGTGCATCGATGGTTCGTAGAAACAGTGCTTCCCGCGGCCGGCACCTTTGGCGGCATAAAGCGCAAGATCGGCATTGCGCACCAAAGCGTCCGCACTCGCGCGCCCCGGATCGCCGATCGCTATTCCGACCGAAGCGCCAATGGTCACCTTGTGACCCTCGATCATGTAGGCACGCGAGACCTGCTCGATCAAAGTGCGAGCGAGCGATTCCAAAAGACCGATGTCAACCGTACCGGGAAGGACGGCCTGAAACTCGTCTCCGCCAAGGCGCCCAACCTGGCCATGGTTGCCCATTACCGATTTCAGCCGATCGGCAACCTGGCGCAGAAGCGCATCGCCAATAGGATGACCGAGCGTATCGTTGACATTCTTGAACCGATCGAGGTCGATCAAAAAGAGCGCGCAACCCTTCTGCCGAATGGCAGCATTGCGCAGGGCCTCCTCAAGTGTCTGGCGCATCATCGCGCGGTTCGGCAGGCCGGTAAGAGAGTCGAACCGAGCGAGCCGCGAGATTTCCTGCTCGGACCGGCGTTGCTCGGTCAAATCGGTCCCGATTCCGCGGAAGCCGAGGAAGCGGCCGCGCTCGTCGAATATCGGGTTGCCGGAGAGCGACCAGTGGACGTCCTCGTCGCTCGCCGGCCGAACCACAACGTCGGAAAAGGGGAAGCGGGCGGATAGATGAAAGCCGAGAGTTTTGCGTTCTTCTGCGGTCGTCGAGCCGTGTGTGTCGACTGACAGCAGATCGGTAAACCGTCGGCCCAGAAGCGCTTCAGGCTCACACTGGAAATCGTCGGCGAGCTGGCGCGACACATACGATAGGGTCCCGAGGGAATCGGTTTCCCAGAACCAGCCCCGACCGCTATTCTCGAATTCGTCGACGAAATTCAGCGCCTTCTTGGCCTGCCATTCAACTGCGAGGCGCCGCCTTCCTCCAGCGATCGTCTTGCAGGTCACAGCGACGCTGTAAAAGATCATCATGACGGACGCGGCCTGGATGGCAAAGGTGACCAGCAGGCTGCCGGAAAACATGAACGTGCTGGCGGCTGCCACAAGGGCGTTGATAACTGCCAAGGGAGGCGAGGCGATCGCGGTGATCGAGCGGACGAAGAAGCCCATGCACATCGCAACGGTGACGAATGCAGGGTCTGAAAGATGGAGGGCGCCGCATGCAACGCTGGACACCATCGACAATGCGCCGGTGACAGCGATGTAGATGCACATGAGACGTCCGACCGTGTGAGGCGCCAGCTGCATCCGTCGCCATCCGAGCATGACCATCGCAGCCGCGAGATCGGTTAGGAGCGACAGCACAAAAGGAACGAAGACGGATGCGAGCGTGGCCCAGCTCGCCGACGGGCGGTCCTGAAGCAGCAGGCTAACGCCAATAATTAGATGACCGCAAAGCAGCAGCCAGGGCGCAAAAACCCAGGCTCCGACGCGGCGCTCGGCAAGTGTCAGATCGGTGGTCGAATCATGCTCTCGAACGTCGAAGAACAGCGCCTCCGACGCAGACGCGCGAGCTGGCGCGAGATGCTCAACCCCTGGTGATTTAACGAATAGGTTCCGACGCATTATCCACCGCTCGCCGGGTCCCTTCGCGCCCGGGTGAGTCGGTTTAACGGGGCCGGGTTAACGGAGCCCCAAAAGAATGAGGTTATCGAACTCTTAAGTTTGCTCGGGAAGAAAGTCCGGCACCGACAAGTAACGCTCACCGGTATCGTAATTGAAACCGAGCACTTTCGGATGATCGGCCAATTCAGCCAATTTCAGCTCGATCGCCGCCAAGGTCGCTCCGGAGGAGATGCCGACCAGCATGCCCTCCTCGCGCGCTGCGCGCCGAGCCATCTGCTTGGCGTCTTCCGGATCGACCTGGATCACCCCGTCAAGCAACGACACGTCCATGATCGCGGGAATGAATCCCGCTCCGATACCCTGGATCGGATGCGGTCCCGGCTCGCCTCCCGACAGCACAGGCGACAACGTCGGCTCCACGGCAAAGACCTTGAGATGAGGCCACTCCTTTTTGAGGACGTCTGCGCAGGCCGTGATGTGGCCCCCAGTTCCCACGCCAGTAATGATGACGTCCGGCGGACCGTCAGCGAAATCCTGCAGGATTTCCTGCGCCGTCGTACGTCGGTGAACCTCGAGATTTGCGGGATTTTCAAACTGTTGCGGCATCCATGAATTCGGCGTGGAGTCGATGATCTCCTGCGCTCTCGCGATTGAGCCCTTCATTCCCTTCTCGCGCGGAGTCAGTTCGAACTCTGCTCCAAACGCCAGCATGAGCCGCCGCCGTTCGACGCTCATGCTGTCGGGCATCACCAGGATTAGCCGATAACCTTTGACCGCCGCGACTATCGCAAGGCCAATTCCAGTGTTGCCGGAGGTCGGTTCGACAATAACTCCGCCCGACCCGAGCTTGCCGGTCCGCTCCGCGTCCTCGACCATCGAGAGAGCGATACGGTCCTTGATCGATCCGCCCGGATTTGCTCGCTCCTGCTTGATCCACACCTCCGCGCGGTCGCCGAAGAGACGGTTCAAGCGGACGTGCGGCGTGTTGCCGATAGTCTCGAGGATGTTCGCTGCTTTCATGAGGCGATTTCCTTCGTAGTGGAGGCGGACAGATCGGGAGCTTCAAGACGTCGTGCAAGCCGCAGCTCGGGGAACCACCACGCCCAGACCAAAACCACGGCGATCGCGCCGAAACCGCCCGCAATAACCGATGGGACCGGGCCGATCAGTGCTCCGAGGAAGCCGGATTCCGCCTCCCCGAGTTCGTTCGAGGCGGAGATAAACAGCTGTGAAACGGCCCCGACGCGGCCACGCATTTCGTCCGGCGTATAAAGCTGAATCAACGATTGTCTGACATAAACCGAAAACATGTCGGCCGCGCCGAGCGTCGCGAGGCAGAAAAGCGAAAGCGGCATCGACCGGGAAAAGCCGAAGATGACAGTCGCCGCTCCGAATATGCCGACGGCGGCTAGCATCTTTACTCCCACATTCTGCTTGAGCGGCCGGATCGAAAAGAAGGCGGCCGTAAGCGTTGCGCCGACCGCGGGTGCAGCCCGCAAGTGACCGAGCCCTTCGGGCCCGGCTTGGAGCACATCGCGGGCGAATACGGGAAGCATCGCAGTCGCTCCGCCAAGCAAAACCGCGAACAGGTCAAGGCTGATCGCGCCGAGTACGAGCTTGTTGCGGCGAACGTAGCGCAAGCCCTCGACCATCTGCGCCCACGGGCTCGGGCCGTGAGCGATCTCGGGGCGAGGCACATGCCCGATTGCCAGAAGGCTGACGGCCGACAGGGTGAACAGCGCGGCGCTTCCAGCGTAGGGTGCGTATGGCGCGTAGGCGTAAAGATAGCCGCCCATCGCCGGACCGATGATTGCGCCTGCCTGCCAGGCGATCGACGAGAGAGCGATAGCCTTGGGCAGAATATCCCGCGGGACCAGATTCGGAGCGAGCGCGCCGAGCGCGGGACCGGCGAACGCGCGGGCGACCCCGAGGAGGGCCGCCACGAGGTACAGGACTTCGAGTGTGGTCGTTTCTCTCCATGCGAACACGGCAAGCGTCGCCGCGCAGCCGAGTTCGAGCGCCACGGCAGCACGAGCGATCCATCGCCGGTCCATACGGTCGGCAGTCCAACCCGTGACCAAGGTCAGCAAGAACAGCGGAACGAATTGGACGAGACCGATAATTCCGAGGCGAAGCGCAGCTTCCTTGAGGCCCATCGTCTCGCGGGCGATATCGTAGACCTGCCAGCCGATGACGATGACCATCGCCATTTGGCCGACAGTGGTGCTGAGGCGGGCGAGCCAGAAAAAGCGAAATGCGGGAATTCGGAGCGGTTCGGGAAGGAGGCTCACTGGCCGCGCCCTAGCGGGCGGCCATCTCAGCGGCAACCGTCTCCTCTGGCTCCGGGATCGCAAGGTCGAACCGCTTGATCAGCCTGGGCATCGTAAGGCCCTGAACCAGGATCGAAAAAGCGACGACGACGAAGGCGGTGACAATAATCGCATTGCGCTCCGGCACGGTCGCGGGAACCGCCAGCGCAAGTGCGAGAGCAAGCGCGCCTCTAAGGCCACCCCAGAATAAGGTGTGTTGGTATGGCATCGGAAGCCGCCAGCGCGAACGCGAGAACAGCTGCGCGAGCGGGTAAATCGACAGTGCCCGCCCAGCCAGCACGAGCGCGATGGCAACGGCCGCGGCCGCCGACCCCAGTTCCCGCAAAGGCTGATTTTCGGCGTTCATGCCGATCAGGATGAAGACGAAGCTGTTGGCAAGGAACGCGAAATACTCCCAGGCGTAGCGGACCTGCTCACGGCCTTCAGCAGAGATCATGCCCGCCCAACCTGCGTTGCCCATCAGCAGGCCCGCTGTCAGCGCTCCGATCACGCCGGACGCATGGAAATGCTCGGCGACGAGGAAGGAAGCGTAAGCGGCGATCGTTGTCAGCGTGATCTCGACCAGCGGGTCGTCCGTTCGGCCGACGATCAGTAGCGCGCCACCGGTTATGGCGAGGCCGATCAGCGTGCCACCCGCAATCGTCCACAAGAATGCAGGCACGATCGTCGCGGCATCCGAAGCCCCGCCGGCCGCAAGCGCCGATAGTATCGCGAAGCCGACAGCGGCGACGCCGTCGTTCAACAGGCTTTCGGATTCGACAACCATCGATACGCGCCGCTCGGCACGCATCTCACGAAACGTCGCAATCACCGACACCGGATCCGTCGCCGCGATTAGCACTCCGAACAGCGCGGCGCCGATCCAGCTCCAGCCGATGATCCAATGCATTCCTGCGGCGACGACAAAAGCCGCGATCCCGACGCCCACTACCGCCAGGGTCAGGGTGAGAGGCAGCTCGCTGCTGAAACGCCGCCATTCGAGCTGCAGTGCGGCTTCGAACACGAGAGGCGGAAGCAGAATGTTGAAGATCAGCGTTCGGGAGAGCGGGAACTCCGGGGCATTTGGAAGCAGCGCAATTAGGAAGCCGGCGACGACCAGCCCGACGATGTAGGGCAGGCCGACCCTGCGGCACAGCATCGCGATCAGACATGCGACAAGAAGAAGGATTCCAATGGGAGCGATGGCGGCCGCGGTCATGCATGCGGCCATAACAGGCCGAGCCGCTTAGGACAGCCTGCCTGCTCCGGCCGCAACCGTCCCTCGCGGGCGCACCGGTCGAACAGCCAAACCCGCCTATCGATTAAGTTCGTTTTGCGGCTCGTCCGAAGATCGTCCCCGGCTTGCCGTGGAACGGAAGCGGCCTTACCCACGCGCGCCTTGACCAAAGGGGAGTGACGGAATGCGCAAGTTTCTCATCGCGTCGGCAGCGGTCATTGCATTGTCCCTCCCGGGGTGCCGGGTTTCCGATGCTCCCGAGAACGGAGCCACTCAGTCCGAGGCGCAGGCGAGCGACTGGCCCTCCTTCGTCAACAATTTCATCGAGGGGACATTCCGCGCAAACCCCGGCTTCGCCGTGGAGCAGGGACGCCATGAATTTGACGGGCAGATCGCTGACCTCTCTCCAGCGGCCATCACGAACGAGGTGGATCGCCTCAAGAAAGCGATCACCGACGCGCAATCCTTCCGCGACGACAAGCTCACACCGGAGCAGCGCTTCGAACGGGATTATCTGATCGCCGTTGCCAAGGGCGAGTTGTTCTGGATCGATCCGACGGGCGCCGACCAGCTGCACCACAACCCGGCCGCCTACCTCAATTTCGTCGACCCCTCCGTCTACGTGACGGTGCCGTACGCGTCCAAGGACGTGCGGCTGAAGGCCTACATCAAGTTCCTCGAAAACGTGCCGCGAGCGCTGGAGCAGATGCGCGCCAACATCCAGACGCCGATGGCCACGAGCTTCGTCGATTACGGCAAGAACGCGTTCGGCGGCTTCGTCGAATATTATCCGGGCGATGGAATGACCGCGTGGAAGGGCGTGGGGACGCCTCAGGACCAGCAGGCGCTGAAGGCCGCGACCGACAAAGCGGTCAAGGCAATGCAGCAAACCGCCCAGTGGGTGGATAGCCAGCGGGCTTCATCCAAGCCGAGTTTCGCGCTCGGTCGCGAGAAGTTCCAGCGAATGCTCGCCGATACCGAGATGGTGACGACGCCGGTCGAACAGCTCGAGCAAATGGGAAGAGCGGACCTCGCATCCAACCAGAAGCTGCTCGGTGAGGCCTGCTCGCGTTACGCTCCGGGCCAGACGATTCAGGCGTGCATGTTGAAGATGAACGCCGACAAGCCGGTTGGCGGCCCGGTTGCAGAGGCGCGCCGGCAGCTCCCGATGCTGAAGAAATTTCTGATCGACCACAACATCGTCACGATCCCAGGGACCGAGGAGGCGCAGGTCGAGGAGTCCCCGCCGTACAACCGGCAGAACGCGGCCTACATCAATATCCCCGGGCCTTACGAGAAGGGGCTGCCCTCGGTCTATTATATCTCGCCGCCCGACCCCACCTGGACGAAGGCGGTGCAGGACGCTTTCATCCCCGGCAAGGATGACCTGCTCTATACGTCAGTGCACGAAGTCTGGCCGGGCCACTTCCTCAACTTCCTCCACGCCAACCGCTCCAAGTTTTTGTTCGGGCGGGTATTCGTCGGCTACGCCTTCGCGGAGGGTTGGGCGCATTACAGTGAGGAGATGATGCGCGTATCGGGCCTTGAGAAAGGCAATGACGAAGCGCTGATCGGCCAGTTGTCGAACGCGCTTTTGCGCGACTGCCGCTATCTCTCGGCGATCGGTATGCACACCGGTTCGATGACCCAACAGCAGAGCTTCGACCTGTTCCGCAACCAATGCTACCAGGACGAAGGAAATGCGAAGCAGCAGTCGGCGCGCGGCACCTACGATCCGGCCTATCTCAATTACACGATGGGCAAGCTGATGATCCGCAAGCTGCGCGACGACTGGGCCGCGAGCCGCGGCGGGCAGAAGGCGTGGAAGGCCTTCCACGACCAGTTTCTGAGCTACGGCGGCCCACCGATCCCGCTGGTCCGGCAGCAGATGATGGGCGGCAAGGCGGAGGCTGTGTTTTAGGGTCTTCACGTTCACCGTTTGTTCCGATAAGCTCGCCGCATGGCGAAGGTCAAAGCGCGCTACGTCTGCCAGGCTTGCGGGTCGGTGTCGCACCGGTGGCAGGGGCAGTGCCCCGACTGCACCGAGTGGAACACCCTCGTGCAGGAAAGTGCCGAGATCTCCAGTATTTTCGCCGCCAAGCACAATCTCCAGGGCGGTGGTCGGCTCATCCCGCTGGTGGGGCTCGAAACGCCAGCGGGGCTGCCCGAACGGCTCCCGACGGGGATCGCCGAGTTCGACCGTGCGATCGGCGGCGGAATCGTGCCCGGGTCGGCGATGCTGGTTGGGGGCGACCCCGGCATCGGCAAGTCGACCCTTCTGCTCCAGGTCGCGGCTCGGCTTGCCGGCGAGGGTCATAAGATCGTCTATGTTTCGGGCGAGGAGTCTGCCGAGCAGGTGCGGCTCCGAGCAGTGCGACTAGGCTTGGGCAGAGAGCCGGTGCGCCTCGCGGCCGCGACGTCGGTTCGCGACATTCTCACGACGATCGGCGACGCGGAGCCGCCGGCCTTGCTGATCATCGATTCCATCCAGACCATGCATTCGGACTTGATGGACGGCGCGCCCGGCACGGTCAGCCAGGTCCGCGCCAGCGCGCAGGAATTGGTGCGCTTCGCCAAAGAGCGGGGCACGGCAATGGTGCTGGTCGGCCATGTCACGAAGGACGGGACGATCGCCGGTCCGCGAGTGCTCGAGCATATGGTCGATACGGTGTTGAGCTTCGAGGGGGAGCGCAGCCACCAGTACCGGATCCTGCGGGCGATGAAGAACCGCTTCGGCGGGACCGACGAGATCGGCGTGTTCGCAATGGAGGGGCAGGGACTTACAGAGGTTCCGAACCCTTCGGCCTTGTTCCTGACGCACCGCGGTGAGCCGGTCAGCGGCACCAGCGTCTTCCCCGCGATCGAGGGCTCGCGGCCGGTGCTGGTCGAGATCCAGGCGTTGACGGTTCGGCTCGCCACCGGAGCAACGCCTCGGCGCGCGGCGGTCGGCTGGGACAGCGGTCGGCTGGCGATGATCCTCGCGGTGCTGGAGGCGCGCTGCGGGCTGAGTTTCGCGACGGCGGAGGTCTACCTCAACGTCGCGGGGGGTTACCGCCTCAGCGACCCGGCGGCGGATTTGGCAGTCGCGGCGGCTTTGGTTTCCGCTTTGTCCGATCGGCCCGTGCCGAGCGAATGCGTGGTGCTCGGCGAGATTGCTCTGTCTGGCGAGATTCGCCCCGTCGCCCATGCGGGACTGCGGCTCAAGGAATCGGCTAAGCTTGGATTCGAATCAGCGTGGGTTCCGAAGGGCGTCAAAGCCGGCGAGGGGCTACGTCTCGCCGAATTTGCCAATTTGCGCGAGCTGGTCGATCAGGTGCTGGGGCGTTAACCTCTCGACAGCGGAATGACGGCCATCGTCAATCGCGAAATGCACACCAGCCGGTCATCCTCGTCGGTGATGCGGATCGTCCAGACCTGCGTGGTGCGGCCCACCGCCTCGGGCCTGGCTGTGCCGTAGACATAGCCGCTCTTCACCGGACGGATATGATTGGCGTTGATGTCCAGGCCGACCGCGAGGAACTTGCTGCTGTCGATCACCAGGTTCGCGGCGACTGAGCCGACGGTTTCGGCGAGCACGCAGGACGCGCCGCCATGCAACCGGCCCTGTGGTTGGACCGTCCGGTGATCGACCGGCATCCGCGCCTTGAGCCAGTCGTCGCCGATTTCGACAATCTCGATGCCCAGATGCTCGATCATCGTACCGTCGTCGCGCGCGATAATCTGGTGAGGGTCGGGGACTTCGTGATGCCAGATCGTCATGGTCGGTCCTGCTAGTCGTTTCCGAGCCATAACCGCAATAAATTCGCCGCGTCATTGCGAGCGCAGCGAAGCAATCCAGCGATGCACCTCGATTGCTTCGGCGCTAACGCTCCTCGCAATGACGAAAATTGTCCGCTAGCCGCGAGTCTATGACTGCGCTCGACGTCTTCGTATTCCTGTTGCTGATCGGCGGCGCGGCGATCGGATTCGTGCGCGGATTCGTGCACGAGGTGATCTCGCTGCTCGCCTGGGTGGTGGCGATCGCGATGTTGAAGCTGTTCCACACGCAACTGTGGCACGGCATCACGGGCATGTGGGGGAGCAGCTCGGCGGCCGCGGCGGTGATCGCCTTCGCCATCCTGTTCGTGCCGAGCTTCATTCTGGTGAAGGTCGTCGCGAGATCGATCGGCGGACGCACACGGCGTTCTCCGCTGCTCGGACCGTTCGACCGAGTGCTCGGCGGCGGGTTCGGGATGCTGAAAGGCTTGCTCGGCGCGACCCTCTTCT